>CAYVPC010000059.1:0-17624 GCA_964453555.1 uncultured Hyphomicrobiales bacterium | reverse complement strand
TGCGCTTCTCCGGCCGGTCGGAAAATTTGATGCGCACGTCGTCGAAGCCGAAATCGGCGTAGATCGACAGGATCAGATCGTTGACCGCCAGCACCTCCTGCGCGATCTGCTCCTCGATGCAGAAGATATGCGCGTCGTCCTGCGTGAACGCGCGCACGCGCATCAGCCCGAGCAACGCGCCGGACGGCTCGAAGCGATGCACCTTTCCGAACTCGGCGATCTTGAACGGCAAGTCTCGATACGATTTGAGCCCGTTCTTGAAAATCTGAATATGGCCGGGGCAGTTCATCGGCTTGATGACGTAGGTGCGCTCGTCCTCTTTGCGCGGCTCAACCAGGAACATGCCGTCGCGGAACGTCGTCATGTGGCCGGACGCGACCCATAGCGAAGAGTCGATCAGCTGCGGCGCGTTGACTTCGAGATAGCCGGCCTCGCTCTGCCGTCGGCGGATGTAGTTTTCCAGCGTCTGGAACAAGGTCCAGCCTTTTGGATGCCAGAACACCGAGCCGGGTGCTTCCTCCTGGAAGTGAAACAGATCCATCTCACGGCCGAGCCGGCGATGGTCGCGCTTTTCGGCCTCCTCGATCTGCTTGAGATAGGCGTCGAGTTCTTCCCGCTTGGCAAACGCGGTGCCGTAGATGCGCGACAGCATTTCACGGCTTGAATCGCCGCGCCAATAGGCGCCGGCCGTCTTCATCAGCTTGAACGCGCTGCCGATCTTGCCGGTCGAGGTCATGTGCGGACCGCGGCAAAGATCGAACCAGTCGCCCTGCTTGTAGATTTTGATCTGCTGATCTTCCGGGATGGCGTCGACCAGCTCGACCTTAAACAGCTCGCCCTTGTCGCGAAACACCTTCTTCGCGTGGTCGCGCGACCAGACTTCCTTGGTGAACGGTTTATCGCGCGCGATGATCTCGCGCATTTTTTTCTCGATCGCCTCGAAGTCTTCCGGCGTGAATGGCTGATTGCGGAAGAAATCGTAATAGAAGCCGGTCTCGATCACCGGTCCGATGGTCACCTGGGTGCCGGGCCACAGCGACTGCACCGCTTCGGCAAGCACATGCGCAGCGTCGTGCCGGATCAGCTCGAGCGCGCGCGGATCGTCGCGGGTGAGGAATTCGATCTTGGCGTCGTGCTCGATCGGGTCGCTCAAATCGGCGAGCTTGCCGTCGAGCGCCATCGCCACCGTACGCTTGGCAAGCGACGGCGAAATGCCTTTGGCGATGTCGAGGCCGGTGGTGTGGGGCGGGTATTCCCGCCGCGCGCCGTCGGGAAAGGTCACGGCGACCATTTTTTGCTCCTTCTGCTCACTCCTGCGAACGAGCGCAGGTAAGCGTTACTGATCGCTATTTAGCGCATGGCCCGGCGAAGGCAAATGGGGGAAGGCGGTTGCCTATCCGGCCGGTGTCCCGCTGGTGCCGCGCCAGCGCGCGTAGCGCCATGGCATATACCAGCGCGCTTTGGCGGGGAGCGCTTCGGCCACGAAATCGAGCCCGGCGGTGCCCCATGGCTGGCAGCGCAGTAGCCGCGCCAAGGTCATCCAGCCGCCGGCCCACAGGCCGTAGCGCTCGATCGCCTGATCAGCATAGTCCGAGCAGGTCGGCAGATGCCGGCAGTTCATTCCGATCAGCGGCGACAGCGTGTAGCGATAGGCCCTGATCAAACCGCGGCCGGCAAGACGCGGGGCGCGGCGCGAGGCGTCGAACAAGTGGTCGAGCGACATGGCGGGCTTCACTCCGCCGCGGTCTTTACACCGCGCTTGGCCTCGATCTGGCCGATGGCGTCAACTACAGCATCGAAGGTGAGCAATGTCGAAGCGTGCCGCGCCTTGTAGTCGCGCACCGGCTCGAGCACCGCGATATCGACCCATTTGCCGTTTGCCGGCGGCGCACCGTTTTCCTTGAGCATCTTGCGCACGCCTTCACGCAAGGCGCGCAGTTCGTGGGCGCTGGAGCCAATGACGTTGCGCGCCATGATCGAGGAGGAGGCTTGGCCGAGCGCGCAGGCCTTCACCTCATGAGCGAAATCGGTGACCCGGTCGCCGTCCATCTTCAGATCGACGGTCACGGTCGAGCCGCACAGCTTGGAAACCGCCTTGGCGCTGGCGTCGGGACTGGCCAACCGTCCGATCCGCGGGATCGTGCCAGCGAGTTCGATAATGCGGCGGTTATAGACGTCGTTGATCATGGCGGACGTGCTTCGAGCCGGCTTTGTCGAACAGCCGATAAACTATATAGGTATGACCCGGCTGCGGCGAGAGTCCCCGCCCGCCGAGCAACACGAAGACCAGCCATGTCCGACACAGCACCGTTCGCGGCGCCAGGCGCCGCCACCGAACTGGAAGAAGGCGCCGCGCTGACGCCCAAGTTCGGCGCCGACGGCATCATCACTGCCGTCGCCACCGACGCCAAGACCGGCGACCTGCTGATGGTCGCGCATATGAATGCGCAGGCGCTTAAGAAAACTATTGCGACCGGCGAAGCCTGGTACTTCAGCCGCTCGCGCGGCGCGCTGTGGAGGAAGGGGGAAAGCTCCGGCCACACCCAGCGCGTCGTCGAGATGCGGATCGACTGCGACCAGGACGCGGTCTGGCTCAAAGTCGAGCAGACCGGCGGCGCTTGTCATACCGGCCGCCGCTCCTGCTTCTATCGCGCGGTGCCGGTCGGCAAGTCCGGTGCGGTCACGCTTGAATTCCGTGACGAGCGCGTGTTCGACCCGAATACCGCGTATCGTGCCAAAGAATAATTGCTGTCTTCATAGGGGCTAGCGGACGCCGCAACCGGCGAGGGGCCTGCTGTCGTGGGTTGGGAGAGCATGGGGGAATCGTTCAAGTATCGGGCGTTTCTGTCGTACAGCCATGCCGACACCGGCATTGCAAAGCGGGTGCATGCCCGCCTCGAAGGCTTTCATATCGACAAGGACCTCGTCGGACGCGTCACGCCGGCAGGACCGATTCCCGAAAATTTGCGGCCAATATTCCGCGACCGCTTCGAGTTCGAGGCCGGGCGATCGCTCGCCGACGAGACGATTACCGCGCTCGACGAGTCCGCGTCATTGATCGTGCTGGCCTCGCCGCACTCGGCGCTCAGCAAATTTGTCAACGAAGAGCTGCGGCAGTTCAAATCGCGCCACCCGGACCGGCCGTCGATCCCGCTGATCGTCGATGGCGCTTCGGATGATCCGGTGAAGGAATGCTTTCCGCCGGCCTTGCGTTTTGCCGTCGCGCAAGATGGCACGATCACGGACACCCCGGTCGATGTGCTGGCGGCGGACTTGCGCGAAAACGGCGACGGGATGGAGCTTGCGCTCGCCAAAGTCGTCGCCCGGGTGATCGGGTTACCCCCCGACGAAGTCTTCCGCCGCGCCGAGCGCGAGCGAAGGAGCCAACGACGGCGGGCACGCCGCGTGCAGGCGCTCATTTACGCGCTGCTGGTCGGCATGATCGCTGTGCTGATCGGCTGGATCAATCAGGCGTATATCAAGGAGCGGATCAATTGGTTCATGACCATGCGGCCTTATATGGTCGCAAATGTTCGGCCTTATGTGCTCACCGCCGAAGCCGAACGAATGCTCAAGCCCGGGGGTTCTTTCCAGGAGTGCGCCAGGGACTGCCCGGAGATGATCGTAATGCCGGCCGGGGTTTTTACGATGGGATCGCCGGTGACGGAAAAGGGTCGTCACGACGATGAAAAGCAGCATCAGGTCGCGATCGCCAAGCCCTTCGCGGTGTCGAAGTTCGAGCTAAGGTTCAGCGACTGGGACGCTTGCGTGTCGGTTGGCGGGTGCCCTCGCATCAGCGACAGCGGCTTCGGGCGGGGCTCAAGGCCGGTCATCAACGTCACTTGGGATAATGCCCAGCAATATGTGGCGTGGTTCTCCAGGATGACCGGCCGGCAATACCGTCTGCTGAGCGAAGCCGAATGGGAATACGCAGCGCGCGCCGGCACCACGACCGCCTATCCGTGGGGCGAGGAACTCGGCAAGGGCAATGCCAACTGCGCTATCTGCGACAGTAAATGGGACAACGAAGGGCCGGCGCCCGTTGGATCGTTCAAGCCGAATACGTTCGGCCTTTACGATACGGCCGGCAATGTGTGGGAGTGGGTCGAAGATTGCTATGATGACAATTATTTCGGCGCACCCACGGACGGCTCGGCCTGGACGCCTGCCGGTTGCAGTCTGCGTGTTCTACGCGGCGGTTCCTGGAGTCCGTCTCCGCAGTCGCTGCGTTCGGCCGCCCGCCTCAAAAATCCTCCGGACGTCAGGTTCTACAACCTCGGCTTCCGTGTCGCGAGGACGCTCGCCCCTTGAGTCATTTTTCACTGCTTATCGCTTTAGACGCCGGCCGCGGGCTTACCTCGCCGGGCGACGCCCCAAGGCGCCGACGCCGCTACTTCTTGTCGATCGGTATGATTTCGCGCCGCTTCCTTGCCACTTTCCAACTGCCGTAGTTCTTCTTCAGGCTGCCCGGCTTGCCGGTATTTTCCGGAATAGCGTAGGTCTTGAAGTCGCCGCCGATTGCTTCGCTGCATTCGATGCAGAGCCGGGTATAGGGCAGCACTTCAAGTCGCCGCGGCGGGATCGGTTTGCCGCATCTTTTGCAGTCGCGTTCTTCGCTCATCGCGGTCTCCCTTCAGCGAAGGGCTTCCCCGAATAGCTAAATGGCCCCGGTTTTCACCGGAGCCATCGTACCGACAGGGAAATCCCTGCGCCATTTGCACCGTAAATCGGACGCCGCACGCGGTTTGTCAAGGGGCGGGCTTCCGCCTTGGCGTTGCCCGCGCCAGCAATCGTTTGGCGCGCGTAAGATGCGGCTGGTCGAACATAAGGCCGTCAATGCCGACCACGCCGGCGTCCGGACTGGCGGCGAACGCATCGACGATCGCCTGCGCCTGCCGCAGCGCGTCCGGCGTCGGCGTGAAGATCGAATTGATGATCGGCACCTGGGCCGGATGGATTGCCATTTTTCCCGAAAAGCCGTCGCGGCGCGCCGCTCCGCATTCGCGGCGGAAAGCTTCGGTATCGCGGAAGTCGACAAAAACGGTGTCGATCGCCGTCACGCCGGCTGCTGCTGCTGCTGCAAGACACAATGCCCGCGCCAATCGATACGGGTCGAGAAGCACGCCTTCGGAGTCGCGGTTTCTTTCCGCGCCGAGTTCGGCGGACAAATCCTCGGCACCCCAGGTCAGCGCGCTGAGCCGCGTGCTGGCGCCGGCATAGCTGCCAGCCGCGAACAACGCAGCCGCCGTCTCGGTCGCGATCGGGATGATTTTGATGTGGCCGTCGGCCAGCCCGCTCCGCGCTTCGCGCACCGCAAGCTTGGCGTCGGCGTGAATAATCGAAGCCCCGCCTTCCGCTTTCGGCAGCATGATGGCGTCGGGCCTTTCCGGTACGACCGCGTCGAGATCGGCGTCGGTCAGGCCGGTCTTCAGGCTGTTTGCGCGGACGATGAGGTAAGGCCGCGACGCATGTGCCGCCGTTTCCCTGAGAAACGCCGCCGTGCTGAGCCGCGCCTGGGCCTTGCCGGCCGCCGCGACCGAGTCCTCGAGATCGACGATCAGCGCGTCGGCACCGCTCGTCATGCCCTTGTCGAGCTTTTTGGGACTGTCGGCGGGAACGAAGAGGAGCGAGCGCATGGGGTTTCCTCCGGCCCATGTCACTTCGGACGGCCGCGTCCGTCAATGGGAATGGTGGATATGCGTCAACGCCTCGAACCCCGGCGGGTTGGTGCCGAGCGCGGCGACGATGGCGATGATAATTGCGCCCATGGCGACCTCGATCGCCGTGTTGCGGCGCAGTTGGCGCAACGCTTTGGCCGAAGCTGTGGCGTTTGCGTCCTGAACGAGGCGCGGCATCAACAGCAGGCGGTTGACCGCCGCAATCGCAACCATGCCGATGAAGAGTGCGACCTTAAGGAGCAAGAGATGGCCGTAATCGGTCTCGGTCAGCGCGGCAATGCTGCCGGCGAGATACCAAGCATTGATCGACCCGGTGACCAGGAGCGTGGCGACGCTGGCGACGCCCAAATTCGAAAACCGAACCGTCGCAACGCGAGCAATTGCGACCGACGCAATACCGTGTCGGGCGGCGGAAAAGAGCAGCGCCAGCGGCAGGAGCGTCCCGACCCACGCTGCGGCGGCGACGAGGTGCACGAAGTCGGCGGCCGGATGGATGATGCCCTCGATCCCTTCGGCGCCGACCGCGTGTCCGGCCCATGCGAGGCTCCCGGCAAGCCCCGCCGCGAGCGCCACGGCGACGACGCTGACCCAAATGGGCTTGGTTGGTTGCGGCGACAGGAACGAAAACAACATCGCCGCCAGGAGGAGAGCAAGAACAAACCGCGCGATCCAATCCTGGCCGAAGCCCGTCCGCAGCAGCACCGTGCCGAGAACGTCCTGCGAAAAAACATCTCTCAGTTCATCGCCGCTGATCGACTGGGCTACGATGACCAGCCAAACGGCGCCCGAGATCGTGCACACCAGCAAAGCGATCCAGGCGATGTATGTGAGTTGAAGCCGGACGGTCGCCCGCAGCGCCGTATGGTCGCCGCTGGCCTGCAACGCCGGGCCGGCGATGAAGATTTGAAAGAGCGCAACGCCGGCTACCGAAAGCGTCGCCGCGAAATGAACAGCGCGCGCGAAGATCAGCGGATCATTCACGCTGTCCTCCAGTCGATGCAGCGCGGCGCATCATGATCCGCCGACCGTGAAGGAGAAGCTCCCCTCCGTGGTGTGCGTGTCCACCGAGAGGGCGTGCCAGCGGACCCGGTAAGAACCCGGTTTGAGTGCCTTCAGCCCGATCCGCATGGTGTTGCCGCTGATCTGCGGCTTGCCCTGATCGACCCGCGCGCCGCTGGAATCCGTAACCTGCACGTTGCTGAACGCCGCTTCGAGGTTTTGTGTGAACGTCAGCGTGACTTCGTGGGGTGCGCTCTGCACGGTGCTGCCGACCAGGGGGTTGGCATGATCGAGGAAGGCATGCGCCCGCGCGACGCCGCTTTCGAGCGCGACCAGCAAAAGCGATGCGATGATAAGCTTACGCATGGCTTGCTCCTTAGAGTGGTTTGGCGGTGGGGCTGGACGTGCCGCCGATCAGCGGTTGCCCGAGCGTGGAGGGGAACAGGTCGTCCAGATAGATGTGCATTTGACCCATCACGCCGATATTGCTGCCACTCGCGCCGTTGACCGGGATAATCGCTTCAAGCCCGATCTGGTAATAGCTCGCAAGGTAGATCACGCCCGGATTGATGGTGCCGGTGGTGATCGACGGATTGCCGATATTGTTGGCGACCGGCGTGAACAACTGTATTTCGACAATCGGAATCAGATGATTGAAGAAATCCGGGAACTGGAAGTCCTTCACCTCGGATTTCAGATACGGCATGCTGTATTGCAGAGACGCGCCGTAGACCAGCACTTGCGGAATAAAGGTGCCCGTGCTCGTTTCGAACGACGTGGTCGGGATTTGATAACCGACCTGACCGGTGAGCGCGAGCGGCCGGGCGAATCCGAGTGCATCGGGCAGTCCGCCGAGACCTTGACCGAAGTAATAGGTCGGGGTGAGCGTCGAATAAGGGGTCGCTATTCCGGCGCTGCTGTTGCCGGTGCCGCCCCAGTCGACAATCAGTCCGAGCAGCATCGCCGTTTCGTGCGAAGCGTCCTTCAATAGCTGGTATTGCAGCGTTGTTTCGAGGTTACCCAAGCCCTGCTGAATCGGACCGCCGGGCGAGCGGATTTGCGTCCAGACATCGCTGATTCCGAAACCGAGATCCTCGGTGATGCGTTTGTCGAATTCGGCCGATATGTCCATTTGGCTCGCCGGCGGATTATCGCCGGTTTTGAACCAGTCCACGGTAGGCAGCGACATCTCATCGGCCACGCAGGGATCGTCGATCACCAGTGTCGCGGGGAAGAAACGCGGGCCGACAAAGCAGTGGGCGGACGCGTGAGAAAACGGCAACAAAGCAAATAGTGCTGTCAGCGCGAAGGCGCGCGAACACCTCGAGAGGCGGAACATTGCAGGTCTCCATTCGTGCGTGAACTAATGTGCGGCGGCCGCGTAGGGCCGCCCGACGTCACGCGCGAAGCGGAGGACCGCGGGGACTTGCTATCGAATAGGCTGAAAGGAGAGGCTGGCCGTGGGTATCGGCAACCTGCACGGCATCGGTGGCAGCAACGTACAGGCGTTCAAACAGAACCGGCGGCGAGCCGATCACCGCGTGGTGCGATCCGGCAAAGCAGAAGATGCAATGATTGCAGCCGGGATGATTGGGTGCCTTGGCCGGCAAGGCGGGCGCGTCTTGCGCGTCGTGCAGGCACAGCTCGAAAGCGGGTGCTGCGCCGTCCGCCTGCGCGATAAGCTGGAAACCGCCGATCGCGATCAGCAGACTTTGCGCGGCAACGGCATAAGCAACGACGATGCCGATGAACGGTCGCCAGAGCCGCCTCTTATTCATGCCGAGCCTGAACATGCCGCGCCCACAGTCCTACCCCGATCATGAGAACCGCCGGGACCGGAGTCAATGTGCGAAACTTGGAACGACTGCAAACACCGTTCGGCGGGGCAGGGCGCGGCGTCACTTCGGCCGCATGCGCATGAATGCCTGGCGGCGGCACTCGGCGATCAGCTTGTTGTCCTGGTTGTAGGCGCGGTGGTGAAATTCGACGATGCCGGCGCCGGGGCGCGATTTCGATTCGCGCTTGCCGATGACCTCGGTGGTGGCGTGCAGCGTGTCGCCTTCGAACACCGGATGCGGAAATTTCACGTCAGTCATGCCGAGATTGGCGATGGTGGTGCCGACGGTAAGGTCGGAGACCGACATGCCGATCATCAGCCCCAGCGTGAACAACGAATTCATCAGCGGCTGGCCCCACTCGGTCTCCTGCTCGCAGAAATGCCGGTCGATATGGAGCGGTTGCGGGTTCAGCGTCATGTTGGAGAACAGCATGTTGTCCATCTGGGTGACGGTGCGCGTATAGCGGTGCTCGACCACCTCTCCGGGGGCGAAATCCTCGTAATAAACCCCGCCGCGCTTATGCCGCGCCGCCGTCTGTACCGTCATGACAACCTCCCTGACGTTAAGCAGCCATTTACCATACTAGTTAATCATTCCTAACGCCCGAATGGGCAGCCGGTGGGAGCCGGCAAGGGAGTGTTCCATGCTGGTCGATTCCGGCAATTCCGCCGCGGGCTCGGCGGTGGCGGGCGCCATTCGCGAGGCGTCGCAGGCCACCGGCACGAACTTTAATTATCTGCTGGCGACGGCGCAGGTCGAGTCGGGCCTCAATCCGCACGCCGGGGCTTCGACCTCGTCCGCGCGCGGACTGTTCCAGTTCATTGAGCAGACCTGGTTTGCCACCATGAAGCAAGCGGGGGGGCCGCTCGGCTATGGCCGCTATTCCGACGCCATCAGCAAAACTGCATCCGGCACGTATGAGGTGCGCGATCCGGTCTTGCGCAGCGAGATTCTAAAGCTGCGCAGCGACCCGACCGCGAACGCGGTGATGGCCGGCGCCTTCACCAAATCCAATGCGGATGTCCTGAGCCAGCGGCTCGGGCGAGCGCCGAGCGAGGGCGAACTCTACATCGCGCATTTTCTCGGCGTGGGCGGCGCGGCGCGGCTGATCACGGTGGCCGGCGTCGATCCGGACGCCAGAGCTTCGCATTTCTTCTCGCATGCGGCGCAAGCCAATCCCTCGATCTTCTACGATCGCAGCGGCGCTCCCCGCAGCGTCGCGCGGGTGCGTGATCTGCTGACCGCGCGTTACGACGTTGCGCGCGGCAACCAGGACCGCGCGACTTTCACCGCAGCGGCTGCCCGCACGCCCGCGCCCGCGCTGGCGGCACCGGATACCGCCGGCATCGCCGGCGCATTCGCCGCCGCGACCAATCCGGCGGCGCTTCCGGAGCCGGCCGCCGCCGCCGTGCCTGTCGCCCTGGCGGCTCCAGCTGCGCCGACGGCGGCCAAGCCCGAGCGCCAGCAGATCTTCAACGGCCTGTTTGCCGATGCCGATCGCCCGGCATCCCTGACGCCCCTCGCCAGCGCTCTCTGGGGCGTGCCAAACGCCAACGTAGGAGCTACGCGCAAGACCGCGTCCGGCGGATGGCTCGACCTATTCAGGGATCCAGTCAAGAGATCATGACGCGCCGACGCGAAGGCTGTCCGCCGTTAATCTTTCCAAAGGCCGATGGTGAACGCTTTGTTAAGGCGGCTTTCCTAGCATCGCATTTAACGACCAAACCCGCGTGGCGTGAGCGAATCGATGATCGTCCGCGATTTTCTTGACTGGGTACGCACGGCGCCGGCCACCGAGCGTGCCGAAGCGACGAGCGCGCTCGCGCGCGCCTATCTTTATTCCGACCTTTCGCCCGACGATGCCGCCGCTGCGGAAGGTGCGATGTTGATGCTGCTCGACGACGCTTCGCCGCTGGTGCGCCGCGCGCTTGCGGACGCGCTGGCGGCGAGCCCGAGCGCGCCGCCAGCCATCGTGCTTGCGCTTGCCGCCGACCAGCCGCAGATCGCCGCGCCGGTGCTCGCGTTGTCGCCGCTATTCGTGGATGCTGACCTCGTTGACGCGGTGGCGACCGGGAGCGGTGCCGTGCAATCGGCGGTAGCCGGCCGCGCCACGTTGCCGCGCTCGGTCGCCGCGGCCGTCGCCGAGGTCGGGACCGCGGAAGCCTGCCTCATCCTCCTTGAGAATTCCGGTGCCGACGTCGCGCCGTTCTCGATCGAGCGGATCGTCGAGCGCCACGGCTATCTTGCCGCCATTCGCGAGCCGCTGCTGGCGCGTGCCGACGTTGCGGCGGCGACGCGGCTGACGCTGGTCGCCAAGCTTGCGGAAACGCTGACCGGCCTCGTCACCGAGCGGGCGTGGCTGCCGGCGGACCACGCGCAGCGCATCGCCCGCGAGGCCTGCGAAAAAGCGACTTTGGTGCTGGCTGCCGGTGCGCCGGCGACGCAGATGGGGCCGCTGATCCAGCATTTGCGGGTCACCGGCCAATTGACGGCCGGGCTGATTTTGCGCGCGCTTGTGTCGGGCAATGTCGTGCTGTTCGAGCAGGCACTCGCCGTGCTAGCCGACATGCCGGTCGAGCGCGTTTCGGTTTTTGTCCACGACAGCGGTCATTCCGGTCTGCGCGCGCTGTTCGACCGGGCCGGATTGCCGGCCTCCACCTATCCGGCCTTCAAAGAAGCGATCGGGGCGATGCGCGAAGGCGGCTTCTCCGGCGATCCGGGCGGCGGTACGCGGCTCAAGCGGCGCATGATCGAGCGCGTGCTGACCCGCTGCGAGCACGCAGCGCTGGACGAGGTCGAACCGCTGCTCACGCTTCTACGCCGCCTCGCCACCGAAGCGGCGCGCGAAGAGGCGCGGCTGTTCTGCGACGAACTGGTGGCCGAAGCGTACGAAGACGAGCAGGTTGAAGCAGCCTAAAATCGTTATTGCGAGCGAGGCGAATTACGACGGGTTCTAAGGCGCAAGCGGCGGCGCGAAGATGCTTTCCAGATAATCCGGCCGGTCGCTGTTCTCGACGCGCAAGAATTCGTCGGTGACTTCACGCAATTTCTTGGTCAGCGCGGCGGCGACGGCGGAGAAATCCGCGCGTTCATGCTCGCGCGCGATGGCCCGCACCGCGTCGACATGCTGGTCTACCAGCGCCAGCGGAATGCGGGTGATATCCGGCGTGTGCTCCATCAGCCGGCACAGGCTGTCAGCGACCCCGCTGACCGCCGGAAAGCCGAAGGTGGCGGCTTCGCCTTTGATATCGTGCGCGGCCCGGAACAGTTCATCGTGCGTCTTTTTGCTGAAGCCGATGCGCTTGACCTCCCGGCGTGCCGCATCGAGCCGCTCACATTCGGCGTGCATCCAGTCGCCAAACTCGCTCGAAAGCTGCGCCAGCGCCGCCTCGGCGCGCGCCACCGGATCGTCGTCCGCGCTGCTTGTCGCCAGCGTCACCGCTTTGCGCAGATCGGTCGGCGGCGTGATCACTTCGTGATCGGCGAAGGTCGCAACCGAAGGGATTTCTTTACGAGCCATTGTGGTGATCGCTCCTGACGCTCAGCCCAAGACTTTGTCGAGCAGTGGCTGCTGGCGGATGACGTCGGCCTTGCCGCCCTTGCGCCGCTCCGGCCCAACATAGTTGGGGTTGACGTTGCGCCGCCGGTCCGGGCCGAAATAGGTCTTGGTTTTTATAAACGGGCGCGGGTTGGCGACGACGTTGAGGATGCGCTCGTACAGCGCCTTGGCGGAAATCGGCTTGGTGAGGAATTCGGTGATGCCGGCCTCGCGCGCGCCGACCACGCGCTTTTTTTCCGAATGTCCGGTGAGCATGATAATCGGAACGTAGGGATTGGCGTTGGCGCCGGGCTGGCGGATCATCTGCGCCAGTTCCAGGCCGTCGAAGATTGGCATGACCCAATCGGTCAGCACGATATCGGGCATGTAATGGGTGAAGGCCTCGAGCCCGGCGGCGCCGTCCTCGGCTTCGTACACCTCGCGGGTGCCGAATCCATGCAACAGGGTGCGCAGGATGCGCCGCATATGGGCGTTGTCGTCGATGACGAGAAAACGCAGGCGGTTGAAGTTGATACGGACCATAATGCCCCACCCGGCGGGCGCCGCGGCGCCCGTCGCCCCGGCGCGGAAGGTAAGGTTCCGCCGTTAAGGCCCGGTTAAGCATAAAAAGCCGGGTCTGGGGATTTAGGTCCTCAATACCCGAATTGTTCGCGCAGGATGCGCTCATCCAGGCTATGGCCGGGGTCGAATAGCATATGCATGGCGATCGAGTGGTCCATGCTGATGTCGACCGAACGGACCGAACGCACCTCATTGCTTTCGGCAACCGCGGCGACCGGCCGCTTGGCCGCCTCGCGCACTTCGACAGTGATGGTGGCGCGATCCGGCAACAGCGCGCCATGCCAACGGCGCGGCCGGAACGGGCTGATCGGCGTCAACGCCAGGAGCGGCGCCCCGATCGGAATAATCGGTCCCTGGACCGAGAGATTGTAGGCGGTCGAGCCGGCCGGTGTCGCCAGCAGCACGCCATCGGCGACAAGTTCGCCAAGCCGCTCCTCGCCATCGACGAGAATCCGCAGTCGTGCCGCCTGATAGCTCTGGCGAAACAGCGAAACCTCATTGATGGCGCGATGGCGATGCACGCGCCCGGCGGCGTCGCGCGCGCGCATGACCAGCGGGTGGATCACCGTCACCTGCGCGACGTTAAGCCGCTCGGTCAACTTTTGTTCGGAAAATTCGTTCATCAGAAAACCGACGGTGCCGCGATGCATGCCGTAGATCGGCTTGCCGGAATTCATGAACCGTTGCAGGGTCGAAAGCATGAGGCCGTCGCCGCCAAGCGCGACAATGACGTCAGCGGCCTCCGGCAGCGCATCGCCGTAGCGGCGGACCAGCGCCCGCCGCGCCTTTTGCGCGGCAGGAGTATCGCTGGCCACAAAGGCGATATGCTTGAAACGGGGTGCGGAGCGGCGCTTTGGCATATCTGTTCGGTTCGACGGCCTAACCGCCGGAGAGGGTCATGGAACGCGCGGTGTTCGTGTACACAACCTATCCATCGATTGTCGAGGCGGAGGAGGCTGGGCGCGCATTGGTCGAGCGCCGGTTATGCGCCTGCGTCAACATATTGCCCGGCATGGTTTCATACTATTGGTGGCGGGGCACAATCGAACGCGGCGACGAGGTGGTGATGCTGATCAAGACCCGCGCAAGCCTTGCCGAAGACGTGCGCGCGGCCGTCAGGCAGATGCACTCCTATTCGACGCCCGCCATTTTAGTGCTGCCGATCGAGAGCGTCGATGCGGACTACCACGCCTGGATCGTGCAAGAGACGCAAACGGGGAAATAGACTGCCCGGCCTGCGTGTGCCCGTATTCAGTGCGCTACGACTTGCTTACGATCATGTTTGACCGATTTCGTCTGATGCGTCGGCTTGGCAGGGTGTTTGGCCACGTTTCCTGACGCGGGCTGGCCGTAATCGATACCCCAGCCGGGGCCCAATCCCCCAAAACCGCCAATACCCATGGCCCAGGCGTTCGGAGCTTGGGCGACCAGAAGATCCAAGAGCAGCATTCCGGCGAATGTCTTTTTCATGTGTCTGTTCCTCGCGTTGGCGCTGAGGCTACGATGTGGCAATCGTTGCGTGGTGCCGGGTGCCCGTTTCCTTCAGACCCCCTACTGAGATCATTAGCTTTACTTTGATGCTAGGTGCTCTGAAGGCAGCCTAACCGCCGTTCGATTTACCCGGCTTACTGCTTCAGGCACAGCACCAGCCCCGGGCCGGGCGTGTTGCTGCATGTCGCTGAGGAGCTGCTCATGATGATCGTTGCGCCGGGACACGTTACCGAGACCAGCGTTTCGCCTGGGCTGCAAATGAACTGGCAAGCGTCGTTCGAACAGGCGTCTTGCCGCAGAACATGCCAGCCCGCCGTTCCGGCTGGGCCCGGCGGACCGACTTCACCCGCGGGACCGGTCGATCCCATCGGCCCAACTGGTCCCACCGGGCCCTGATCGCCTTGGGATCCCTGCGGCCCCGTAGCTCCAGCTGGCCCCGCAGGACCTTGCGGACCTTCGAAGCATCCTGTGAGCGAGAAGGCGGCGACGAGTGCAACAGCTGAAATGAATACGCGCATCCCTTGCTCCACCATTCCGGATCAAAAGTGGACGTTTCACCGCAAGGTTGCGGAAGTCAATCAGCGAAGTTTGCCGAAAGTCTTTAGGTCTCGCTGCCGTCGCGAGGAACGGTCGACCAACCTCAACCGTCTCGCCGCAACAGCTCCGGCAGCTTGGCGGTCGATCGTCCGCAGGACGCGACCATCCACAGTAAAACGTGTGGGACCGTTTTTGAGCCGCGTCGAAAGGGGGCCGTGCCGAAGCGAATCTTTGGGAACGTTCGTCGATAGTATTACGTTGGCAAACTAGCGGGCGATTTGACCCTAAAGGCAACAAACTTTGACCCTAAAAGGCAGCAAACGATGAGAAGATTCAAACGAATGGCGCTAGCGGCGTTTCTCGTGGTCGGATGCATAACCATCATCGGCACTTGTGCAGAAATCGAACACGCGCAAGCGGCAGATTCTACTCCCCAGGCCAAAGGCACGGCTGGTGTGCCAGCCGGCGCGCCATTGGCCAACACCCCGCCATCGCCGCCTTCCCCAAACTTCAATCCGTCGAGTCCGTATACTGTCCATCAATCAAACGAAACACCCGTCTCGCCAACCGCGCCGGGTACAAGTCCTGGCGCGCACTGAACGGGGCCGAATAGCGTGCGCGCGCTGCGTCGCCTGCGGCCACAAGGGCGCCCAATCGCCGGGTCTCAGTTGCACAGTTCGTTAGCCGGCGGAAAATTCCCGCAGGGTGGGGTGGCCGCTGGCGGCGCGGTGCTGCCTACGGTGATAGACCCGGCGCCGTAACCGCCATTGCTCGGTCCGGTCGGCACATTGCAGAACGTGGCGGTCATTTCTTCTTCGCAAATAATGCCTGTGTCCGTCACTGGGGCTGGCGACGGCGCTGACAGTATGCCTTCCTCCGAAAGTTCTTGGGTGTTGGACGTGGCGACCTGGGCTGCGACTGGTGAGGCCGCTAAGAGCAGCGCAGCAACAAACGCGACTTTTTTCATGGGCGCCTCCACCACTGACCCGCGACCACTGACCCGCGATGCGCACTAGCCGCTCTCGCGACCCAGAGCATTTTATCAAATGCGCTTGTCCTCATTCAGTTCCTCCCAGCGGCTGCGGCAACCGCTGCGACCAGTCCGCACGCCTGCGTAGGGCGCTCATGGCGCCATCGTATCCAGCTTCATGCGCACGATCGGCCGACCGCGGCGTAGCTCATCGGCCGACCGCGGCGTAGCTCCTGGGAAAAAGCTTGCAAGCTCGGGACGCTCGCCGTCCCGCTGCTCATCAGAGTGCGCGTTTGTTGTTTCTGTAGTCTGTATAGAATTGACCAGCACGCTATCTGGAACGATACCTCGATGAGTCCGTTGTCTCAGACACCAAACAAACAAATAACGAGGACGGCAATGGACAAAGATCGCATCAAAGGCTCGGCAGAGCAGGCCAAGGGAGCGGTGAAAGAGACCGCCGTTAAGATTTTTGGCGATAAGAAGCTGGAAACCGATGGCAAGACCGACAAGGCTGCCGGCAAAGTGCAAAACGCGATCGGTGGATTAAAGGATGCGGTGCGCGGTAAATAACGCCAGCGGCATCAAAGGAGACTTCCCATATGATGAAATTGTTTTGGATTATGGTTGTCGTGGCCGGAATGGCTGTCGCCGTACCGGCGCAGGCGGAGGTCAATAAGGACCTCGAAAAGGGATGCCAGCATATGGCCTTGCGGGCGCATCCCAGCACTTTGCCAGACACGACGGCCGTAGCTAATTTGCGGCATGATTATTACAAGCTGTGCATCACGCGGCGCGGAAAAATGGATCAGGAACTAACCCCCACACAGTGAGGGTCGTGCTTGAATTTGTACCGGCTCTAAGCCGCCACGTCAGACGGGCGCGCGGGCGGCTTCAATGAGAGAACTTCAGTTTTTATAGGCCCGCAGTCCGCGCAGTGGAAGTTGTGGAGTGCAAGATCGGGCCGACTTGGATGTGCCTCGATAACCGATTGCATTTTGCCCTTACTGCACTTTGGGCACGGGTCGCTTGAGCGGAGAACTATAGACATGGGTGATCTCCTTTCGCCGCCGGCGAATTGAGGACACTCCCGGATTGTCAGGGTCTTGAGCGCCTTGCGATGGCGGCCAATCGAATCAGACGGTGCGCCGCTACGGGTTCCACGTCGAGCGATATGTGCGGAATCGTACACGCGCCCCTGTGAATTATTGTCTGTAATTACTCGCTGGTTAATTGGGACATTCAGTTTCGCTAATTAGGGTCCAGCATGCGTGTGATCCGCA
This sequence comes from uncultured Hyphomicrobiales bacterium, assembly GCA_964453555.1. Classification (GTDB taxonomy): domain Bacteria; phylum Pseudomonadota; class Alphaproteobacteria; order Rhizobiales; family Xanthobacteraceae; genus BOG-931. Next base: position 708 of record CAYVPC010000059.1, on the reverse strand, counting down.
TTGATACGAATTGCGGCTGGCGGCACTAGTTTGTATTTGGTTAAAAAAGTCCTACCGGGCAGCTCCAGGTCCCCCAAGACCACGCGGCCCAGTGATAGAACCTAAGCCGAGAACTTACTAAGAGTCCCAAGAGGCGTTATTCTGCTTGGGGCTTTTTTTTGAGAAGTCGCAGGCGGCGATTGTTCCGCAAAAGCAGAGCCCCCAAGGGATTTGTCCATTCGCGTCTTTGACATGAAATGATTCGCCGCTTTCTTCGGCCGTCCACGGCGACGGGAAGCGGCATTGCGGTTCATCGCTTGTGCGGCGGGTCGGCGCGTGCAGGTCGAAGTCGGGGTCGGCAACGTCGGCGTTGGCGTCGGTGAGCGACACCGTCATCCGGACCACGGTGCCCTCTATATGTCCACTCGAGGACACCGCCCTCATCACGACGATCGCCGTGACGACCGCCACTGAACCAGCGCACGAACGATAACTCAGTAGGACGGGAGGGCCCGTGTCTGTGTATATGCGTGTGCGCGTACAAGAATCCCAGCCCGCGACCACGGGCGGGGGTTTTTGGTTTTCGGAGCTTAGTTGCCCGCATCCCCTTGTTCCCAATTCGCTCTGGCACGGCCGCGAACCCGCTCGAGGCGGCTACTAATCGTCGCCTCCCATAGGCTTCCCAACAGCGATTTGTGGGAAGGTCGGTACCCTTCTCGGTTCGTCGAA
>CAYVPC010000058.1:0-17647 GCA_964453555.1 uncultured Hyphomicrobiales bacterium | reverse complement strand
TCGATCTGCTGCGCCGGCTGTCGCACTGGCTGATGAAGGAGCCGGATCTCGAAGAAGAATCGCTGCGCCTGACGGTGACCGGGCACCAGCTTCTGGTGCGGCGGCAGACCATGGCGGAAGACGTCGCCGACGTGACGCTGACCTCGCCGGGGGGCGAGAAGCGGACGCTGAAACTCACTCCGACCGAGCCGGGCGTCTGGCAAACCGTCGCTACCACCAGCGAGCTGGGGCTTTGGCGCGCCACGGACGGCAAACTAACCGCACTCGTCAACATCGGACCTGCCAATCCGCGCGAATTCGCCGAAGTGACGTCGACCACCGAGGTGCTCGCGCCGATCACCACGGCGACCGGCGGCGATTCGCGCCGGCTCGACGACGGCGGCGGCCTCAGCGTGCCGCGCATCCTGGCGGTGCGCTCCGGCGATACTTACAAAGGCGACGACTGGATCGGACTAAAAATGCGCGATGCCAGTGTCGTCCGCGGCATCGGCGTGCTGCCGGTTTTCGCCGGGCTGCTGGGTTTGCTGCTTCTGCTCGGCAGCCTCGCCGGCACTTGGGCGCGCGAGGGGCGGTGACGCCGGCTTATCCTTCCCATTCCGGCCGGATCGGCCCCGATACGCCCTCAAAAGCGCCATCGGTCAGTTCGGCGATCAGAAGCCGGGCCGGATTGACCGGTCCGGGCATGGTCGCACGGCCCGGCGGAACGGGCTTGAAACCTGCCTTGCCGTAATACGGCTCGTCGCCGACCAGGATGACCAGCTTGTGGCCCTGCGCGCGCGCCGCCTCGAGCGCACGCGCGATCAAAGCCTGACCGACGCCACGCTCGCGAAACGGCGGCTCCACCGTCAACGGCCCGAGTAGCAGCGCCTTGGCTTCGCCGACACGGACCGGCGACAGCCGCACCGAGCCGACCAAGAGGGTGCCGACCCGCGCGGTGAACGACAGCGCGAGGCTATGCGCCACCTGCTCGCGCAGGCGGTAGGCGGATTTGGCATAGCGGCCGGGACCGAAAGTGCGCTCATGCAGGCGATCGATCGCCGGCCCGTCGCTTGCCGCTTCCGGCAGGATCGTCAGCGAGACATCGGTCATGCGTCCGCCGCGTAGCACCTGCGCCGGTTTGGGTCCAGACAGGCGCTGTCCGCGGCCGCGCGAATGACTACATGCGCTGTCCCGGATAGTGCGGCAGCGGAGGCAAATGATGGGACTGCTGGTCGACGGCGCCTGGCAAGACGTGGATATGCGCGTTCGGAACGGCCATTTCGTCCGAAAGCCCACCGCGTTTCATCATTACGTCACCGCCGACGGCGGCCCGGGCCCGACCGGCAAGAGCGGCTTTCCCGCCGAGGCCGGCCGCTATCACCTGTACGTTTCGCTGGCCTGCCCGTGGGCGCATCGCACGCTGATCTTCCGCAAGCTCAAGAAGCTGGATGACGTGATTTCGGTTTCGGTCACCGCCGCGCAATTCGGCAAAAAGGGCTGGGAATTCGGCACCGAGCCGGGCGCGACGCTCGACACGGTCAACGGCAAATCGGTCCTTGCCGACATCTATACGCTCGCGGATCCGCATTACACCGGCCGCGCCAGCGTGCCGGTGTTCTGGGACAAAAAGCAGCGCACGATCGTCAACAACGAATCGTCCGAGATCATCCGCATGCTCAATTCCGCGTTCGACGCGTTCACCGACGTCCGCACCGACTATTATCCGGCCGCGCTGCGTGCGGAGATCGATCGAGTTAACGAGGCTGTCTACGAAACCGTCAACAACGGCGTGTATCGCTCAGGCTTCGCCACGACCCAGGCGGCCTACGAGGAAGCGGCCTGCGCGCTGTTCGCGACGGTGGACCAGATCGAAGCGCGGCTGTCGCGGCAGCGCTATCTGGCCGGGCCGCAGATCACCGAAGCCGACTGGCGACTGTTCACCACGCTGGTTCGCTTCGATGCAGTCTACTTCAGCCACTTCAAATGCAACCTGCGGCGCATCGTCGACTATCCGAATTTGTGGAATTATCTGCGCGAGCTTTACCAGGTACCGGGCGTCGCCGAGACGGTCAGTCTCGATCACATCAAGCGGCATTATTACGGCAGCCACCGCAATGTGAACCCGACCGGCATCGTGCCGATCGGGCCGGCCATCGATTTTACGTTGCCGCATGACCGCGGCCGGTTCGGCTAGCGCGCTTTCGGGCAACGCCGGACGGGCGATGTGACGTCAAAGCCCGCGCCGTATTCACCAGAGTTCGGCGATGCTGCGCCCGCCGAGCACCTCGGCGATCCGTTCACGCGTCGCGCGGCCGGTGTCTTCCGGCAACGCGTCAAGCGCGAAAAATCCGTGTGCAACGATTTCGCTGTTCGGCTGCGGCGGCGCGCTTTGATGGAACGACCGCACCACATAAAGCGCGACGTGGTCGCGGCGCGAGACGCGCCGGTTGAAATACACGCCGATAAATTGCGGCGGATCGCCGAGTTCGATGTTGCCCTCTTCGCGCAACTCGCGCGCCAGCGCCGTCGTCAGCGTTTCACCCGCCTCAACCCCGCCACCCGGCAGATGCCAGCCGGCGAGGTAGCTGTGCTTGACCAGGAAAACCCTCCCCGCCCCGTCGATCACCAATGCGCGCACGCCAAGGGTCATCCCGCGCTCGAACCGCCAATATGCGTGCAGGAAGCTCCGGATGAACGGCTCGAACGGACGGCGGATGGTTTCAAATTGCATGGACGGCGATCCGGCTTGTCCGAAACCCAACCGGCAAATCCTAGGCTGCCCGCATCCGCCTCAATAGCGGCTTCGACAGGCGAAACGTCCCACCCCTAGCGCAGTAGTTTAGAAACATTCTAATATGTAAACATCCAGGCATTCGAGGCCCGACGCCCGTGAAGAGCTTTTCCGACCTGACCGAACAGGAAATTCTGGCGCTCGCGATCGCCAACGAGGACGAGGACAACCGCATCTACCGCTCGTTCGCCGACGCGCTGCGCAGCGCCTATCCGGAGACGGCCGGCGTGTACGACAAGATGGCCGGGGAGGAGATCGGCCATCACGACATGCTGCTCGATCTCTACCGCAAGAAATTCGGTGATTTCCTGCCGCTGATCCGGCGCCAGGACGTGAAAGGTTTTGTGGCGCGCAGGGCGATCTGGCTCAACCGGCCACTCGGCCTCGACGCGGTGCGCAAATTTGCCGAGGAGATGGAGTTCGAAACCGCCCGCTTCTATCGCCGTGCGGCGGAAACCGCGCGCGACGACGCCACACGCGATTTGCTCACCCGGCTGGCGGCCGCCGAAGACAAGCACGAGAAGATCGCGCAGGAGCTCGGCGAAAACATCGCGCCCGGCGCGCGCGCCACCGAGGAAGAAACCGCGCGCCGCCTGTTCGTGCTGCAATATTTGCAGCCCGGTCTCGCCGGCCTGATGGACGGTTCGGTGTCGACGCTGGCGCCGTTGTTCGCCGCCGCCTTTGCCACTCACAACACCTGGGCGACGTTCCTGGTCGGGCTCGCGGCCGCGATCGGCGCAGGCATATCCATGGGCTTTGCCGAAGCCTTGTCGGACGACGGCTCGCTCACCGGGCGCGGAGCGCCGCTGGTGCGCGGCGCGGTGTGCGGCGTCATGACCGCAGTCGGCGGGTTCGGCCATACGCTTCCGTATCTCATCCCGCATTTTTACGCGGCGACCGCACTCGCCTTCGCCGTGGTGGCGCTCGAACTGGCGGTGATCTCCTGGATCCGCACCCGCTATATGGACACGCCGTTCCTGCAGGCCGCCTTTCAAGTGGTGATCGGAGGCGTGCTGGTCTTTGGCGCCGGCATCCTGATCGGCAGTTCCTGACCAGCTGCCCTAGCGCGGCGCCGGAAACCATTGTTTCATCCTTGATTCGCATAACATCATGCCGCGATGTTCGCGCTTGCCCATATTTCCGATCTGCACCTTGCGGTGCGGCCCGGCCGGCTGGCTGAATTTGCCAGCAAGCGCGGCCTCGGCTTTATCAACTGGCACCGCGCGCGCAAATACATCCACCGCATCGAGGCGCTCAACGCCATCACCCGCGACTTGCAGGCGGCCGCCGTCGATCACATCGCGGTGACCGGCGACCTCGTGAATCTTTCGCTGCCCGCCGAATACGCCTGGGCGCGCCAATGGCTCGAATCGCTCGGCGCGCCCGACAACGTCACCGTCATTCCGGGCAATCACGATCTCTACGTGCATGCGGCGCGGCGCGGCCCGGCCGAGTATTGGGGCGAATACATGCACGCTGATGATGCCGCGACGAACGGCATCTTTCCGTTCGTGCGGCGGCGCGGCGACGTCGCGCTGATCGCGCTCTCGACGGCGCTCGCCACCGGCCCGTTCCTCGCCACCGGCCGGCTCGGCGAAGACCAGCTAACTCGTTTCGCCGATGCGCTGTACCGCACGCGCGGATCGTTCCGGGTTGTCCTCATCCACCACCCGCCGGTGAGCCCGCCCAACCGCTATCTGCGCCGCCTGATCGACGCCGCCGAATTTCGCGCCGTTCTTGCCGAGCACGGCGCCGACCTCGTCCTGCACGGCCACGATCACTGCCGCTCGCTGGTCTGGCTCGACGGCCCGAACAAGCTGATTCCCGCCGTCGGGGTGCCGTCGGCATCGGCGCAGGCGCCGCACGGGCACGAGGACGCCTCCGGCTACAATATCTTCCACATCGACGGCACCCCGGGCGGCTGGCGCTGCGAAATGATCACCCGCCAGCTCAAAGCCGACGAGAGTGTCGGCGAGGTTGATCGCCGCTCCCTGTCTTAGAGAAGGCTCGCGACGATAAACGCCGCGACCGCGAGCGTCACCGCGCCGAGCACAAAGCCGAGCAAGAGAACGCCATATACCCGCCGGCGCCGGCGTCCGGCGACGCGCGCGACCTGGCCGTTGCCGACGCGGTTTATCAGACCGGAATCCTCGTCCAGCGCGCGTTCGCGCTCAATGAGCCGGCGCGCGACATAGGCGGTGATCGCTTTGACGATATCGGGAATGTCGTGCGACTCGGCGAGCACGCGGCGGCCGATGCGGTTATCCAACAGAAAGCGATAGGTGCGCTTGTCACGCCCCATTACGACGTGCGCGACCGCGTCGATCCACAGCCGCGGGGTGTCGCCACGGCTGACGCCGCGATCGAACAGATCGACCTCGGACGGAATATCGGCAAACAGGGGATCGAGCGCCTCGTTAAGCAGTTCGAGCCGCGCGACCTCGGCGTCGCGCAGATCGACGACGACGCTGGTGCGCTCGGCCGCCTCCACGCGCGCCTGATGCATCGCCGCTTTCAGCGGCGATGACGGCGGCCCGTTATCGGCGGCGGGCGCCGTGGATTTGTCCTTGCGGCCCCAGATCATCAAAACGTCCCTGACTCACGGTACATCAACACGGATCGGCGCAGAAGCCGTCCGAATACCCGCGGCAATGCCCGCAAAACCTTTGGAATCAGGGCCGATTCGCAGCAATCCATGAAATGCCCGTTAATCGCGGATGGGAAAATGCCCACTATATTGCCCACTACGATAGTGGGCCATTTTGTGGTTGACCCTTTTAGTGAGCATTGGTTCGCTCCGGGTCGGAAACCGTGCGCGCAAAAGAACACGGAAAGCAGGCGTACGGGTCGAGGAAACCTGAGGACGCGGCGTGCCATGAACGCCCAACAATTACTCCAGGAAATCTCCGAGTATTGCCGGCAGAGCGGGCTTGCCGAATCGACCTTCGGCCGGCGCGCCGTCAATGACGGCAAGCTCACCGCGCGGCTGCGCAACGGCGGCCGCATCACCACCGATACGCTCGATCGCATCCATGGCTTCATGGCCGCCCACCCCCCGCAAGGGTCGCGTCCTATCGTGATCGAACGCCCGCGCGAGACCCGGCCGACAGCCGCTCCGCCGCTGCAACCGCTGGCCGGGCTGAAACCGGCCGACCCACAGCGCAATTTCCGCTTCTTCGACAACCGGCAAAAATATCTCCTGTTCGTCAACACCTGCAGCGAGAAATGGGAGGTCGCGCACCGCGTCTCCGAGGAACTCGCACACATCCATCCGCGACCACCGGCAGTGCGGGTGTTCGATGCCGGCGTCGGCGACGGCTCGGTGCTGGTGCGCGTGATGCGCGCGATGCACGAGCGCTTCACGCACATGCCGTTTTACGTGGTTGGCAAGGAGATCAGCGTCGAAGACGTGCGGCTGACACTGCAAAAAATGTCCGACCGCTTCTTCGAGCACCCGGCGACGGTTCTGGTGCTCACCAACCTCGCTTATGCCGACGCGCCGTGGCTGGCGGTTAAGTCGCTCAACGCCGCGTCAAGTCTCGTCTGGCACGAACTTCCGCTCACCGGCAATTCCTCGCATCGATTTGAGGAGCAGATCATCGACCTCGAGCCGTTCCTGGCGCAAAACTGGAAGGCCGGCGTCAGCGCCCGTACCGGCAATCCGGTCTACGAGCGCCCGGTGGTGCTGGTCATCTACCGCGACGATCACCGCTTCCTGCTCGATCCGATCATTCCCAAGCCGGGCGGAACCATCGCCAATTACGACCTGGTCATCGCTTCGCAGCCCTATCGCGCGCGCGCCTCGCTCGACTTCAAGGCGCAGCGCGTGGTCGCTCCGCTTGCCCGCGCGCTCGGGCCGGGCGGCCGCCTCATCGCCATTCATTCGCACGGCCACGATCCCGGTATGGAGATCATCCAGAAAGTATGGCCGGACGACCATCCGTTCATTCACGACCGCCACCAGATCCTCAAGGCGGTCAAGCACGAGCTTGGACCGGCGGCGCGCGAGCTCAACTTCAACGCCTACGCCGACAACCGCTCGCTGTTCCGCTACGTCATGCACACACTGCCGACGGAAATCTCCGAATCGATCGGCACCTCGACGTTGTTCGCGGCGTGGAACGCAGCGATCTACGTGGCGCAGGTAGAGGACGACCGGCTCGGCGACGTCGTCGCGGACGGCCGTTACATCGAGGCCACGCGCTCGGTTCTGCAAGAACGCGGCGGGCTGTGGTTCTTCGACGAGTCGTACGTGATCTCGCGCCGGCGCGCCTGATGGCGCCTTCGCCGCTTTGCGTGGGAGGATAGATTGACCGCACTCCCGATTCCTGACGGCATGCTGCCCGACGCCGTCACCCGCATCGTGGCGCTGATGGCGGGATTTTCGGTCGAGGTGACGCGGCCTTCGGCGGCCGATATCGCGGCACTGGCGGTTCTCAAGCGCGGCACCAAAATCTATCTCAGCGCGGTGCCGAGCCGGCCGGCCGACGAGTCCGTGGACAATGCGATCCGGCTGCGCGCGGCCGGTCTAGAGCCGGTGCCGCATGTTGCGGTGCGAAATTTCGCCACGCTCGAAGTCCTCGACGACTTCCTGGCTCGGCTTAACGCCGAGGCGGGCGTCGACGGTGTTCTGGTCATCGCCGGCGATCGCGGCGAATGCGGGCCGTTTCGTTGCGGGCTCGACGCCATCGATTCCGGCGTGCTGCGCCGGCGCGGCATCCGCACAATCGGCATCGCCGGCTATCCGCAAGGCCACCCCCGCATCGGCGACGAGGAGCTTGGCCGCGCGCTCGCCGACAAGATCGCCGCCGCCGAAGCGACCGGACTTGCGGTCGAGATCGTTACCCAGTTTTGCTTCGACGCGCGCGCCATCCTCGATTTCATCGCGCGGCTGCGCGCTTTCGGCTTCGATCATCGCGTGCGCGTCGGGCTCGCCGGCCCGACCAGCCTCACGTCGCTGATGCGTTACGCCAGCCGCTGCGGCGTGCGCGCGTCAGCGGGAGCACTGGCGCGGCGCTCCGGTTTGATGCGGCAGATGTTCGCCATGGCAACTCCGGACGATCTGATAAGGACGTTTGCCGACGTGGCGCCCGCTGGCATCGCGCTGCATTTTTTTTCTTTCGGCGGCATCCCGGCGACCAGCCGCTGGGCGCGCGCCGTCGCCGACGGCAGTGTCAGCATCGAAAACGGCGAGGGCTTCCGCGTCGAGCCGGCGCAAAGCACATAAGTTCGCACTGGGGTCTTAGGTCCGCCTTTTGCGCTGGACCACCAAGGCGGCACTCGCCGTCGTTACTCGTCGCCGTCAACCCAAATCGTTTTGGACGATAAGCGATGGAACATCCTCGGGCGCGAGCGGGCCGGTCGTCAAGTAGAGCGATATCAACAGACCGAGCAGACAAAAGCTGACGATCGCCCAAGCGTCAGCCGCCGACGCCGGCTCACTGGATCGCACCGGGTATGCGCCGAGCTCGCTCCTCATCGGCATTTCAGGCTCCTGCGATGCTTTTGGTTTGGCGGACTTGCCACGAGGTCAGCACTGCGCAGTGACAACGGCGTGAAACGCGGTGGACAAGATGTTGGCAAGCCGTGCAAACTTCATGCCGCCGACACTAACGGCGCCGGCTCCCACAAAACCCTAACCGATTGGGTCGCATTGGAACCTTTGTGCCATGACACAAGACACGCAAAGCATTGACGTTTTTTTGCCCTATCAGCTCGGCCCGTTGCAACTGCCTAACCGCATGGTGATGGCGCCGATGACACGCAACCGCGCCGGGCCGGGCGACGTGCCGGGCGCCATCAGCATCACCTATTATAGGCAGCGCGCCGGCGCCGGCCTAATTGTCACCGAAGGCACACAAGTCTCACCGCAGGGCCAGGGCTATGCGCGAACGCCCGGCATTTACAGCGCCGAGCAGGTTGCCGGCTGGAAGCTTGTGACCGATGCGGTGCATGCCGCCGGCGGCCGCATCTTCCTTCAGCTTTGGCATGTCGGCCGCATCTCACATCCTTCCGTGCAGCCGAACAGCGGCATTCCGGTCGCGCCATCGGCGCTCAAGCCGGCCGGGCAGATCATGACGGCGGCGGGCATGCAGGATTTCGTCACGCCCCGCGCGCTGACGACGAGCGAAGTTGCCGGCGTGGTTGAGGAATTCCGGCGCGGCGCCGCCAACGCCAAGCGCGCCGGTTTCGATGGCATCGAATTGCACGGCGCCAACGGCTACCTAGTCGATCAATTTCTCAAGGACAAGACCAATCAGCGCACCGACCGCTATGGCGGCAGTGCGCTCAACCGCGCCCGTTTCCTGATCGAGGTGACGGAAGCGATCGCCGGCGAGTGGGGCGGCGAGCGCGCCGGCGTGCGACTGGCGCCGACCAATCCGTTCAACGACATCGCCGACAGCAATCCGGCCGCGACCTTCGGCGTCGCGGTCAACGAACTCAACCGGCTCGGGCTCGGCTACCTACATATCGTCGAGCCGCTGCCGACCGATCCGATCGCCGCGGGAGAGAAACCGGACATTAAGTTCTTCCGCCGGATCTGGCGCGGGACGCTGATCGGCAACAAGGGCTACGACTTCGTGCGGGCCAATTCCGCTTTGCGAGACGGCATCGTCGATCTCGTCTCGTTCGCCACTTTGTTCCTGGCCAATCCCGACCTGCCGGAACGGTTCCGCCGCTGCGCTTCGCTCAATGCGCCCGACCGGCCTACCTTCTATGCCAGCGGCGAAAAGGGCTACGTCGACTATCCGGTGCTCGGGTGAAGCCGTACTTGCATCGGTGGTAATAACCATAGCAGTTTCAATAGCTTAAATAATTAATGAAATGTGTGACTCCGATCACTTCGGCCGGGCGGGGGAACGATACGGTAGCAGTAGAGGTTGGAGGCGTTACAACAGAGGGAGCACTCCAATGACCGCCGCCCTGAAATTCCTAGGTCAACTGACCGACCAATTGTTCGAGACCCAGATGCAACGCGCGGCGCGCAAGATAAGCGCGCGGGCTCAGTTCTTTCCGCACTAACGCCGCCTGTGAAATCAGGCCGCAAGTTTCTCCGCTAGGTCCCCAAGGTCCTTGGCCGCGAGATCGACGCCGACACTCGGCGCCGCCTCTCCGCGGCCCTTTCCTTTTTCGTCCGGCCGCGCGATGTGGACGGTGCGCAGGCCCGCAGCGGCGGCAGCCGCCAGATCGCTCGAATGCGCGGCGACCATCACGCATTGTTCCGGCGGCAGATCGAATGCCGCGGCGGCGTCGAGATAAACGCGCGGCTTCGGCTTATAATCGCGGCTGAACTCGGCGCCGAGAATTGCGTCCCAGGGAAAGCCGTTGCGCTGCGCGAGATCGACCATCAGCGAAATGTTGCCATTGGACACCGGCGCAAGGAGATATTTGCGCTTGAGCCGGACCAAGCCGCGCGCCACATCCGGCCAGGCATCGAGCCGGTGCCACGCCAGATTGAGCGCGCGGCGATCCTCTTCGCCGAGATCGCCGAGATCAAAGCGCGGCAGAATGAGGTCGAGGTTGCGCCGATGCAGCACGTCCAGCCTGCAGAAGGCGATCCGCCCGTTGCGCACCTCCTCCATGGCGCCCTGATATTCACCGCGCCAGGCGTCGGCGAAGGTGAGCCAGTCGAACGCATAACCACGCGGCTCCAGCATCGTCTTGGCCTCGCGCGCGATGCCGGTTCGCCAATCGACCAGCGTGCCAAACACATCGAACAACAGGGCTTTCGCGGCCAGCGTCATCCGCTAAACTTAAAGAGCGCCGGCATGAATGGCAAAACGGCGCGGACCGGGAAATCCCGGATGAGACCGGGATTTTCGATGTCAGAGCACGAACGATGGGAGGCGCAATTTCGCGCGCCGGGCTATGCCTTCGGCAAGTCGCCGAATGCCTTTTTGCAGGCGCAGGCGCACCGGCTGCGCGCCGGTGGCAAGGCGCTGTCGGTCGCCGACGGCGAAGGCCGCAACGGCGTCTGGCTCGCCGAGCAGGGCCTCGACGTGCTGACCATCGACTTTTCCGCGACCGCGCTCGGCAAGGCGCGCGCGCTGGCGCGCGAACGCGGCGTTCGGATCTCGACCGAAGTCGCCGACATTAATCGCTGGCGCTGGCCGAAAGAGGCGTATGACGTGATCGCGGCGATCTTCATTCATCTCGGTGCCGCCGAGCAGACCGAGTTCTTCCGCAATCTCGATGCCGCGCTCAAGCCGGGCGGACTCCTGCTGATGCAGAACTACCGGCCCGAGCAGCTCAATTATAGCACCGGCGGACCACCCGACGCGGAGCGGACATATACGCGTGCGATCCTGCAGGCCGCCTTCGGCGATTTTTCCCAGCTCGATATCCGCGAGCACGACAGCGTGCTCAACGAAGGCACCGCCCATGTCGGCATGTCGGCGCTGATCGACCTCGTCGGCAAAAAGTAGATATCCCAGCCAACCATTCACCGGACTGATCCATGGCAAAGACATCGCGGCCGCGATCGAAACGACCCAGCAAGCAGCCCGCCCCGCGTCTGCCGACGCTGAAGATGGAAAGCCTGACGCCCGAGCAGCAGGCGATCGTGCAAGCGATCAATTCCGGACCGCGCGGGCGTTTCAGCAACGAGGGTCCGTTCGCCGTTTTTCTGCATGCGCCGGCTTTCGGCATGCTGGCACAGCAGCTCGGCGGGCATGTGCGCTTCAATACGAGCGTGCCGCCGCGCCTTTCCGAACTTGCGATCCTGTGCACGGCACGCCATTGGAAGGCGCAGTTCGAATGGCGTGCGCATGCGCGTATCGCGCTCAAGGAGGGCGTCAACGAAGCGACCATCGGCGATCTGCATGCCGGCCGCCCGCCGAAATCGGCGCCGCACGACGAACGGACGATCTATGCCTTCGTCATGGAACTTTACGGGAAACGGCGGGTGAGCAATGCGACCTACGCGCGCGTGCGCAAACTCTTCGGCGATGCCGGCGCAGTCGAACTCACCGGCATCCTCGGCTACTACGCGATGATTTCGATGATCCTCAACGTTTTTCGTATGCCGGTGCCAGAGGGCGCAACGGTGCCGTTCAATGAGCCGGCGAACCCATAGCAACACCGCCCATCTTTGCGTAAGCGGGCACCCGGCAAAGCAAAAATCCCGATCATCTCAGGCGACGCGGCCGACGGAATCCGGCGCGGTGTTCGCTGCGTCCTTGGCAGCCGGCGCCGGCTTGGCGCTTTTGCTCGCCCGCAAAAGCTCAAACAGGCGCGCCTTCGGCATTGCCGGCGCGATCAGCGTGCCCTGTCCGAAATCGCAGCCCATCGCGATCAGCGCCTGCAAGTCCGAGGCCCGTTCCAAGTCCTCGGCGACCGCGACGCTGCCGAAGCGGTGCGCCAGGTCGATCGCGGTCTGGCAGATGGCGGCATTGGCCGCGTCGACTGCGCAACCGGTCACGAACGACTGGTGGATTTTCAGCTCGGCGAACGGCAAATTGCGCAGGCTTGCCATCGACGCGTAACCGTCGCCGAAATGGTCGACGGCGATACTGATGCCGCTCACCCGCAAATGGGCGGCTAAATCCTTGCCGATTGCCGTCGCGCGCGCGATCTCGTCCGCCGTCACTTCCAGGATCAATCCCGGCCAGCGCTTGGAATGCGGCCGATTTTGCGCAATGAGCCGCGGGATAGGCAGCTTGAACAGCACCGCGACCGGAATGTTGAGCGAAAGGTGGAGGTTAAAGCCCGCTTCCTCGAACGTTTCCCAGTCGAACAGCGCGGCGAGCAAAGCGGTCTGGGCGAGCTCCGCCAGGCCTTTCTCGTCGACGTCAGCCAGAAAACTCGCCGGCGGCAACACGCCGTGCCGCGGGTGGCGAACGCGCGCCGTCGCTTCGGCGCCGGTCAGATATTTGCGCTTAAGATCTATTTTCGGCTGGTACCAGATTTCGAGCCATTTGTTGCTCAACGCCTCTGCCAGCGTGATCTGCGGCTTCGACGCGTCGCCGGCCGGTTTCTGGGTCGGACCGGATGGTGTCCGAACGTCCTTCGGATCGGAATCGTTCATCTGAAAGTCGCCCCTAGCCCCGACCACAAGGTATAGGGCAACCTCATTAACCAATCGTTAGGTGAGGCGGCTTTCGGCGGAACGAGTCAGTGCTTGTCCATCTGCATCATGGTGCCGTTTTGCATCATCGTGCCGCCCATGGTGCCGCCGGTGGTGGCATTGGGCGCCGGCGCGCCAAACGGCAGGATCGGCAACGCCATCTTGATGGTGCCGGCTTTCTCAAACTGCAAAGTCACCTCGACCGTCTTGCCGGGCTCGAGCGGATGTTTGAGATCGACCAACATCACGTGGTAGCCGCCCGGCTTGAGCGTGACGGTTTCGCCCGGCTTGATTTCGAGGCCGTCTTCCACCGGCCGCATTTTCATGACGCCGCCTTCCAGGGTCATGGAGTGAATTTCGCACTTGGCCGCGGCGTCGCTCGACGCGCAGCTGAGGCGGTCCGGCGCGGTGCCGGCGCTGACGACGGTCAGATAGGCGGCGCCAGAGCTCGCGCCCTTCGGCGTCGCGCGCGCCCAGGGCTGTTCGATGTGCATCGGGCCGACGTCGTAGTCGGCCGCCTGTACGCCGATCGCCATGAATTGCGCGGCGGCCAACGCGCCGGCGGCGAGAAGGCTGCGACCGAAATATGTATGCGCCAACCGATCCATGGATGCCTCCCGGCTACCGGCGACCACGCGCCCGCTGCCCGGAACCTAGGATAATGCACGCGCGGGCCGGAATGTGGCAAAGATTAAGCGAAAGTGTTCCGGCACGGGCGGCGTTGAACTTGGCGGCGTCCTTCGCTATACGGGCAGGCTAGCTTGGAGGGGTCCGCAGCATGTCCGCCACGTTCGACAAAGTAGCTGATATCATTGCGGAAACCTGCGACATTCCGCGCGAGAATATTAAGCCGGAAAGCCACGCCATCAACGACCTCGAAATCGACAGCCTCGATTTCCTCGATATCGCTTTTGCCATCGACAAGACCTTTGGCATCAAGCTGCCGCTCGAGCAGTGGACCCAGGAGGTCAATGACGGCAAGGCGACGACCGAGCAGTATTTCGTGCTGAACAATCTCTCCCAGCAGATCGACAAGCTGATCGCGGCGAAAGGCGCCTGAGGCGCCACTCATGCGTCTTGAATATTTCCAGATGATCGATCGCGTCGTCGCGCTCGACGTCGAGGCGCGCTCGGTTCGGACGCTCTGCCGCGTACCGCAGGCCAGCACGATCTTCGAGGGCCACTTTCCCAATTATCCGCTGCTGCCCGGCGTGTTGCAGATCGAGTGCATGGCGCAGACCGTCGGCTGGCTGGTGATGGCGCGCTCCGGCTTTTCCGTCATGCCGTTCCTGGCCGCCGTCAAGGACGCAAAGTTCCGCGCCGCCGTGGCGCCGGGCGACGAGCTCGAATTCGAAGGCTGCGTGGTGCATGAAGGCTCGGGTTTCTCCGTCGGCGAATGCAAGGGCCGCCGGGCGGGCAAAGCGATCTGCGAGGCGCAGATCCTTTATCGCATCATGCAGTTTCCTAATTCGGAATTCCGCCAGGCGATGTTCGAGCGCGCGGAAGAGCTGAAGCTTCCGCTCCAGGAGTTCAGCAAGTGAGCGGACGCCGCGAGGTGTGGATCACCGGCGTCGGACTCATCACTTGCCTTGGCGAAGGGCTCGAGGCGAACTGGAGCCATTTGCAACGCGGCGGTCCGCCGCTATACGACGACAAAAGTTTCGCGCCCTACATCGTTCATCCGCTGCCGCCGGTCAATTTTGACCGGCAGATTCCTAAGAAAAGCGATCAGCGGCAGATGGAGTTGTGGCAACGGATCGGCGTTTACACCGCCGGGCTCGCGCTCAATGATGCCGGCATAGCGGGCAAGCCCGAACTGCTCGACGGCACCGACATGATCGTCGCCGCCGCCGGCGGTGAGCGCGACATTCCCGCCGACACCGGTATCCTCACCGGCATGCGCAAGGTCGCCGAGCGCGGCCCGTTCCTCAACGAACGGCTGATGAGCGATTTGCGGCCGACCCTGTTCCTGGCGCAGCTTCCTAATCTGCTGGCCGGCAACATCGCGATCGTGCACGGCGTGGTTGGCTCCTCGCGCACTTTTTTGGGCGAGGAAGCGGCCGGCGTCGACGCGGTGCGGATCGCGCAGGCGCGCATCGCCGCAGGCCAGAGCGAGCTGACGCTGGTCGGCGGCGCCTACCATGCCACGCGCTGGGACGTGCTGCTCGTCTTCGAGCAATCCGGCGCCGCGCTCACGGGCGCGTTCGCGCCGGTCTGGGATCGCGGCCCGCACGGAGGTTTCGCGCCCGGCAATATGGGCGCGTTCCTCGTGCTCGAAAGCCGCGAGCATGCGCAGGGCCGCGGTGCGCGCGCCCATGCGCGGCTTTTGCCGGTCGTTTCCGACCGCAACAAGCGGCAGCCGGGCGAGATCGAAGCGACGCTGCGCCGGCAATGGGAGAGCATCGCCCCGCACGTCGACCGTGCGCATGCCGGCATCATCTCCGGCGCCGCCGGCCTGCAACCGACGACCGCTGCCGAGCGGACAGCGCTGAAGGACTTCGGTCTTCCGGTCCGTAATACCGGGACTTATATCGGGCATGGCCTGGAGGTCCAATTCCCCGCCAACCTGGCCATCGCCTGCGCGGCGCTCGAACATGGCAGGATGTTCGCGCCGGCGGGCACTGGAGACAGCGGGGCAAGTCCCTCCCGTATGTCCCAGGTGGTCGTCACCAGTGTCGGCAATTGGCGTGGCGAAGGGCTGGGGCTGGTCGAGCGGGTCACGTGAGTCAGGACAATGATTGAGGGAGAGGATCGTGGCCGCGGCAACGCGTGATAAGTTTGATCGCCCCATCGTCGCCGTCACCGGCATCGGTGTCGTCACCTCGCTCGGCGTCGGCAAATCCGACAATTGGACGAAGCTTTCCGGCGGCGTCTCCGGCATCAAGCGCATTTCGCGCTTCCCGACCGAGGGACTTCGCACCAACATCGCCGGCGCCGTCAACGAGGTATACCGGCAAGATATGTCGCCTGCGGAACTCTCCGAACGCGTCGCGCTTCTCGCCGGCGAAGAAGCGATCGCCGAGGCCCAAATCGGCGGCAAGGGCCGCTTCCCCGGGCCGCTTTATCTGGCGCCGCCACCGCTCGAAATCGAGTGGGCCGACCGGATCGCGATGACCGAGATGGCCGCCGCCAACGCCGACACCACCTACCCCGACCTGATGCGGGTTGCCCGCGACTATGCCGCGCGCCACGGCGCGTTCAGGTTTGCCATCATCGGCGAGCATCTCGCCGAGCATTTCGGCACCGAAGGTTCGCCGATCTCGCTCAACACCGCCTGCGCGTCGGGAGCGAGCGCCATCCAGCTCGGCGTGGAGGCGATCCGGCGCGGCGACTGCCAGGTAGCGCTCGCGATCGGCGCCGACGCATCGCTAACCCCGGAATCACTGGTGCGCTTTTCGCTCCTGTCCGCGCTCTCCACGCAAAACGATCCGCCGGAGCGAGCGTCGAAGCCCTTCTCCAAGAACCGCGACGGTTTTGTGCTGGCTGAAGGCGCCGCCGCGCTCGTACTCGAAGACCTCGATCATGCCCGCGCGCGCGGCGCCCGCGTGCTCGGCATCCTGGAAGGCGTCGGCGAAAAATCCGATTCGTTCCATCGCACGCGGTCGAGCCCGGACGGAAAGCCGATTGTCGCCACCATCCGCAACGCGCTCGCGGACGCCGGCGTGGCCCCGGAGGAGATCGACTACATCAACGCGCACGGCACCTCGACGCCGGAGAACGACAAAATGGAACATCTCGGCGTCTCCACCGTGTTCGGCGAAGCGATTCGCGGCATTCCGATTTCGTCCAATAAATCCATGATCGGGCACACCCTGACCGCCGCCGGCGCCGTGGAAGCGGTGTTCACGTTGCTCACCCTGCAGCACCAGCGCGTGCCGCCAACCATCAATCACGCCGTCCCAGATCCGGCGATCCCGCTCGACGTCGTGCCCAATGCGGCTCGCGACGCGAAACTTCATCGCGCGATGTCGAATTCGTTCGGCTTCGGCGGCCAGAACGTTTGTCTGGTCATGGCGCTGGAGCCCGCGTGAGCCTGATTGATCAGCAAAAGCCGGTCGCGGCGCAATCCATGCGCGCGCTCACGCTTATCGCCGACCGCAAGATCGAGTTGCGCGAGGTCGCGGCGCCGCCCGCTCCCGGACCGGGCGAGGTGCAGATCGCCATCAAGGCGATCGGACTCAATCACATCGACGTCTGGGGCTGGCGCGGCATGGCCTTCGCCAAGCGCAAAATGCCGCTTGTGGTCGGGGCGGAAGCGGCGGGCGAAATCCGCGCCATCGGGGCGGGTGTAAGCGGCTTCAAGGCCGGCGACCCGGTGGTCGCCTACGGCGGACTCACCTGCGGAACCTGCCGCGCCTGCAGCCAAGGCCGCGACAATCTCTGTGAGAATGTCGCCGGCATCATGGGCTTCCACGTCGACGGTTTCGCGCGCGACGCCGTCAACATGCCGGCGCGGCTCGTGGTCCCGGTGCCGGCCGGCGTAAGTTTTCGTGACGCCGCCTGCGCGCCGATCGCGTTCGCGACCGTCCAGCACATGCTGTTCGACAATGCGCGGCTCGAGCCGGGCGAAACCATCCTGGTGCAGGCCGGCGGCTCGGGCATCGGCACGGTCGCCATCAAAATGGCGAAAGCGATCGGTTGTACCGTCATCACCACTGTCGGCGACGACGAGAAGGCGGCCAAGGCGGAAGCGATCGGCGCCGATCATGTCATCAATTACCGCAATGACCGGTTCGAAGGCATGGTGCGTAAGCTTACCGGCAAGAAGGGCGTCGACGTCGCCTTCGAGCATGTCGGCCCGGACACGTTCA
>CAYVPC010000057.1:0-17964 GCA_964453555.1 uncultured Hyphomicrobiales bacterium | reverse complement strand
GGCGGCGGCTCGGCCAACAAATCGTTTCTGTTCCAGGCGACGCCGTCGATCCTGTCGCGCGAGCGCATGCTGGCCTTCCTGAAAGAGAAAGTACTCACGCTCGGCACCGCCGCCTGCCCGCCTTACCATCTCGCCATCGTCATCGGCGGCACCTCGGCGGAACTGACCATGAAGACGGTGAAACTCGCCTCCACCAAATATTACGACACGCTGCCGGAGCACGGCTCCGAGGATGGCCACGCCTTCCGCGACAAGGCGATGGAGCAGGAGATCCAGAAGATGACGCAATCGCTCGGCGTCGGCGCGCAATTCGGCGGCAAATATTTCTGCCACGACGTGCGGGTGATCCGGCTGCCGCGCCACGGCGCCTCGCTGCCGATCGGGCTTGGCGTGTCATGCTCGGCCGACCGCCAGGCGCTCGGGAAGATCACCCGCGACGGCGTGTTCCTGGAAGAACTCGAGCACAATCCGGCGAAATACCTGCCCGAGATCGACACCTCGCATCTCGGCGGCGAGGTGGTGCAGATCGATCTCAACAAGCCGATGAAGGATATTCTCGCGCAGCTTGGCAAACATCCGATCAAGACGCGGCTGTCGCTGTCGGGCCCGATGATCGTGGCGCGCGACGCCGCACACGCCAAACTGCGCGAGCGGCTCGAGCGCGGCGAACCGCTGCCCGATTATTTCAAGAACCATCCGGTCTATTACGCCGGCCCGGCGAAGACGCCGGAGGGCTACGCCTCGGGCGCGTTCGGGCCGACCACGGCCGGCCGCATGGATTCCTTCGTCGCCGATTTCCAGGCCGCCGGCGGCTCGATGGTGATGCTGGCGAAAGGCAATCGCGCGGCAACCGTGCGCGAGGCGTGCAAGACATACGGCGGCTTCTATCTCGCCTCGATCGGCGGCACGGCGGCGAATCTGGCCGAGCATTGCATCAAGAAAGTCGAGTGCATCGAATATCCGGAGCTCGGCATGGAGGCGATCTGGCGCATCGAAGTGGTCGATTTTCCAGCCTTCGTCGTCATTGACGACAAGGGCAACGACTTCTTCAAGGAACTGAATTTGGGATGACGCTGAAAGCTTACGCCGCTTCGGCGCTGCGTCCGGCCCGCGGCACCTGGCATACCGAGGTGCGGATCAATTCGGCGCCGCAGCGGCGGCAGGCATAAACGGTGTCTTCGACTTCGGACGAGATCGGGCGGCGGGCCTGATACACCATGCGGCCCGCACAGACTGGGCAGGGCATCATCAGCGAGGGCAGACTTGACGGCGGCGTGACCGTTTGATGACCCATCGGCTTACCCGGCAGTTACAATTTTGTAATCCTCGACCCTCTTTCCGGCCGAGTCAATGGTTTTTGTGCATTGCACACAATCCCGGTGCATTACCGTAAAAGCCGGATCCCAACGCCTTTTCCGGCGTTCCGTTTCCCGTCTCTCCCGCACTGCGGGGGGCGGCGCCGGAGCCTCACGCTGTTTCGAGCGCCGAAATGCAGGCGATGCCGAGCGCGACCAAGTTAGCGCGAGTCGCCGCAACCGAGCCGTCGACGTCGATACCGCGGCAGGCATCCTCCACGACGAACACGGTAAACCCCTCGCGCTGTGCGTCCTCGGCCGAATAGCGCACGCAAAAATCGAACGCGAGGCCGGCCACGAACACGCGCGCAAGCTTGCGGGACCGCAAATAACCGACCAGGCCGGTCGGCGTCACGTGGTCGTTCTCGTAGAACGCGGAATAAGAATCGATCGCGCGCGCCAAGCCCTTGCGCAGAATGAGCGCTGCCTGCGGAACGTGCAGGTCCGGGTGAAACTCGGCGCCGCGGGAGCCTTGTACGCAATGATCCGGCCACAGCGTTTGCTGACCGTAAGGCGCGGCGATGGTTTCGAACGGCTGTCGGCCGGGATGCGACGAAGCAAACGAAAAGTGCCCGGCCGGATGCCAATCCTGCGTCAGTACGACATTGCGGAAACGCGCGGCCAGCCGGTTGATGACCGGCACGACTTCGTCGCCGCGCGGCACCGCCAGCGCACCGCCCGGACAAAAATCGCGCTGCACGTCCACGACGATCAGGACGTCGCTGCCGTCAATGGTCGTGCTACCACTCATTGCCGTTATGTAGCGTCGGTTTTTTGGGCCTGCATGCGGCGGTCGAACGCGGCCGCGAGATCCCGCAACTCGCCGGCGACCTCGACCGGATAGACTGCGCCCGGCGCCAGCGCGCGCAACGGTTCCGGCAGACGTTCAAGCTCGCGGCCGGCGCGGCGGCGGATGTCGTCGAGCGAAGGCGCCGCGTGCAAGCGCTTGCCGCCTTGCATCACCGGTTCGATCAGCGGCTCGCCGGGTTTCTGGTCGCCCTCGCGCGCCAATAAATCGCCGGCCATGCCGCCGTCGGCACCGTAACGCCGCCACACCTGCTTGCGTCCCGGCCAGGTCGCCTTGTTCACCGCCTGCTTGCGCCGCGGCAGTCCGGCATATTCTTGCAACTTGTAAACGCAATCGAGCGTCGGCGCGTCCGCCGACGTGGTCAGGCTGGTGCCGACGCCGAGCCCGTCGATCGGCGCATTCACGCGGGTGAATTCGGCCAGTGAGTCCTCGTCGAGGCCGCCGCTGACGAAGATCGTGACGTCGCGCAGGCCGCCGGCGTCGAGAATGCCGCGCACCTTGCGCGACAGCGCGACCAGATCGCCCGAGTCGAGGCGAACACCGCGAATCGCTATGCCGGCCGCCTTCAGCTTTGGCGCCAGCGTCACGACCTTACGCGCCGCGGCTTCCGATTCGTAGGTGTCGAGCAGCAGCACGAGGTTGTCGGGCCGCGAACGCGCGAACGCGGCAAATGCCGCGCTCTCATCGTCGAACGCCTCGATGAAGGAATGCGCCATGGTGCCGTAGAGCGGGATGCCGAATTCCCTGCCGGCCTCGACCGTCGCGGTTCCGGCAAAGCCGGCGATATAGCTCGCCCGCGCCGCCATCAGGGCAGCCTCCGCGCCGTGCGCGCGGCGCATGCCGAAATCGACCAAGAGCTTGCCGGGCGCGGCGAGCCTGACGCGTGTGGCCTTCGAGGCGATCAGCGTCTGGAAATGCAGAATGTTGATGAGGCGCGATTCGACGAATTGTGCCTGCGGCAGCGGCGCGGTCACGCGCAGGATCGGCTCGTTGGCGAAGAACACGCTGCCCTCTGGCATGGCGTGAACGTCGCCGGTAAAGGAAAAACCGGCGAGGTAATCGATGAGGTTGGGGCCGAATCGGCCTGTGCTTTTGAGCCAGGCGATATCGGCACTGGAGAAGCGCAGATTGGCCAGATAATCGAGCGCCTGCTCGAGCCCGGCGGCCACAAGGAAGCCGCGCCGCGCCGGCAGATTGCGGGCGAAAAACTCGCATACCGCCGTTTTGGTCTCGCCATGGTCCAGGTAGGCCTGGAGCATGTTGAGCTGATAGAGGTCAGTTAACAGCGCGCTCGGGCGCTCATTCACGGTCATCGCTCGCCTGCTTTACCCGCTACAGTACCGGATTAAGTCGCTGCTGGACCAGCGTTTTTGAGCCCGGCGCGGGGCCGATCGCGCGATCCGGCCGTTACCTCTTCGGGCGCTTCCTCACGATCCAATCAATTTCCGGGACGCGTTCACCTTACAATTCGGGCAGCTTTAGCGAAAACCATGACTCCGCCACCGGCGTGCTTGCGGTCAGCGACGGGACAAACGCCGCGTCGCTGACGTTTGTGGGCTTCACCGGCACGTTCAAGTTTGCGTCGGACGGCAGTGGCGGCACCGACATCTTCGACCCGCCGGCGAACTCCACCAACTCATCCGTATCGCTCGGCCACTACAATTTCATCTTCCACCCGAACTCCGGCGCCAACACCGGCAATTCCGACAACCAGGGCAACAGCGGCGCGCACGACCACTTCGCCTGGACGGCAGGGCGACGACTGGTCGGCGCTGATCGGCGCCGATGCTCACAGCGGCGCGCCAGCCGATTTCGCGCACCACACCGACGTCGTCGCGCACTGGCATCTCGCCGTGCAGAACGCCGTCCACCTGCACTGACTGTTTCGGCCTAGCCCGCCGCGGGCGCCGCTGCCATGGCGCGGCGCGTCTCGCCGGCGTTGCGGTCGACCAGAACCAATGGCGCCGCCGCGACGCGATTGCGGCCGTCGGCCTTGGCGCGGTAGAGGGCGCGGTCGGCGGTCGCGAGCAGCGATTGCAGGTTCCGTCCCGCCTCGCCGGCCATGGCGACGCCGACGCTTACGGTCGCGGTCACATCGAGGCCCGGCAGGCGCATGGCGGCGAATTCGTGCCGCAACCGCTCGGCCAGGCGCAGCGCCTCCGACATGGCCGCATCCGCCACGAGGCAGGCGAATTCCTCGCCGCCAAGCCGGCCGAACAGGTCGCCCGGCCGCAACGCGGTCCCGACGAGATTGCAGAACGCCTGCAGCACACGGTCGCCGGCCTGATGGCCTGCGGTGTCGTTGACCTCCTTGAAGCGGTCGAGGTCGAACAGCAACAGCGCGGCGGAGCGGCGGTCGGCGATCGCCCAGTCAAGCAGCCGGCCGCCGTGGTCGAAAAAGGCGCGCCGGTTGGCGACGCCGGTCAGCGAATCGGTGAGCGCGGCCTTGCGCTGCTCGAGCTCGGCGCGTTCCTTCGACATCGCGACCCGCAGGAACGGCAGGCAGAAGGTCGTGAACAGCATCTGGAACGCTATCACCGGCACGATCACGCCGTGCTGCTGGCCGGTCGCGGCGGCAATCGCCAGCGTCTGCGCGAACGGGATACGCGCCAGCAGGAAGGCCGCGTGCATGAAGACCAGCGCCAACGTCGGCCAGCGCGAGATCAACTCGCGATCGCGGGCGTGCCAGAGTTCGGAGACGCTGAGCAGCGCATAGCCCGCCATGATCGCCGATACTAGCGCAACGCGCGCTTGCAGCGATTGCGCGAAAGCTTCGAACTGAAATGCAACGAGCCAGATTGCGGCGCCGGCTCCCAAAAGCGGCATGGAGACACGGCGGCCCTCGAACGAGCGCGCGCCGCCCCACATCATTCCGTAGGCGGTGCAAGCGAGCGCATTGGCGACGCCGACCGACCAAGCGTTGGGCAGCGCGCCGGGCGACGCGAGCAGCGCCGCGGCACATGCGCCGATGAGGTATCCGATCCCCCAGAAGGCGAGCGCCGGCGTGCTGCGGTTCTGCATCCAGGCGAACAGAAGCAACATGCCCCCCGTCACGGACAGAAAAACCGTAACGGCAAACAGCGTCGGCAGATCGAGGACGAAATGGGTGGCGGCGACCGTCGGCAACGTAATCCCCCGTGCGGACTACGCGTTTCTACCAACGGGGTCCTGCGGGCCCGTTGCCGATTTGCGTAAAATTCGACGCATTGCCGCCGCGCGAAGCAAGTCGCCGGCGGCAAGCAACGATTAAGGACGATACCGAAAGGGAAAAGCGTGGCCGGCGCGACCGCTATTTGCCCCAGCCGAAGCGGTAGTTCACGCCGGCGCGGAAAACGTTTTCCTGCAACGAGACATTGTCGGGCGGCGCGGCGGTGCAGCCGGTGCAGTTGAACCGGCCGAGATCGACGCGCAGATATTCCGCCTTGACGCTCCAGTTGCCGGGCAGCACGACTTCGAGGCCGGCACCGAGCGTCCAGCCGGCATTGGCGGTGTCGCCGCCGGCAAAGCCGGGCGTCGCGGCGCGGATATCGCCGGCCGCAAGCCCGCCGGTGATGTAGGGCATGAAGCGATCGACCGAATAGCCGATGCGTCCGCGTACGGTCGAGAGCCAGCTATCGCTGGTGCTGCAACCGCCGGGGCAGCCCGCAGTGGTGCTGCTGCCGTTGAAGCCCGACCAATCGATGTCGCCCTCGACGCCAAACACAACGCTGCCGATCTGCTTGTTGTAGCCGACGGTGCCGCCGACCTGGCCGCCGGCGAGGCCGAGACCGGTCGCATTGGCGGTCCAGAAGGAATGGCCCCAACCGCCGCCGCCGTTGACGCCGAAATAGAAGCCCGTCCAGTCATAAGCCTGGGTGACCTGAGACGGCGGCGCCTTGTAGAGTGGCGCAAGCGAAAGGTCGGCCGCGGCGGCGCCATGCGCGGCGACGAGCGCGCCCGCCACGATACATCCGGCCAAAAGCTTCTTCATACTCGTTCGCATTCCCGCGCAATTCCCATTCCCGCACATCCGGATTTTTGCCGGCGCTGCGCCCTCGCATAGATGCGCACGGGTTTGTTACCCGCGGCTTACCGGCGAGGAGGCAAAGCCGCGCGTTCCCGGTGCGCCGGCCCGTACTCTAGGGGCCAGAGCGGCGAAATTGCGTCGTGGCGAGGGCGGGACCGGGGCCTTGCCTACGTTTCGCCGCGGCGCGACGACGCCACAGGACTTAACATTCCCCGGCAGTGGCCGGATTTTGCAGATTGGAAATTTTGCCGCCGGCGCCCGATTTTTTATGGCGGCGACGCCGCACAGATCGCGACCAGCGGCGCATTCGCCGCGTTGGCCTCGACACCGCAGGACACTTGCCGTTCGCCGATATAGGTCGCGGGGTTGCGCGCCGGTCCGCAATAAGCGCTGATCAAAACTTCGTCGCCGCGGCAGGACGCCGAGCAACCGCCGACCAGGCAGTTCATGCGGATGACACGGATGGTCGGACTGGGCGGACCTTGCTCGCCTTGCGGTCCGGGCGGACCAGGCGGCCCGACAGGGCCGGGCGGCCCGGCGGCCCCGGTGTCACCCTTTGGTCCGGCAGGACCCGCAGGCCCCGGGTCGGCCTTCGGCGCCTTGCCGCAACCGGCGAGCCCAAGCACCAACAGTCCCACAATCAGCAAATGCCCAGCACGCATTTTTTTCAGCCCCGCTGCTTGGGGCAAATGCCCCGGCGCCCCACATAGTGAACGAAAGATGCGAGCCACAGTAACAAACTTTGCGGTCTGTTCCAGATGCGCGCGCTCCATGGACCGCCAAAGGCTGCGCAATGGCGGCGAATGCGATATACCGGGCGCAGGTAAGACGCCGCAAAATAGCGGCTTTCCGGGTGCTGTAGTTCGACCATGAACTGGATTTCCAACGTCGTGCGGCCGAAAATCCGCGGCATGCTCCGGCGCGAAGTGCCGGAGAATCTCTGGATCAAATGTCCGGAGACCGGCCAGCTCGTCTTCTACAAGGACGTCGAGGCCAACCAGTTCGTCATCCCCGGCTCCAACTATCACATGCGGATGAGCGCCGCGGCGCGGCTCAAGTCGATGTTCGACAACGAAACCTGGTTCGACATTGCCGTTCCGGAGGTGCCGGCCGATCCGCTGAAATTCCGCGACGAGCGCCGCTATGCCGACCGGCTCAAGGACGCGCGCAGCAAGACCGGCCTCAACGACGCAGTGAAGCTCGGCTACGGCAAGCTCGACGGCCTCGCCATGGTGATGGGCGTGCAGGATTTCGATTTCATGGGCGGCTCGCTCGGCATGGCGGCGGGCGAAGCGGTGATCAAGGGCCTTGACACTGCGGTCGAGAAAGGCTGCCCGTTCGTGCTGTTCGCCGCATCCGGCGGCGCGCGCATGCAGGAAGGCATCCTCTCGCTCATGCAGATGCCGCGGACCACCATCGCCGTGCAAAACCTGCACGAGACGCGCAAGCCCTATATTGTCGTCCTCACCAATCCGACCACCGGCGGCGTCACCGCCTCCTACGCGATGCTCGGCGACGTGCATATCGCCGAGCCGGGCGCACTGATCGGCTTCGCCGGCCCGCGCGTCATCGAGCAGACCATCCGTGAAAAATTACCGGAAGGATTTCAGCGCGCGGAATATCTGCGGGACCACGGTATGGTCGATATGGTGGTGCATCGCCACAATGTGCGCGCCACCGTCGCCCGGCTGTGCCGGCTGTTCCTGAAGGCGCCTGCCGGCGCCGCGAAGCCGCGTTTCAGCCTACCGGCGCCGGCGTGAGCCTGCCGCGTTCCAGCGCGGGATCGATCAGCGCCATCCACGCCCGCTTGCTGGCGCTACATCCCAAACGGATCGACCTGTCGCTGGAAAGGATCGAGCGCCTGTTGGCGGCGCTCGGCCATCCCGAACGGCATCTGCCGCCGGCGATCCACGTCGCCGGCACCAACGGCAAGGGTTCGACGATCGCGTTTGCCCGCGCGATCCTGGAAGCCGCCGGCAAGCGCGTGCATGTCTACACCTCGCCCAATCTCGTGCGTCTCAACGAGCGTTTCCGCATCGCGCGGCCGGACGGCGGCAATTTGGTCGATGACGGCGAACTCGCCGATGTTCTCGCCGAATGCGAAGCCAAAAACGGCAACGCGCCGATCACCGTTTTCGAGATCGAGACCGCGGCAGCGTTTGTTTTGTTCAAGCGCCATCCGGCCGATGCTCTGCTGCT
This sequence comes from uncultured Hyphomicrobiales bacterium, assembly GCA_964453555.1. Taxonomy (GTDB): domain Bacteria; phylum Pseudomonadota; class Alphaproteobacteria; order Rhizobiales; family Xanthobacteraceae; genus BOG-931. The sequence continues at coordinate 9,596 of CAYVPC010000057.1, read as the reverse complement.
GGAAGTCGGTCTGGGCGGACGGCTCGACGCCACCAACGTCATCGAACAGCCGATCGCCAGCGTGATCACGCGCGTCTCGCTCGATCACGCCGATTTTCTCGGCGATACGCTGGAGGCGGTCGCGTCCGAGAAGGCCGGCATCCTCAAGCGCAATGTGCCGGCGGTGATCGCGAGCCAAGCGGGCGACGCGCTCGCGGTCATCGAGCGGCAAGCCGCCCGCATGAAGGCGCCGCTCGCCATCGCCGGCGAGGATTGGACGGCGACCGAAGAGCGCAGGCGGCTGGTTTATCAGGACGACGACGGGCTTCTCGACCTGCCCGCGCCGAAACTCTACGGCCGGCACCAGTTCGAGAATGCCGGCGCCGCCATCGCGGCGCTCCGCGTTGCCGGACTTAAGCTCCCGGCGCCCGCCTTCGAAGCCGGCATGCTGCGGGTCGACTGGCCGGCCCGCATGCAGCGGCTCGCGCAGGGGCGGCTGGCGTCGCTAGTGCCGCCGGAAAGCGAACTGTGGCTCGACGGCGGCCACAATCCCGACGGCGGCCGTGCCATCGCGGCAGCGCTTGCCGATCTCGAGGAGCGCGTGTCGCGCCCGCTGGTGCTGATCGTCGGCATGATGTCGACCAAGGACAGCGGCGGATTTCTGCGCTTTTTTTCCGGGCTTGCCCGCCGGGTCATTGCCGTGCCGATCCATCAGGACAGGGCGCTGTCGGCGGCGGCGCTGGCCGACGTCGCACGCGACATCGGCATTCCGGTGCTGATCCGGGACGACATCGATAGCGCGCTCGCGGTCGCCGCAACGCTCGATCTTTATCCGGCGCCGCGTATCCTGATCACCGGCTCGCTCTATCTCGCCGGCGAGGTTTTGGCCGCCAACGGCACCCCGCCGGAGTGAAGCGCGCGTCAATGCTTGACGACGTTCCGCATTTCGCCGTGCCGGCCGGCGGTGAAGGCCCGCATGTTCTCGACGATGAGCGGCATGATCAGGTCCTCGTATTCGCTGGTGTAGCCGCCGAGATGCGGGGTGATGAAAACGTTGGGCAAATCCCAGAACGGGCTGTCGGCCGGCAGCGGCTCGGTGTGGAACACGTCGAGGCCGGCGCCGGCGATCCAGTGCCCGTGCAATGCCTCGATCAGCGCCGCTTCGTCGACGGTCTGGCCGCGCCCGGCACTGATGTAATAGGCCGTTGGTTTCATCGCCGCGAACACCGAGCGGTCGAAAAGTAGATCGTTGTCGGCGTTGGACGGCAGCACGTTGATCAGGAAATCGGCGCGGCCGGCGGCCTCGGGCAAACGATCGGTCGGCAGCATCGCGTCGAAGCCTTCGACCCCACGCGGCGTGCGGGTGACGCCGATTACGTGCATGCCGAAAGCCTTGAGCAGTTCGCCGATAGCCGAGCCGACGACGCCGATCCCGACGATGACCGCCGTCTTGCCCAGCAAAAGATGATAGAAGCGCCGGTTCCAGACATGCGCCTTCTGTTCCGCGACCAAGCCCGCCACGTCGCGGCTGACGTTGAGCATCAGATAAAGGACGGTCTCGCGCATGGGCGCGCCGTGCACGCCGCGCCCGCTGGTCAGCAGCGTCTCCGGCCGGAGCGATGGACAGCGCAGCACATGATCGACGCCGGTGGCGAGGCACTGCACCCATTTCAGGCCCGTGGCGCGCCGGTAGAAATCGTCCTTCAGCTCGATGGCGAACGAGATCAGCACGTCGATGTCGGCGATATCTTTTGGAAGGTCGGCAACGCCGTGCGCAAGCACGCAACTCAGCGCCGGGAACTCCGCCTTGAACCGGTCGCGGTAAATCTCGGCGTGGCCGTCGAGGATGAGAACCTTGGTCATGGGCTAAAATCCGGCCTCACCCGCTCCGAACAAAGAGAAGGCCGTCACCCTACAACGTTATCTGATGAACGTCCCGCTGCGCAGCTCGGCGACCGCCTGCTGCAATTCGGCCTGCGTGTTCATCACGATCGGGCCGCACCAGGCGACCGGCTCCTTCAACGGCTTGCCGGAGACGAGCAGGAAGCGGATGCCCTGATCGCCGGCCTGCACGGTGACTTCATCGCCGGAATCGAACAAGACCAGCGAGCGATTGCCGGTCTGCTCGCGCACCAAAATCTCGTTGGCGCCGTCGGTCTTCTCGGTCAGCACGCCGAACGGCTCCGACGCCGCGCGGAAATTGCCGGAGCCTTCGAACACGTAAGCGAAAGCGTGGCGCTCGAGTTCCACTGTCAGCGTCTTGCGCTTGCCCGGCGGCACGAACACGTCGAGATAGCGCGGGTCGGCGGCGACACCCTCGACCGGCCCGCGCTTGCCCCGGAAATCGCCGCAGACGATCCGCACGCTGGTACCGTCGTCATCGACGATCTCCGGAATTTCACCGGCCTTGATGTCCTGATAGCGCGGCGCCGTCATTTTCAGCAATGACGGCAGATTGGCCCAAAGCTGGAAACCGTGCATGCGGCCCTGCGCGTCGCCCTTCGGCATCTCCTGGTGCAGGATGCCGCGGCCGGCGGTCATCCATTGCACGTCGCCAGCGCCGAGGCTGCCGCGATTGCCGAGGCTGTCGCCGTGCTCGACGTCGCCGGCGAGCACGTAAGTGATGGTCTCGATGCCGCGATGCGGATGCCAGGGAAAACCGGCACGATATTCATCCGGCCGGTCGTTGCGGAAGTCGTCGAGCAAAAGGAACGGATCGAATTCGCCGGTATCGCCAAAGCCGAAAGCGCGGCGCAGATGCACGCCGGCGCCCTCGATCGTGGGTTTCGATGCAACGACGCGTTTGACAGGTCTGATGGACATGGCGGACCTTTCGCGGGCAGGCGTTTGCAGGCGCCCTATGATATCGGATTTCGTCCTAAATGGGCGTCCCGGCCGGACGGGCAAGAAGGCACACCGGTGATACCGGCGCGAGCGGAGAGCGGCACGTGGAAGTCAAAGGCGCGACGTTGTTGTTTACGCTGGCCGCATTGATGGTGACGTTCGCGGGATTTTCCGCGCTTTTGCTTGGCGTTCGACAGGCCGCCGGCGCCAAGCTGTCGGCACTCGACACGTATCTGTCAAAAACGGTCTTGAGCAATCTTATCGTGCTGACGGGGGGAACATTGCTGCCGCCACTGCTTGCGCTCTACGATGTTTCCGAGGAGCGGCTGTGGCGCATTTCGGCGGTGCTGTTCGGATTGCCGATGTTGTTTCTGCTGCTGTCCTATCCGCATCGCCGCCGCAAGGCGGTCGGCTCCAGCCCGCCGCCCGCCGTTTATGCGATCTTCGTTGTTTTCGGCTCGGCGGTGCTGGTCGCGATGCTGGTCTACGTTTTGGCAGGCTTCCAATACGGCCCGGCCGCATACATTACGTCGATCATGGTGAATTTCTTCGCCTGCTCTTTCGCTTTCGTGACAGCACTTGATGTCATCCTGCAGCAACCGATCGAGCCGCCGCGCTAGACGAAGCGGCGCCGGCGATCACGCATTCTCCGGCTCCACGTCGTTGAATTTGGTGTAGTCGAGTTGGAAATGTCCGTCCGGCGACACGCCGCTGATGTCCCGATAACGATACCCCCAGCGGATGTCCTCCGCCGCGTAAATGCGCCGGGCGTAAAGCTGCTGGGCGGACGCGTCGTCGAGGCCGCTGACGTTGAGCGCCAGCGACGCGTCGGCCTCGACCAGCTGGGCGGCGGTCGCGCCATGCAAGGGACTCTCTTTGTCGATGACATGAAAGATCGTCCAGCTCAGCATGAACATCGGGTGTTCGCTGCGATCAACTTTCAGTTCGTAAAAGCGACGGAATTGATCCCCCTCCATGCTGCGTTCGATGCGCAGCAGCCAAAGCCTCGCGGTCGCTCTGGAGATCGTGTTGTGGCGCGCGTTGGCCATGCGGATCATCAGCGTTGGCTGGCCGTCGCGCGTCGCCACGACCGGATGATCGGCAAAGACGAAGCGGGCGCGCGGGCGTGAAAAGCGCGCAAACACCAATCCGGTCAACACCGCAAGCAGACACATGCCGGTGAAGATTTCGACGGTGGCGATCAGATGCCCGTAGTTGGTCTGCGGATGCATATCGCCATAGCCGACTGTCGCCAGCGTCTCGATGGAGAAGTAGAACAGCCCAAGCGGCCCGTTATCGGCGGCGTTGGCGACCGGTCGCTCGCCGAGCGCGTAGAGCAAGGCAAACGCCGCGTTGAGAATGACGAAGATAAGCGCGGCGCCGCCGAAGAAAGTCGGCCAGTAGACGGTCATGGACCGGTGATAAAGGTCCGACCAGAACCCCTGGTTCAGCCCAAGGGTTTCGACCTCGCGGTGACCGACGCGGACGAAATGGGATTTGTGGTCTTTGCGTGTTCGGCGAAGCTTGGCCAATGCGGTGACGCCTTACGCCGACGCCTTTGCCGGCGCCTTCGCCTTGAGGCGGTTGAAGACCCGGCGGGCGTTGCCTTCGAAAATCTTTTGCCGGTCGGCGTCGGACAGCCGCGACGCCCCGTCGACATAGCGCTTGGTATCGTCGAAATTAAACCCGGTCTTCGGGTCGATTCCCTTGACTGCGCCGACCATTTCCGACGCAAACAGGATGTTGTCGACCGGCACCACCTCGGCGAGCAGGTTGATGCCCGGCTGATGATAGACGCAGGTGTCGAAGAAGATATTGTTCTTGATGATCTCGGTGAGCTCGGGCCGGCCGGCGTTGAGCGCCAGACCGCGGAAGCGGCCCCAATGGAATGGCACCGCGCCGCCGCCGTGCGGGATGACCAGCTTGAGGGTCGGGAAATCCTTGAACAGATCGGACAGGATCAGCTGCATGAACGCCATGGTGTCGGCGTTGAGGTAATACGAGCCGGTGGTATGCATCGCCGGATTGCAGCAGCCCGACACATGGATCATTGCCGGCACGTCGAGCTCGACCATCTTCTCGAAGAACGGGTACCACCATTTGTCGGTGAGCGGCGGCGAGTTGAAATAGCCGCCGGACGGATCGGGATTGAGGTTGCAGCCGATGAAGCCCAGCTCCTTGACGCAGCGCTCAAGCTCGCCGATCGAATGCTTCGGCGGCACGCCGGGCGACTGCGGCAGCTGACAGACGCCGATGAAGTTTTGCGGGAACAGCGAGACGACGCGCGCGATCAGATCGTTGCAGATTTGCGACCATTCGAGGCTGACGCTTTCGTCGCCGACGTGATGGCCCATGCCGGAGGCGCGCGGTGAGAAGATCGTGAGATTGGTGCCGCGCTCGCGTTGCAGCTTGAGCTGGTTTAGCTCGATGCTTTCGCGGATTTCGTCGTCGGACATCTTAAGCGACGCGCGCGAGGGCATCGCCGTCTTGTCCTTGGCGTTGGCGGCCGCGGTTTGCTCCTTGCGGAAGCGAATGAGGTCCTTGGGCTCGGTGGTGTAGTGGCCGTGGCAATCGATGATCATGACGACGTCGCAGCTGGGGATTGAGCCGCCGATGCTACGGGGCGCGGCGGCATTGTCAAACCGGGACGCCGGTCTGATAGGATGACGGCCGCATCGGGAGACCAGGGAATGGCTGACTTACCACGGCTCAACGGCGTCATCCGCGCGCTCGAAGCCGGCCAGCATGCGCTGACCTGCTTCACGCCCGCCGAGATCACCAGCGCTGTCGCCATCGCCACGTCGAAATTCGACGGCTGCGTGTTCGAGATGGAGCACCAGCCGTGGGACAGCCGGCTGCTGCGCGATTGCCTGCAGTATATGCTCCATCGCGCGCAGATCGCCAAGGTCGGCTCGGTCGTGCCGGACGTGACGCCGATGGCGCGGGTGCCGGTCAATGGTGTCGAGATGGCGCAATGGCAGGCCAAGCAGGCGCTCGACATGGGCTGCTACGGCATCGTGTTCCCGCACATCTCGACGGTGGAAGAAGCGGCCAACGCGGTCGGCGCCTGCCGTTATCCGCGGCTGCAAAGCGCGCCGCATTACGCACCGGCCGGCATCCGCGGCGACGGCCCGACCACCGCCGCGCGCTATTGGGGCCTCAGCCAGCAGGACTATTACCGGAAGGCCGACGTCTGGCCGCTCAATCCGCAGGGCGAGATTTTCTGCATCTTGCAGATCGAGGACACGCGCGGCGTCGAGAACCTTGGCGACATCCTCAAAAACGTGCCGGGCATCGGCGCCATCCTGATCGGCGAAGGCGACCTGTCGCAGGAGCTTGGCTATCCGCGCCAATACGAGCACAAGACCGTGCTGGAATGGATGAAGCGCGTGGTCGATATCTGCAAGAAGCACAACGTCGTCGTCGGCCATCCGCATGTCGAGGCCGGCAACGCCGAGCGCGTCATCAAAGAGGGCTACCGCTTCCTGATGTGCGCCCCGGTGCAAAGCTACGGCTACCTCGAAGCAGCGCGGAAGCATACGGGACGAGCGTAACCTCTCCTCCCTGCAAAAAGAAAATTAGGCCACCCCCAGCCCCCCCCTGTCCTCAATGAAGGCCGCAATCTCCTCGACGCCCTTGCCGGCGCGCAGATTGGTGAACACGAACGGGCGCGGGCCGCGCATCCTTTTCGACTCGCGTTCCATCGTCTCCAGCGAGGCGCCGACGTGGGTCGCGAGATCGACCTTGTTGATGACGAGGAGGTCGGAGCGGGTGATGCCGGGCCCGCCCTTCGACGGAATTTTGTCGCCGGCGGCGACGTCGATGACATAGATGGTGAGATCGGCCAATTCCGGTGAAAACGTCGCGGCAAGATTGTCGCCGCCGGATTCGATCAGCACTAGGTCGAGGCCTGGGAATTTCCGCCTCATGTCGGCGATAGCCGCGAGATTGGCGGAAGCATCCTCGCGGATCGCTGTGTGCGGGCAACCGCCGGTCTCGACGCCGGCGATACGGTCCGCAACGAGCGCGCCCGACCGCACCAGATATTCGGCGTCCCATTTGGTGTAGATGTCGTTTGTGATGGCGGCGATCTCGTAACGGTCGCGCAAGCGCTTGCACAGCGCGTCCATCAACGCGGTCTTGCCGGAGCCGACCGGACCGCCGACGCCGACACGCAAGGGACCATGCGGATTGTTTTTGGTCATCGGGCGTCTCAACTCCGAAACAAGCGGGTGTATTGGGTCTCGTGCCGCATGCTGGCGATGTCGGCGCGGAACGCGGCGCTGCCGAGTTCGGCAAGCGGCGTGGTCAGTGCACGCGTCGCAGCGGCCGTTACATTTTTTTCGAGCGCGGCGAGCACGCGCTGGCCGGCGGTCTGGCCGAGCGGAATAAGTCGCACGCCGGCGGAAATCCAGTTGGCCGTGAGCGCATGCAGGAAAGCGTGCTGCGACTGCTCGCAGGCGATACCGTGACCGGCGCAGGCGACGCCGACGGCGACCGGCAAAGCGACCGCGCCGTCCCAGGCGGCATCAAGCAGATCCAGCGCCGCACACGGCCAGGCCGCGCGGGTGGCATCGACAAAAGCGCGGCCCTGCGCCGTCGTTTCCAGAAACCGTTCCTTTGACGGCACGAAAGCGGCGGCCAGCTCGGCAACCGCGCGCAGCGCCGTGCCACCGTTATCGGCAACCGCACGGTGCGCATGCGCAAAGAGCACGGCGTCGCAAAAACCGCCGCCCTCCCCCAGCATCACCGCGAGCCATGCTTTCAGCGTAGATTCATCCTTGATGTCGCCGGCCTCGACCGCCCATTCGATGCCGCTGGAATACGAAAAGGCGCCGACCGGATAGGCCGGCGACAGCCAGGCCATCAGCCGATAAAGCGCCGCAGTTTCCAATCGCGCATCCGCGCCAACGCGCGAATCCGGCCGGCGCTTGACCTTGCGTGGCCCCCGCTTACGTGGTGACGAGAGTAGCTGCGGCCGCGTGCGCACTTTAGCCATTGCCATGGTCGTCATGGTGGTGGTGGCCATGGGTGTGATCGTGTCCGCGATGGTGATCGTAGGCGCCGTGCTCGGGATTGAATGGCGCCTCCACCGGCGAGACGCGTGCACCCAGACCGCGCAGCATATCCTCGATCACATGATCGCGGCGGATGCGCAGCCGGTCGCCGACGATCTCCACGTCGATATGCCGGTTGCCGATATGCCAGGCGAGCCGTGCCAGCTCGTGTGCGTCGGCGGCGGCGATTTCGACCAGCGGCTCCGGCCGGCCGACGACCCGCACCATAGCACCGTCGTCGAGCACCAGGCCGTCACCATCGTGCAGCGCCGTCGCCTTCGGCAGATCGAGCAGGAATTTCGTGCCGCGATCCGCGCGCAGCATGACCCGGCGGCGATGGCGCTCATGAGCATCAAGCGCGATGGAATCGACGGCGCTGGCTTCATCCCAGTGGCCGGCGGCCTTCACGTCCAACGCGCGCTTCATGCGCAAAACCCTGCGTTATTGTCGGCTATTTTCTCTTGTCCTTTCTAACGCAAGAGCCATGCCGTCCGATAGCCGAATGCATGCGGCAGCGGGTGTTGGAGCTCTTTGCGGACCCCGATATTGTGCCGCCCCACAGGGGGAGGACATCCGGGGATGACCGTGAGAGGCAAGGCCTACATTGCCGGCGCTTTCGAGCATCCGACCCGGCACGCACCGGACAAGACCGTAGCGCAACTGCACGCCGAAGTGGCGCTCGGCGCGCTCAAGGACGCGGGCCTGACGCGCGCCGATATTGATGGCTATTTCTGCTCGGGCGACGCGCCCGGGCCCGGCCCCGCCTCGATGGCGGAATACATGAATCTCAGGTTGCGCCACGCCGAGTCGACCGAGCTTGGCGGCACATCCTACATCACGCTCCTCTCGCACGCCGCCGAGGCGATCGCCGCCGGCAAATGCGACGTCGCGCTGGTGACGCTCGCCGGCCGGCCACGCAGCGAAGGCATGGCTACCGGCACCGCGCCGCGGCCGCGCGATCCGAACCAGCCCGAAGCGGCGTGGGAAGTGCCTTACGCCATCACCACCGCCAACGGCTACGCCATGTGCGCGATGCGCCACATGCACGAATTCGGCACCACCAGCGAGCAACTCGCCTGGGTCAAGGTGGCCGCCTCGCATCACGCCCAGCACAATCCGCTCGCGATGCTGCCCGAAGTTGTCACCGTCGCGGACGTAGTGAACTCGCCGATGATCGCCGACCCGCTGCACCGGCTCGATTGCTGCGTGATCAGCGACGGCGGCGGCGCGCTGGTGATCACGCGGCCGGAAATCGCCAAGTCGCTCAAGCGTCCGCCCGTGAAAATCATCGGCGTCGGCGAAGCGGTGAAGCACCTGGCCGGCGGCAACTTCGATCTCACCACATCGGGCGCGGCGCGCTCCGGACCGATCGCATTCGCCGAAGCGGGCGTGACGCCCGCCGACATCAAATATGCTTCGATCTACGACAGCTTCACCATCACCGTCATCGTCCAGCTCGAGGACCTCGGCTTCTGCGCCAAGGGCGCGGGCGGCAAATTTGTCGCCGACGGCAATCTCATTGCCGGAACCGGGAAACTCCCCTTCAACACCGACGGCGGCGGGCTTTGCAACAATCATCCCGCCAACCGCGGCAGTATGACCAAAGTCATCGAGGCGGTGCGGCAGTTGCGCGGCTAGGCGCATCCTGCCGTGCAGGTGAAGAACTGCGACCTCGCGCTAGCGCAGGGCACCGGCTTCCAGCTTGCCACCCGCCAC
>CAYVPC010000056.1:0-18465 GCA_964453555.1 uncultured Hyphomicrobiales bacterium | reverse complement strand
ACGATATCCGGCAGATCGTCCTCGGGAATCGGGAAGATCACCGTAATCGGCTGCATCTGCGTGACGACGGCGATGCCGGTGCTGTTGGCGGCCTGCACGTAGTTTCCCGGATCGACCAGGCGCAGCCCGATGCGGCCGCCCACCGGCGAAACAATGTGGCAGTAGATGACGTTCAGTTTCTGCTGGTCGACTTGCGCCTGATCGAGCTTCACTGTGCCCTGGTACTGCTGCACGATGTAAATCTGATCCTCATATTGCTGGCGGGCTATCGAATTCTGCTCGGCCAGTTTTTGGTAGCGCTCAAGATCGACTTGCGCCTGGGCCAGTAAACCCTGATCGCGCGCGAGTTGGCCTTCGTATTGGGCTTCCAGCAGTTGGTAGGGCCGCGGATCGATTTGCGCCAGAAAGTCGTCCTTTTTGACGGTTTGTCCCTCGGTAAAGCCGACTTGCAAGAGTTGACCGTCGATCTGGGTCTGCACGGTGACGGTCGCGATTGGCGTGACGGTACCGAGGGCGTTGACGATGACGCGGATGTCCCCGTTTCCAATGGTTGCCACGCCCACCGACTGCGCTGCCGGCAGCTGGTTCCGCGCGCTCGTCCCGGCAGCGATCGATCGGTAAATCAGATAGCCGACAAGGAGTAAGCCGACCAGTACGATCAGCCCGGTGACAATGCGTCTGGTTCGGCCGGGTCGGCTTTCCACGAAAGGCGCCGGCGCCGCTGGGCGAACGTCGGGAGCCGCTTCGTCAACCGTTCTGCGCGTTCGCTCGTCCATTTGGCCGTTCATTCATCCGAATGTCGTCAGTATATAGCGGGAGCCGGCGCTGCTCGCCTAATGAAAATTTGCTCATTCACGTGACTTTGGGCCTTAAAAGCGCTTTTGCGTGCGACGATAATTAGTAACAGAATCAATGGCTTGGCGAGTCCGCCGGAGGTGCAGGCCTCAGTGCCGGCTCGTTCGGCGGAAGTTGTGGCACTAGCGAGAAGTCGCTTTCCAGTTCTTTCTTTGTGGGCAGCAAGCTTTTGTCCCAGCCGCCGCCTAGATCCTCAATGAGCGTGACGCTGGCAAGGAAAAGGTTCTGCCGGTAGGTCAATTCTGTTTCCTGATCTGCCAATAGCGTGATCTCCGCGGTAACCACGGTGGTGAAGGCCACCGTTCCAGCCTGGAACTGGTTCAGATAGACGTCGACGGCCTGCTGCGCGTCTTTGACCGCCGTCTGCTGCTCGGCGAGCGCCTGTGTTAACTGGCGTATTGCGGCGAGCTGATCCTCGACCCCTTGAAACGCAGTCAGCACTGTCTGCCGATAATTGGCGACGCTCTGCCAATAGACTGCGCGTGCCGCATCGACTTGCGCCGAGGTCAGCCCGCCGTTGAAGAGAACCTGTGTGCCGGCCGCACCCAGCGACCAGACCTCATTGGCGACATTGAACGGAAGCGGATGAGTTCCGGTCCAAGATAAGAGACCGGACAGGCTGATCTGCGGGAAGTAGGCGGCGACCGCAACGCCGATAAGCGCATTTTCTTGTTGCATCGTCCGTTCGGCGGCGGCGACGTCGGGGCGCCGCTCGATCAATTCGGAAGGCACAGTCACCGGAATCTTAGGAATTCTGCCAGAGAGCAAGTGGCGCCCGATCGTCAGCTCCGCCGGCGGCCGGCCGATCAGCATGGCGATGGCGTGCTCGTATTGCGCTCGCGTGGCGGCCACGCTCTTTGCCTGCGCTTCGGTGATTTCCACTTGAGCGCGGGCAGTAGCGACGTCGCCAAGCGTGACCGTGTATCCAGCCTTGAACTGTTTCTGCACGATATCCAGCGTTTTTCGGTACTGCACCGCTGTGCGTTCAAGGAGATCCAGTAGCGAATCCGTTGCGCGCAAATTGAAATAAGCCATAGCCAGCAGCGCCTGCTCCGACAGCTTGACGTTACCGAGCGTGGCAAAACTCGACTGCGCAGCGGAAGCGTTGCTTTCGATTTGGCGGCGGACTTGGCCCCAAACGTCAAGGTCCCACGTAGCGGAGAGGCCGGGGACGAAGGTCGTCGAATACGCGCCAGGGCGCGCGGCGGAAGAGATCACGCCGGCGGCGCCGGTTCCCGGCCCGCTATAGGCGCGCGTTGCGTTGTAGGTGGCGCTCAGCGTGGGAAACAGCGTCGCCTGCGCTTCGCGAATGATTGCACGCGCCTGCTCGTACGCGGCGGCCTGCGCCGCGACCGTTTGGTTCGAAATCTCGACTTGCTTGATGAGGAAACTGAGCTTCGGATCGTGGTAAAACGCCCACCAATCCCCGCGCGGAAGTGCGTCGCTGGGTGTCGCGACTTTCCAGCCTTTGAGCTCCTTGAAATTCTTGCTGGCCGGTGCCGGCTCGGGAACGTAGTTGGGCCCGACTGCGCAGCCGGTGAGCGCGACAGCGAGCACCAATACGGCGGCGCAGGCTTGGGTGCGCAAAAGCGCTCCGCGTCGCACCCAAAAGCCTTTTCCACAACCAGCATGGGCCAACGCAACCACCGCCGCAAACCCGTCGCTGTGCACTTCAAAACATAACGATGACGCACCAAGTCCGGTGGCAGCGCCAGCGGGGCGTTACCTCGATAACTCGGGCATTTTTCGCTGCGACCCCGACCCCCAGCGATCACATTAACCATAACCATGCCCCACGCTCGGACCAATATCAATCTCCGCGCCGCCGCTGCCGCGCCGCTGTGAAGAATTCGCCGAACGATGTGCTGTCCGGGCGACACTTGGCGCGTCGGCGGATCGCCCTCAAGCGCATTATAAAGTCATGCGTGCGGCGGAGGGACTGCCGCGCCGCGTCCGATGGAGATGCAAATGCCGTACACATACGTGCTGACCGCCACGATCCCGGCTTCGGCGCAGAAAATTTATCAAACCTGGCTCGACAGCGCGGGCCATTCCGAAATGACCGGTGCAGACGCGAACATGTCGGACAAGGCAGGTGCACAGGTATCGGCTTGGGACGGTTATATCAGCGGCCGCAATCTCGAACTGATCCCGGGCCGGCGCATCGTTCAATCGTGGCGCACGAGCGAGTTTACCGACGAACACGCGGACTCGGTGATCACGGTGCTGCTTGAGGATGTCGGCGATGGCGCGCTCTTGACGCTTGAGCACAAGAACGTGCCGGACGATCAAAGGAGCTACCAACAGGGCGGCTGGCAGTCGAACTATTTCGAGCCGATGGTCGCGTACTTTCAAAGGAAGCAAAAGGTTTCCCGGGTACCGGCGAAGAAAAGCGCGGCGAAGAGTTCGCCCAAAACCGCGCGCAAAAGCGCGAATAAAGCCAAACGGGCCCCAAGCACGAAATCAAAACGCGCGGGTGCGCCCGAGCGCGCGAAATTACGCAGGCGAAAGTCCGCGCGCAGGAAACGGAAATAGACGCCCCCGATAAGTCCGGGACTAAGGCGTCTCCAAATCAGGTGTCAGCGGATTTCCGTCGCGCGCTGTGCGGAGCGCTTGCGTTGCGTGGGAGGAGGGGTGGGCGGCGCACTCGGCTGGCTGCCGAACAGCCGCGAGAAGAATCCGCCGCCGCCGAATCGGCCAAAGGCCCCATCAGGCATCGCCAGCGCCTCGCGGCGAATGGTGTTGTCTTGCCGCGCGATCGCAATGTCGGCGATCTTGCGCTCGTCGCTTTTGAGAATCGCCAGCAGCGCCTTGTCGCGGCCGTAAACATCCTCGCGGAATTGAAGCGTTCCGTCCTCATCCACGAACGCGGTCTGATAGGTCAGATGGACCGGAATGAACTGCGGAAACTGGATGTCCAGCTCACTGTTGCCGAACATCTTGCGGATTTTGTCCTGCGTATAGTTGTCGCGCGGACGCACCAGCGACAGCAGCACTTCGGCGTATTTCACCGGATCCTGCACCCGCATGCAGCCATGGCTGAAGGCGCGCTTATCATAGGCGAACAAGTGCTTTTCCGGCGTGTCGTGCTGATACACCAGGAATTTGTTGGGGAAATTGAAACGCAGCCGGCCGAGTGCATTCCGCTCGCCCGGCGGCTGCGAAATATGCACGGTGCCGTCCGGATTGCTGGTCACCGAAAGCCCCATCCGCTCCAGTGCCGAAGAATCCTGTTGCAGGACCGGCATGTATTCCCTGGCAACGATCGACGGCGGCACGTTCCAGGTCGGATTGACCGTGATGTACTTCATCTCGGCGCTCATGATCGGCGTTGGCATGTTCGGCTTGCCGTCGACGATCTTGGTCTTCCACAGCTCCTTGCCGTCGTGCATCACGCGCAACGTGAAATCGGGAAGATTGACCATCACATAGGTCTTGCCGAGATCGTGCGGCATCCACCGCCAGCGTTCCAGGTTGGCAATGATGGTGTCGATCGGCCGGTCGGGCTGGCGGCCGTTGAGCGCTTCGATCGTCTGCGTGCTCAACGTGCCGGTGACCTTCAGGTCGTGGTCCTGCTGAAACTTCTTGATTGCGTCGGACAGCGTCTTGTCGAAAATCGAATCGTCGCCGCCCCGAATGCCGAGCCGCTCACGCAACAGCGACACGCGATCGTCCTGTTGTCCGAGCTTGGGCGCCGGTCCATTCGCAATCAATGCCTTGGCCGGCTCGGCATTGCCGGCGCGCAACTCCGCAAGCTTGGCCTTGAGTGCCACATATGCCGGGTCTTGCGGCTCGTAGGCGGCGAGCGTCTCGCTCACATCCTTGGAGTCGGCCAGAGTGGCAAGGACCTCGACCGGGGTTGACGGCTTCTGATCGTAATAGATGTCGCCGCTCACGCGCGTCCAATGCACGCGCCCGACTTGGGCATGGTGCATATAGGCGACCACGGATGTGGTGAGCCGGATCTCGGCCTCGGCGAGTGCGGCTGGATCGTTCAGCGAAGCGAAATCCGGAACCGGATAATCGGCCGGGTCGAGACCGTCGGCGCCGACTTGTCCGAGATAGGCGATAGCGGCTGTCGCACGCGCGTTCGGCTTGCCGTCCGTAATCCACAGCGGCGCGTAATCGCGGCTGGAGTAGAACCCCTCGATCGCGGTCCGCTCTTTCTTGCCGCCGGCGATGCGGTCGAATTTCCCGTTCGGCAGGTTGCGCAATTGTTCGATTATCGGCGCATTGGCGTCGACGACGGCGGCGGGCGTTGGTTCTGCCGTCACCGGCGTGGCTACCGCCGCCGCCGGAACTTCATCGCCGCCGGTCACGGCCGTCGGCGTCGGATTTGCGGCCGGTGTTTCGACCGTGGCCGGCGCCGCCGGCTCCTCGCTTGTCGTCTTCGGCGCCGGCGGCTCGTCGGACACGGCTTGCGGCTTGGTCGTTGCCGGCGGCTGATCAGAGGCTGCTTCCGGCTTGGTTGCAGCGGCGGGCTGCGGTGTTTCGGCGGCGGGTTCGGTCGGCGCCTTTACCGCGGGTTGTTCGCTCGCGGGCGCCGGCGGCGTCGCCGCGGTATCCGGTGTCGCAGTTTCCGCGGCCGTTCCGGACTTTGGCTCCGCAAATGCGCCGACCGTGGCGCCGGATAGGAGGAGAGCAAGCGCAGTTGAGGCCAAAAGCCGGTCGAAACGGACGCCGGACATTGCAAAATCTCCTTCAGAGCGGCGACCGGTCGGCCACACAACTCTTATGCTCGGATTGGGGAGTCATCGCCCCCAACCACGTCATTTTTACGGACCCAAGTCTTGTTTTTTACGGACCTAAGCCCTGTTTCGGCCTCACCTTACGTTAACCGGCCGGGCTTGTCCCGGCGGGAGGCGCGCCGTTGCGGCTAATTCACGCAATTTTCCGAGGATGTCGCTCTGGGGCCACGCTTTCAGCCTCCGTCTCTTCGCCGCCGGTGCTCAGTCCCAGCGCTTCCAGTTTGCGATAGAGCGTCGAACGCCCGATTTGCAGCCGTCGCGCGACCTCCGACATCTGCCCCCTGTAATGGGTAACTGCGTACCGGATAAGTTCACCCTCCAGCTCTTCGAGGGGCCGTACGTCACCTTCGGCATTCAGGAGCGGCAAAGCGTCGATCGGTGCGGCTGGTCTGGTAGGCGGCATGTTTTCCGGGATGATTTCCTGGGTGATTTCGGTCTCGCCCGAATATGCTAATGGCTCTTCTCCTGGCGCCGGAACCGTGGTTCCCGGCGGCAGCACGATCTGGGCGGTGATCTGGGGGAACTCATCGGCGCCGATGCTGTCGCCTTCGGCCAGCACCACGGCCCGGAACACGGCATTTTCGAGCTGACGGATATTTCCCGGCCAACGGTAGGTGGACAGCAGTTGCAACGCCTCCGGCGTGACTTGCCGGATGCGTTTGCCTTCCTCCGCGGCGAACAACGCCAGGAAATGCCGCGTCAACGCGGGAATGTCCGCCGGCCGGTCCCGCAGCGGCGGCACCGTGATTGGGAAAACGTGCAGGCGGTAGAAAAGGTCCTCGCGGAAGCGGCCGGCCTTCACGTCGGCGATCAGGTCGCGGTTGGTGGCAGATACGATCCGCACGTCGACCTTCTGCGGCTTGCGCGCGCCGACCGGCTCCACTTCGCCTTCCTGGATCGCGCGCAAAAGCTTGACCTGCGCCGCCGGCGGCAGTTCGCCGACCTCGTCGAGGAACAAAGTGCCGCCTGATGCCTCGACGAACTTGCCGATGTGACGCTCGGTCGCCCCGGTGAACGATCCCTTTTCGTGGCCGAACAGGATCGACTCGACCAGGTTTTCCGGCATCGCGCCGCAATTCACCGCCACGAACGGCTTGGTCCGCCGCTCGCCGGAACCGTGGATGGCGCGCGCGATCAATTCCTTGCCGACGCCGGATTCGCCGGCGACCAGCACCGGGATATTGGAGCCGGCAGCTTTTTCCGCCATCCGCAGTACGACATGCATGGCGGGGCTTTTGGTGATGATGTCCTTGAAGCCGAGCGTGCCCGAACGGCTGTGTCTGATGCGGTTGAGTTCGCCTTCCAGTGCGCTGGTGTTGAGTGCGTTGCGTAAGCTAACCTGCATGCGCTCGGCGCCGACCGGCTTAACGACGAAATCGACCGCGCCCGCGCGCATGGCCGAGACGACGTTGTCGATGCCGCCATGCGCCGTCTGTACGATCACCGGCACGGTGATCGCGGCTTGACGCAATTTGGCCAGCACGCCGAGACCGTCGAGATTCGGCATCACCAGATCGAGGATTACGCAGTCGATGCGCGCACCGTCCGAGCCGGTGAGCAGCGCCAGCGCCGCATCGCCGTTGTCGCGCGTGATCGCCTCATAGCCGGATTTTTGCAGCATGCCTTCCAGCAACCGGCATTGCACCGGATCGTCGTCGACGATGAGGATCGCCATTGTTGCCTCGGCGGTTGATTGCAGCACGCTGTGCCGTTTCGGGGCACTCTGGCCGATGAGGCTTAAGGCGGTGTTAACCCGCTTGAACGCGCGAGAAGTGGGCGAATAGAGGTCGCCGTTATGAGCCGCGCTCGGCCAACAGCGCGGCAAATTGCTTGGCGAAGGTATGCGCATCCCCGGGCCAGCGCGCCGACACATACTTGCCGTCGCGCACCACGAAAGCCGGGCGGCTATCGTTCCAGCTATCGCGGGTCATGCCGCTGGTCTTTTTCCTGTAGTCCGGCGCGTTGGCCGGAACGTCGGCGAAATCCTCCGGCCGGGCGAGCGCCCGCGTGATTTCTCGCTGCACCGACATATAGCCCTCCGGCTCGCCGGGTCCGTCCTCATAGGTGCGATAGTAATTCGGGTCCCAGAAACGAACGATGCGTCCGACTTTCCAGCCGGCGCGCTCGAGCGCCCAGGTCAGCGCCGTGGTCCGTTTGCCGAACAACACCGAATGGTTGCCGGCGGCGGTGCGGCTGCGGGCGGCAAGCAATACGCCGTGGCAAATGGCGCCGACCGGCAGCTCGGCGGCGAAAAATTGCGCCACAAGATTTTGCAATACGTCGCTCTCGAGATATTGCCGCATCCCGCGCGCGCGATGGCCGCCGGGCAGGACGAGGCCATCGAAATCCTCACGGCGGGCCTGCGGCCACGTCAGCGGAACTTTGAAGGCTGGATCCTCCAACATCGCCGCGTAAGCCCGCCGCGCATCGGCGTTAGCCCGCATCAGCCGGCCGACCGCGGTGAAGTGCCGCAACCCCGGAATAAAACCCCAGAAATCCAGGCCCTCGCCGGTGAGCATCATATCGTCAGCTTCTCCCGGCCGGCCGTCGGGCGTGGCGAACGCTACCGAATGGCCGAGGCGCTTGAGCACGCTCCAGCTGATGGCGACCTCGCTCGGGTCGAAGTCGTTGCTCGGAATCGGAATGAGGACTTTTGCCATATCCGGCGGTTCCACCGCGGCCTTGCGCGCGCGGCCGTGCTGCGCCACATGAAAGGCCGGTGAGGCAAACGATTCCATTCCGGGCATTGCAACACAATGGCAAAAAAATCAGCCGCCAAGCGGCGCGCTAAAGGCGAACCGGCCGCGCGAAAAACCGCGCTTGGGACGTTGCCCGAATGGAATTTGGCCGACCTTTATTCCGGCCTCGACGACCCGGCGATCAAGCGCGATCTCAATCGTGCCGACGCCGACAGCATCGCTTTTGAGAGCGCTTATAAGGGCAAGCTTGCCGACCTGGCGAAGTCCGCGCAGGCCGGCACGGGGCTCGCCGAGGCCGTCCGCCGCTACGAGGCGATCGACGATCTCATGGGGCGGCTCGGGTCCTACTCCGGGCTTTTGCACGCCGGGGACACGGTCGATCCGGCACGCACCAAATTCTACGGCGACGTGCAGGAGCGGCTGACGGCGGCCTCCACCCATCTTCTGTTCTTCTCGCTTGAGCTCAACCGGATCGACGATGCGCTCTTGGAAAGGGCGATGGCCGATCCGGCACTTGGTCATTATCGGCCCTGGCTGGAAGACGTGCGCCGCTACCGGCCGTACCAGCTGGAAGATCGCGTCGAGCAGCTGTTCCACGAAAAGTCGATGACGGCCTATTCAGCCTGGAACCGGCAATTCGATGCCACCATCGCCAATCTGCGTTTCAAGGTTTTGGGCAAATCGCTCGCCATCGAGCCGACGCTTAATCTGTTGCAGGACCGCTCGGGCGAAAAACGCAAAACGGCCGCGCAGGCGCTGGCGGCGACCTTCAAGGATCACGTGCAGGAATTCGCGCTGATCACCAACACGCTCGCCAAGGATAAGGAGATCGGCGACCGCTGGCGCGGCTTTGCCGACATTGCCGACGACCGCCATCTGTCCAACCGGGTCGAACGCGAAGTGGTGGATGCGTTGGTGGCGGCGGTGCGCGCCGCCTATCCACGCCTGTCGCATCGCTATTACGCACTAAAGGCCAAGTGGTTCGGCAAGAAGCGGCTGCCGCATTGGTACCGCAACGCGCCGTTGCCGCAGGTGCCAACGCGCACGGTCGGCTGGACCGAGGCGCGCAACACCGTGCTGACTGCTTACGGCGCGTTCTCGCCCAAGATGGCGGAAATCGCCGAGCGATTCTTTACCGACAAGTGGATCGATGCGCCGGTGCGTCCGGGCAAGGCGCCCGGCGCTTTTGCGCATCCGACGACGCCGTCGGCGCATCCTTATGTTCTGCTCAACTATCAGGGCAAGCCGCGCGATGTGATGACGCTCGCGCACGAATTGGGCCACGGAGTGCATCAAGTGCTGGCGGCGCCGAACGGCGCGCTGATGGCGCCGACGCCACTGACGCTCGCCGAGACCGCAAGCGTGTTTGGCGAAATGCTTACCTTCAAGAAGCTCTTGGCCGCCACGACCGATAAGAAAGAGCGAAAGGCAATGCTGGCCGCCAAGGTCGAAGACATGATCAATACGGTGGTGCGGCAGATCGCGTTCTATACTTTCGAGCGCGCCGTCCACACCGAAAGAAAGAACGGCGAATTGACCGCGGACCATATCGGTGCGCTGTGGCTCAACGTGCAGCACGAGAGCCTTGGTCCTGCTATCGAGCTAAAGCCCGGCTATGAGACGTTTTGGGCGTATATCCCGCATTTCATCCATTCGCCGTTCTACGTCTATGCCTATGCTTTCGGCGATTGCCTGGTGAATTCGCTTTATGCAGTTTACGAGAACGCCGCCGAGGGTTTCGCCGAGCGTTATCTCGCGATGCTGTCTGCCGGCGGCACCAAGCACCATTCCGAGCTGCTGGCGCCGTTCGGCCTCGACGCCCGCGATCCTTCGTTCTGGCAAAGCGGGTTGGGCGTCATCGAGCGCATGATCGAGGAGTTGGAAGCACTGGACTAGCGCGGCCCGCCGGTGCGGCGCTTTACGCGAAGCCTTGCGAGACGCTCCAGATCAACCGGTCGAACATCCGATCCGGCAGCACTTTTTTCAGGAACAGGATGAGGTGCGCGCCGCCGCCGGTCGCGTAACGCGTCTTTGGCCGCCTGGCGCTCACGGCCCGCAGAATGGTCCTGGCGACGACATCAGGCGGCGAGGCAAGCTTCGATGTGTCGGCCTGCTCGAGCAGGCGCGCATAGCGGGCGGCTTGCGTGGCATACGCGCCGTTGCCCGAGACATGCAACAAGCCTTCACGCGCGATGCCGGCCCATTCGGTGCGAATGGCGCCGGGCTCGATAATGATCACGTCGATGCCGAGACGCCTCACCTCGACGCGAAGGCAGTCGCTCAATCCCTCGACCGCGAATTTAGTGGCGTGATACCAGGCGCCGAGCGGTTCCCAGATTTTTCCGCCAATCGAGGTGACGTTGACGATTTTGCCGGACTTTTGCGTGCGCATGATCGGCAAGACCAATTGGCAGAGCCGCGCCAGACCGAACACGTTGACGTCGAATTGCCGCCGCGCTTCGGCGAGCGACACATCTTCGAGTGCGCCGTAGGAGCCGTAACCGGCGTTATTGATCAGAACGTCGAGGCGCCCGGCGCGGTCTTTGATCGTCTCCACCGCCGCGACGATCGACGCATCATCCGTGAGGTCGAGCTTTATGAGCGTAGCGCCGAGCGCGGCCAGGCCCGCCATGCGGTCGAGGCGGCGCGCGCCGGCAAATACCGTGTAGCCGGCGGCCATAAGCTCGCGCGCGGTGGCCTCGCCGATGCCGGCGGAGGCGCCGGTGACGAACGCCGTCTTGTTCATTTTCATTGACCCGCTCACAAAACTGGTTGAGCATGGTTTCTAACCTTGGACCAAGGTCCATGGTCAAGGCCTGCTCCGGGAGTTAAGCGATGCTGATCTCCGAATTCGCGCGCGCCGCCGGACTAACGCCCGACACCGTCCGCTTTTATATCAGGCGCGGTCTGTTAAAGCCGCTTGCCGGCCGCAAAGGCGGTTCGAACCCCTATCAGGTCTTTACCAAAGAGCACGTTGAGGTCGCGCGGATGATCCGGATGGCTCAGTCGTTGGGTTTTTCGCTGCGTGAAATCGCGGCTTTGAACGTGGAGTACGAGGCCAAGCGCCTTACTCCGTCGCGCGCGGCGGAAATATTACGCTGGCAGCTCGGGCGGCTGGCGGAAAAGGCAGCGCATGTCGAGGCGATGATGCGCTACCTCCGCGCCAAGCTGGCGTGGCTGGAAGCCGGCGGCAAAGGGGCCGAACCGAATTTTACTAACTACGAGCGGCCGTCCCGGGTTGTTGGCATTGAGCGGGGAGCGAGAATCCGGCAGAGCCGGAGGCGCGCATAATGCCGAAATCAGAAAAACCGGATCGCGAAAAAAACCGCTTGTCGGCGCGCGCGGCGCGCTACGCACGCGTCGGCGCCAATGTGGGAGGCGTAGCGGCGCGCTACGCCGGGCGGCGGCTCATCGGCGCCAAAGCCGACCGCGCCGGGGAGGCTTCGGCGCTGTCGTCCGCGCTCGGCCGGCTCAAAGGCCCTCTGATGAAGGTCGCGCAGTTGATGGCGACCATTCCCGATCTCTTGCCGCCGGAATATGCGGTCGAGCTGCAAAAGCTGCAGAGCGAAGCGCCGCCCATGGGCTGGGCGTTCGTCAAGCGGCGAATGGACGCCGAGCTCGGCCTCGACTGGCAGAAGCGATTTGCGAGCTTCGAGCATCAGCCCGCCGCGGCCGCTTCGCTCGGCCAGGTGCACCGCGCGCGGTCGCTCGATGGCGCGCTGCTCGCCTGCAAGCTGCAATACCCCGATATGCAGTCGGCGGTCGAAGCCGATTTGCAGCAGCTGCAATGGCTGCTTGCCATCCGCCGCCGTCTCGACAGCGCGATCGATACCACCGAGATCGGCAAGGAGATCGGTGCGCGCGTGCGCGAGGAGCTCGACTACCGGCGCGAGGCCAAGCACGTCGCGCTCTATCGAACGATGCTCGACGGTATCGACATTGTGCGGGTCCCGCGTGCCTGGCCGGAGCTATCGACCGGACGGCTGCTCACCCTCGACTGGCTCGACGGCAGCCGCATGCTTGCGCACAAAAACGATCCATTCGGCGCGCGCAATGCGCTCGCCACCGCCATGTTCACCGCCTGGTGGTTTCCGTTCAGCCGCTTTGGCGTCATCCACGGCGACCCGCATCTCGGCAATTACACGGTATTCGCGGACGGCCGGAAGCCCGCCGGAATCAACCTTCTCGATTATGGCTGCATCCGCATCTTCCCGCCGAAATTCGTCCGTGGCGTATCGGATCTTTATCACGGCCTCTTGCACGACGACGAAGAGCTGATCGTGCGGGCTTACGAGACCTGGGGTTTCCGGCGGCTTTCGCGCGAGCTGATCGACACCCTCAACATCTGGGCGCGTTTCATCTACGCGCCACTCCTCGACGACCGCGTGCGCACGATCGCCGACGGCGTCGCGCCGTCGGAATACGGCCGGCGCGAAGCGTTCCGGGTGCATCAGGCGCTCAAGAAGAGAGGGCCGGTAACGGTACCGCGTGAATTCGTCTTCATGGATCGCGCCGCCATCGGTCTGGGCGCCGTGTTCCTGCATCTGCGCGCCGAACTCAATTTCTACCGCCTGTTCAACGAGGCGATTGAGGACTTTTCGATGGAAAGCGTCGCCAGGCGCCAGCAGAAGGCGCTCGCGGCGGTGGGTTTGTAGTACAGTTCGCCTGAACTTTTTGCGGCGCTCTCTCGTTGACAGGCGATTGCGCTGCAAGGGAAAGCTTGAATGTCGAGAATCTGGGCACGCAAGTCGATCGCAGCCGTGGAGGCTGAAGCGGCCGATCCGCAGGTGCAATCGCTGACGACGCATAACGGCGTGCCGCTCAAGCGCACGCTCTCGGCGACCAATCTTGTCGCGCTCGGCATCGGCGCCATCATCGGCGCCGGCATATTCGTGCTGACCGGACATGCCGCCGCCGCCAACGCCGGTCCGGCGATCACCTTATCGTTCGTGCTCGGGGCGTTTGCCTGCGCCTTTGCCGGTCTTTGCTATGCGGAGATGGCCTCGACGGTGCCGATCGCCGGCAGCGCCTACACTTATGCCTATGCGACCATGGGAGAGCTTGTCGCCTGGATCATCGGGTGGGATCTGATCCTGGAATACGCGTTCGGCGCCACCACCGTCGCCATCGGCTGGTCGGGCTACGTCGTGAGCTTCCTCAAGGATCTCGGTATCGTCGTGCCTCTCGCTTTTGCCGGATCGCCGCTTTCCTACGACGCTGCCGATCGCACTTGGCACGCGACCGGCGCACTGATCAATGTTCCGGCGATGGGGGTGATCGCGGCGGTAACCGCGCTGCTCGTCGTCGGCGTTCACGAATCGGCGCGGGCCAATAACGTCATCGTCGCCATCAAGCTGATCATTATTTTGATGTTCATCGCGCTCGCCGCGCCATTTGTCAGCACGGCGCATTGGGTGACGACGAGCAACCCGGCCGGCCATTTCATTCCGCCCAATGCGGGGCCCGGCTTGTTCGGCTGGAGCGGCGTCGTACGCGGCGCGGCGGTGGTGTTCTTCGCCTATATCGGCTTCGACGCGGTTTCGACGGCAGCGCAAGAGGCGAAAAATCCGAAGCGCGATATGCCGATCGGTATTCTCGGCTCGCTCGCGGTCTGCACCGTGCTCTACGTCGTGGTCGGCTTCGTGCTCACCGGCATCGTGCCCTACGACAAGCTCAATGTTCCCGATCCGATCGCGGTCGGCATCGACGCGGTCGGCTTGAGCGCGCTCTCGCCGATCATGAAAATAGGCATCATCCTCGGGCTCACGTCGGTCATTCTGGTGATGATGCTGGCGCAGCCGCGGATTTTCTATTCCATGGGCCGGGACGGACTGTTGCCGCCCATCGTCGCCAGGGTGCACAGCCGGTTTCGCACACCCTATGTCACCACCATCGTCACCGGGATCGTTGTGATGATCCTCGCCGGCGTTTTGCCGATCGGCCTGGTTGGCGAACTGGTGAGTATCGGCACGTTGTTCGCATTCGCCATCGTCTGCGCCGGCGTGCTCGTCCTGCGCATCAAGGAGCCAGAACTGGCGCGGCCGTTCAAGACGCCGGCGGTGTATGTCGTGGCGCCTTTGGGCGCGGCTTCGTCGTTGTTCCTGATGCTCGGACTGCCGCTCGACACCTGGATACGCTTTGGCGCGTGGCTGCTGATCGGTCTTTTGCTCTATGCCGTCTACGGCATCAGGCACGGCGGCGCGGCGCAAGGCGAAAAGTCATCCGGCGCGTAGCGACGCCCTTCACTTTCGGGATACGTTGCGGCGTGGTAGCAGGGCGCTGCTTTTCAGCACGCGGGGACGATGGATCCGATCTTTATTGCCAGCGATCCGGCGGCGGCGATTCCGATCTGGTTCGTCACAGCGGAGAATTATTCTGAGCTGCGCGAGCAACTTGAGCCGCGCGCCCGCGCTTTTGCCGACGCCGCCGGTTTCGAACCCAGGCCGGGTAAATCACTCGTGCTGCCCGGAGAGAGCGGACTGAGTGCCGTATTGTTCGGGCTCGAAGGCGCGAGTGACGCCAGGGATCCATTCCTGCCCGGGCGCCTGCCGGAGCGATTGCCGGACGGTATCTATCGCTTTGCCAACGAGCCGCACGACGCGCGGCTTGCGACGCTTGCTTTTGCGCTCGCCACCTACCGCTTCGGCCGTTACCGCAAGGCCGAGCGGCATGCCGTGCAACTCGATCTGCCGCAGAGCGTCAACCGCGAGGAACTTGAGTGCATCGTCGAGGCGGTGACGCTGGCGCGCGATCTGATCAATACGCCGGCCAACGACATGGGACCGGCGGAGCTTGAGGAGGCCGCGCACGCGCTGGCCGCGCGCCACGGCGCCGCCGTCGGCGCCGTCGTCGGCGACGATCTCCTGGCCGGGAATTTTCCCCTGATCCACGCCGTCGGCCGCGCCGCCGCGCGGCCGCCCCGGCTGATCGATTTGCAATGGGGTGAAGTGGATCATCCGCGCGTGACGCTGGTCGGCAAGGGCGTCTGCTTCGATTCCGGCGGGCTCGACATCAAGCCCGACGCTTCCATGCTCAACATGAAGAAGGACATGGGCGGCGCGGCGACCGCGCTGGCGCTAGCGCATATGGTTATGTCGAGGCGTCTGAAGGTCCGGCTGCGCGTGCTTATTCCGGCGGTGGAAAACGCGATCTCCGGCGCCGCCTTTCGTCCGCGCGACGTCTATACGTCGCGCAAGGGCATCACCGTCGAAATCGGCAATACCGACGCCGAGGGCCGTCTCATTCTCGCCGATGCGCTTGCGCTCGCCGACGAGGACAATCCGGCGCTGATCGCGGATTTTGCCACGCTGACCGGCGCGGCGCGGGTCGCGCTCGGTCCCGACGTGCCGGCGTTCTTTACCAATGACGACAAGCTTGCGCACGATCTCGCGCATTATGCGGCGACTGAGAACGATCCGCTCTGGCGGATGCCGTTGTGGCGGCCGTATGAGTCGATGCTCGAATCCAAGGTGGCCGACATCAACAATGTCGGCAGCGGCGGGCAAGCCGGGGCAATCACCGCGGCGTTGTTCATGCGGCGCTTCGTGACCGCCGGGTCGTGGTTGCATTTCGACATCTTCGCCTGGACGCCGGCAGCGAAGCCGGGCCGGCCGGAGGGCGGCGAGCTGCAGGCCGCGCGCGCCCTCTATGCTCTGCTGGCCGAACGCTACGGCTGAGCGATGCCCGCCTTCGATCCTCGCCTGACGCCGGCCCGCGCCGATCTCGCGGCCAAGACGCTTGAGGGCAAAGTGACGGCGGCGCGTTATGTCGAAGGCCGCCCTTATGAAGTAGTGGAGCCGCAGGCGCCGTTGCGCGGTGTGCCGGCGCCCGACGCTCCGCTCGCGACCGAGGCGCTCAAGGGCGAACGCGTCGCCATCTACGATACCAACGGCGAAGGCTGGGCCTGGGGCCAGCTCGCCGCTGACGGCTATGTCGGCTGGCTGCCGGCGAACGCGCTCGCCGCGCCCGGCGCGCCACCCACCCATAAAGTCGTAGCGTTGCGGACGTTCATCTTCGCGGTCCCTTCGATCAAGGCACCGCCGATGGAAGCGTTGCCGTTCGGCGCGCGCCTTGCCGTTACGCGTTCGGAAGACGGATTTGCGGTGACCGCGTCGGGCCGGTTTGTGCCGGCGGTACATCTTGCTCCGGTTGCGACGCAAGAAGCGGAGTTTGTCACCGTGGCCGAGCGGTTTCTCGGCGCACCTTACCTCTGGGGCGGCAAGACCATGCTCGGTCTCGATTGCTCGGGGCTCGTTCAAGTGTCGCTGACGGCCTGCGGCATCGACTGTTTGCGCGACAGCGATATGCAGGAAAGCGCGCTCGGCGTGGCCGCCGACGTTTCGGGTCTACGGCGCGGTGATCTTTTGTTCTGGAAAGGCCATGTTGCCATCGTGCGCGACCGAGCCACGCTTATTCATGCCAATGCGTTCCATATGGCGGTCGCGATCGAGCCGACCGCCGAAGCCATCGCCCGCATCCGCGCCGGCGGGAGCGAGATCACGAGCGTGCGGCGGATCGTGCGCTAACCGGTGGCGTTATCACTTGCAGTGATTTACCTTTAGAAACTGGAGCCACGCGATGAGCAGCACCGAGCCTGGCGAGCACCTAAGCGTTCCGCACGTCGCGCCGCCACACCAGTCGCTGCATGTGAGCTTCTGGATCAGGGAATTGCCGTTCAGCATTTTGCTGCTCCTGACGATCGGGGGCGTCGGCTATACGAGCTTCTCCAAGCATCCGATCCTGATCTACTGGGAAGTCCTGGCGCCGATCATTGGGCTGATTTGCGTCTGGTACGGTTGGCCGGGCGCGAACGACAATACTGCACGGCTGCGATTGATCGGAACGCAAGGGCTGCACTGGCTCGCGTTCATCCTGGTCATGAACATGCTGTTTCTGCCCAATGTGCAGCGGGTGTTCACCTCGGGCTCGACCGGGCTTGCGATCTTCACCCTGCTGGCGCTCGGCACTTTCACTGCCGGCGTCCACATCCTGTCATGGCAGGTCTGCCTGCTCGGATTGATCATGGCGTTCGGCATTCCGGCCATTGCCTGGATTGAAAACTCGGCTTTGCTGCTGGTACTGGCGGCGGCGGTGGTAATGGGAATCGGTGCCGTTATCTGGTGGCATTTCCGCCAAAGGGGCACGGGCTGACGCCCAATCTTTCGCCCGGTCAAACGACTTTGCCCGGGCATTCACAAAAGTTGGGCTGCCGCCTCGATTGCCGGCGCTTGTGCTTCAAGCCAGTAAGTATAACTTAATGCGAGCATTGAAAGTGCTGCACGCGATCGGGGTCGCGTAGCTCGGACACATTAGGGGAGGGGCGATCATGAGATTGTCAGGTTACGTCAGATTGTCAGGTTACGTCACCATAGCGGCTGCGGTTGCCGCAATTGCCGCTGCTGCGAGTCTGCTGCCGAAAGCGCACGCCGAGACGTCGGCCGAGCGCGGCCATTATCTGGTTGTGATCGCCGGTTGTAACGACTGTCACACGCCCGGCTTCTTCTTCGGAAAACCCGACCCGGACAAATATCTCGGCGGATCGGACGTCGGATTCGAAATTCCCGGTCTCGGCGTGTTCAACGGCCGGAATATCACGCCGGACAAGGAAACCGGAATCGGCAGCTGGACTGACGAACAGATTGCCACCGCGATTACCACCGGCAGGCGTCCGGATGGCCGTCAACTGGCGCCGATCATGAACTATCCCGCCTTCGTCAACATGACGAAAGACGACGTGGCGGCAGTGGTCGCGTATCTGCGCACCATCCCGCCGGTCAAGAACAAGGTTGCCGGACCGTTCAAACCGGGCGACCAGATAACGATCTTCACCTTCAGCATATTGCCGCCCGGCCATGTGGCCGCGCCGGCGCCCAAGTGACGCTCACTGCGCCACCGCGCCGGTGGCCGCGGTTTCCAGATTGAACGCAGCCGCGAACAGCGCGCGCGTATAATCGCTCTGCGGGTTCTTGAACAGGTCGGCGGCGGCGCCGGCCTCGACGACCTTGCCTTGCCGCATCACGATAAGCCGGCTCGCCAGCGCGGCCACGACGCGGAGATCGTGCGAGATAAAAAGATACGTCAGGTTGCGCCGCTTTTGCAGATCGCGGAAGAGATCGACCATCTGCGCCTGGATCAGCATGTCGAGCGCGCTGGTCGGCTCGTCG
>CAYVPC010000055.1:0-18586 GCA_964453555.1 uncultured Hyphomicrobiales bacterium | reverse complement strand
AGCGGCTCATAACCGCTTGGTTGGAGGTTCGAGTCCTCCCGGGCCCACCAACCTTTGCTCCCGCCGCGGGAGAAGGATATCGCGCCGAAGCCCTGCGGTAGCGCGTCAGCGCACGGCGCTCCTGACATAGAAATCGAAATTTGAATCGTCCGCGCATGCGCCTTTGTCGTTGTCGGTGAGGCAGAAGGTCGTCGTGTTCTGACGACAAAGACCGGCGCCGAGAACGGCCGCCGCCAACAACGCGATGACAAGGCATGCCATTGTTGACAGATACGACATGAATGTTTCCTCACAATAAAGGGTTTTTGCAGCGTCAAGCTAATGCCGCCCGCAGTCTACGAATGTGATCGCGGTCACAAGCTCGCGCTTTTGCGGCCCGCATCGACGCCCGCGCCGGCCGTGTGCTACCGCTACATTTCCGTTGCAGCAGCACCGGCAGGACGATCGAATGGGCGGGCAATCCCTTCTCGACGCGACGAAATTGCGCCGGCTGGCGACACGCATCCGCATGCACGCGACCGACATGGTCGCCATTCAGGGCTTTGGCTATCTCGGCCAGGCAATGTCGTCGGCGGAAATTTTCGCGGTACTGTTCGGCGGCGCCATCCGCATCGGTCACGACCGCTTCGTGCTTTCGCCCGGGCATTACGTGATCGCCCTTTACGCCGCGGCGGCCGAGACCGGGTTCCTCGATCCGGCGCAGCTTACGCGCTACGGCACGGACGGCTCCACGCTTGAAGCAATCGGCAGCGAGCGCACGCCGGTCGCCGATCTTGTTTGCGGCTCGCTAGGGCAGGGGCTCTCCGGCGCGATCGGCTTTGCGCTCGCGGCGCAGCTCGCCGGCGAGGATCGCTACACCTTTGCGTTTCTCAGCGACGGCGAGATGGAGGAGGGCCAGGTGTGGGAGGCGGCGATGTTCGCCGCGCACCGCCGGCTCGATCGGTTGGTGGCGGTGATCGACGCCAACAATTCGCAGGTCGACGGCCCGGTGACTTCCGTGACCACGCTCGAACCGCTGGCGGAAAAATGGCGCGCGTTCGGTTGGCACGTCGCCGAGGTTGACGGCCATGACGTCGACGCGCTGGCGCAAGCCTTTGCGTCGCGGCACGACGGCGCGGGGCCGCTCGCCATCGTGGCGCGCACCGAGATTTTGGGCCGCGTGCGTTCAATTCCGCCCACGGTTGATGGTCATTTCATCAAGCTCGACGGTGATCTGAAGGCGGCGATCATGCGCGAATTGGAGGCGGGCCTTGCGTGAGCCGCCTTATCCGACCGTACTGAAGCCTTACGGCGCCGCGCTCGTTGAACTTGCCCGCCGGCGGCCTGAAATCGTCTGCCTCGGCGCGGATCTAACCCGGCAGACCGAGACCGACCTGTTCCGCGACGAGATCGCCGACCGTTTCATCAATATCGGGATGGCGGAGGCCAACATGCTCAGCATCGCCGGCGGTCTGGCGCGCGCCGGCCACGTCGTGTTCGTCAACACATTCGGTGTGTTCTGTACGCGCCGCTGCTTCGACCAGATCGCGATGTCGGTGGCGTATCCGAAGCTCAACGTGAAGATCGTCGGCTTCATGCCCGGTCTCTCCAGCCCCGGCGGCCCGAGTCACCAGGCGATCGACGATGTGGCGCTTATGCGCGCCGTTCCGAACATGACGGTGATCGAGCCGGCGGACGCGATCGAAACGACGCAGGCGGTGGCGGCGATCGCCGACCGTCCCGGTCCGGTCTATCTGCGGCTCAAGCGCGGCGAGATCCCGGTGATCTTCGACGACGGTCACCGGCTCGATCTCGGCAAGGCGCAGGTGGTGATCGGCGGGGAAGGCTGCGACGTTTGTATCGTTGCCTCCGGCATGATGCTGCCGGCGGCACTTGCGGCCGCGCGCGCGCTCGTCGAAAACGGCGTCTCCGCCGCGGTCCTCAACGTGCCGGTAATCAAGCCCCTCGACAGCGCCACCGTCGTAGCGGTCGCGCGGCGCAGCCGCCTGGTGATCGCCGCTGAGAATCACACCGTCGTCGGCGGCCTCGGCTCGGCCGTCGCGGAAGCGCTGGCGGAAGCCGGCGTCGGCGCTCCGCTCCGCCGCATCGGCATACCCGACACTTTCGCCGAGGCCGGCAGCCGCGACTATCTGTTCGCCAAATACGGGCTCGGTACGCGCGACATCATCGAGGCGGCATGGCGTGGACTTTCGATCAACCGCCCGGTGCCGGTCGCGCCGGTAATTGCGGCAAGCCCCGGCGCCTATGCGCCGGTCTGAGCGCCGTCGATGCCGCGGATGAGATCGGCGGCCTTTTCGCCGATCATGATCGACGGCGCGTTGGTATTGCCGCTTGTCACCGCCGGCATGATCGACGCGTCGGCGACGCGCAAGCCTTCGATGCCGTAGACCCGCAGCCGCGGGTCGACCACGCTCATGGCGTCGATGCCCATTTTGCAGGTGCCGGCCTGATGGTGGTAGCTCTCGCAGGTCTGCCGCACCCATTGCTCGCGCTCGGTGCGCGTCTTTGCCTTTGGCCACAGCGAGCGTTTGCGCCATTTGGCGAAGACCGGGCTCTCCAGAATCTCGATCGAGACTTCGAGCGATTGAACCAGCGCGCTGAGATCGGCCGGCTCGCTCAGATAGCGCGGATCGATGTGGATCGGCGCAGCCGGATCGTTGGCGGTGAGCTTTAATTCGCCGCGCGCGACCGGGCGGATGATGCCGGGCGTGATCGCGTAGGAGTTCGGCGGAATGTCGAGACCGTGCGCCGGCGGCGCGTTGCACATGAACAGCGGCTGGTGATCGGGCGCCGGCAATCGCGGATCGGTTTTGGCGAACAGATGCGCTTCAAGCACGTTGTGCCGCGGCGCGGGAATCTCACGGCTCGCTTCATGGATGGCGAAAGTCAGGAGATGATCGTGCAGGTTCCGGCCGACGCCGGGCAAATCGGCATTCACGCCAATGCCGAGCTTTTTGAGATCGTCGGCCGGACCGATCCCGGACAGAAGCAGAAGATGCGGCGAGCCGATGGTACCGGCGGAGACGATGACTTCGCCGGTTGCCCGCGCGGTTTCAAGCTTGCCGTCGCGCTCGTAGACGACACCATGGCAGCGCCCCTTTTCGATCAAAAGGTGATGGCTGCGCGCGCCGGTCTGTACCTTCAGATTTCGGCGGTTGTGCGCCGGATTGAGGAAGGCAACCGCCGCGCTGCAGCGGACGCCGTCGCGCGTGGTGGTGTCGGTGTAGCCGACGCCGGCAAGCTCGGGCCCGGAAAAATCATAGTTGACCGGGTGGCCGGCGCGCACGGCGGCCTCGATAAAGACGTCGGTCAGCGGATTCGGCGAGGTGTGGCGAGATACCGTCAGCGGTCCGCCGACCCCGTGATAGCGCGACGCGCCGCCGTAATAGTCCTCCGACTTCCTGAAGTAGGGCAGAACGCTTTCGTAATCCCACCCCGCATTGCCGAGATAGGCCCAATGGTCGAAGTCCGCGGCCGCGCCGCGGATATAGATCATGCCGTTGAGGCAGCTCGATCCGCCCACCACCTTGCCGCGCGGCCAGAAAATCTGCCGGTTGAGCGCGCCCGCCTGCGGTTCCGTCGTGAACGCCCAATCGAACGGCGTGTTCCAAAGCTCCCAGGCACGTTGCGGCGAGGTAATCCTTGCGTCGTCGTGGTTCGGCCCGCCGGCTTCCAGCAGCAAAACGTCGGTCGCGGGATTTTCGGTCAAGCGCGCAGCAATCGTGCATCCGGCCGAGCCAGCGCCTATGACGATGTGGTCGTAGTCGGCCATGGCGCTCCCCCGGGACTCCGGCCACGTCTGCGGCGCGGCCTTAATTGCAAATATTCCAACGGAAGCACGCCGCGATCAAGTCGGGGTTCACTTGCTGAGATGCCGCTTGCGCCTGCAGGTCAATCGCATAGTGTGGGTGGATGGCGGACGGCCCTGCCGAAAGTGGCGCAAGAGTAGAGTGCAAGGGTGGAGTGACGGACGGGAAGTCCAATCTGGATGATCCCTTGCAGCCCGTGGGGATGGAACCGGACGACGGGGGAGGCGTTGCTCCAGTGAGCCTGACCAAGCGCGGGGCTGCTATGTCGCGGATAGATGTGAGTTTGGCCGGTCTCCCCGGGGACATCTGGCCAACCTTGACGCGTTCGCGGCCGCTCGATGAACTCACCCGGCCCAACCGCCTCCTCGACGTTCTGCCCGCCGCGCTCTACGTCACCGACGCTGCCGGGCGGATCATCTATTTCAATGAAGCGGCCGCCGCGCTGTGGGGCTGCCGGCCGAAGCTCAACTGCGATCAATGGTGCGGGTCGTGGCGCCTCTATTGGCCTGACGGCACCCCCCTGCCGCATGACGAATGCCCGATGGCCATCGCCTTGAAAGAAGGGCGGCCGAATCGCGGGCATGAAGCGGTTGCCGAGCGGCCCGACGGCACGCGAGTGACGTTCATGGCGTTTCCGACGCCGTTCCACGATGACGCAGGCGTCCTTGTCGGCGCCATGAACGTGCTGGTTGACATGAGTGACAGCCAGCGCGCCGAGCGCCTCAGCCGCCGCCTGGCGTCGATCGTCGAATCGAGCGACGACGCCATCATCAGCAAGGATCTCAACAGCATTATCGCGACCTGGAACAAGGCGGCCGAACGG
Organism: uncultured Hyphomicrobiales bacterium; assembly: GCA_964453555.1. Lineage (GTDB taxonomy): Bacteria > Pseudomonadota > Alphaproteobacteria > Rhizobiales > Xanthobacteraceae > BOG-931. Next base: position 13,954 of record CAYVPC010000055.1, on the reverse strand, counting down.
CTGTTCGGCTATGTCGCGGAGGAAGTCATCGGCAAGTCGATCATGATTCTGATCCCGGAGGAGCGTCGCGAAGAAGAGACCGAAATTCTCCGGCGAATCCGCCGCGGCGATCGCGTCGAGCATTTCGAGACGGTGCGCCGGCGCAAGGACGGCGGTCTCATAGATATTTCGCTGACCGTTTCGCCGATCAGCGATGAGACCGGAAGAATTATCGGCGCGTCGAAAATCGCGCGCGACATCACCGACAAGAAGCGCCGCGAGGCGCAGATCAACCTGCTTGCCCGCGAAGCCGACCACCGGACAAACAATCTGCTGGCGGTCGCGCAGGCGACGGTCCATCTCACCCAGGCCGATTCAGCCACCGGGCTCAAAGCGGCGATCCAAGGCCGATTGCGGGCGCTCGCCAACGCCCATTCGCTATTGGCGCAAGCCCGCTGGACCGGCGCTGATCTGCGCGACCTCGCGAAAGAGGAGCTTTCGCCTTACGTCCGCAACGAGGATTCGCGCGCGCGGATCGAAGGCCCGAGCCTGTTGCTCAAACCGGAAGCGGCGCAGGCGATGGCAATGGCGCTGCACGAGCTGGCGACAAACGCCGCGAAATACGGCGCACTGTCAAAACCGGCCGGGTGCGTTGGCGTCCGATGGTCGGTAGAGGCCGATCGACTGCGGCTAACTTGGAAAGAGAGCGGCGGTCCTGACGTTAGTTCGCCGACGCATGAAGGATTCGGTACCCGCGCGATCAAGCGAATGATCGAACAGCTGGACGGCGAGATCACATTCGACTGGCGCCCTGAGGGCGTGCTGTGCGACATCGCCGTCGGTATCTAGGCGGCCAGCGTCGCCGCCCTCACGAATGCGCTTCGCTGTCGAGGTGCGCCATCTGTGCCGGATCGTAACGCGCGCCGGCGGTCTGTTCGGGCGACACCGCCGCCTCGATGCGGGCGAGGTCGTCGGCGCCAAGCGAAAATTCGAGCGCACCGAGCGCTTCCTTGAGCTGCTCGCGGCGGCGGGCGCCGACCACCGGCACGATATCGGCGCCGCGCGAGCGCACCCATGCCACCGCAAGCTGCGCCGGGCTCGCACCTTTCTCCTTGCCGATCCGCCGCAGCGCCTCGACCAGACGCAGATTGTTTTCGAGATTGCCCTGCTTGAAGCGCGGCATGCGGATGACGCGAAGATCGCCCTTGCTGTCGGCCGCCGGGACGCGCCCGCTCAACAGCCCGCGCGAGAGGACGCCGTAAGCGGTGATGGCGATGCCGAGCGCTCGCGTCACCGGCAGGATCGCGCTCTCAATGCCGCGGCTCATCAGCGAATATTCGATTTGCAGGTCGGCGATCGGGTGCGTCTTGTGCGCGCGCTTGATCGTCTCCGGGCCCGCCTCGGAAAGGCCGATATGGCGGACATAGCCGGCGCGCACCATGTCGGCGATCGCGCCGACGGTATCTTCGATCGGCACCGCCGGATCGAGCCGGGCGGGGCGGTAGATGTCGATGTAGTCGGTGCCGAGACGCCGCAACGAGTAGGCCAGAAAAGTCTTCACCGCCGCCGGACGGGCGTCGTTGCCGTGCCAGCCGCCGGCCGGATCGCGCAGGGCGCCAAATTTCACCGACAGCAAAATGCGTTGGCGCGGCACGCCTTCCAGCGCGCGGCGGATCAGCATTTCGTTGTGACCCATGCCGTAGAAGTCGCCGGTATCGATCAGCGTGATGCCCGCCTCCACCGACGCGCGGATGGTAGCGATGCTCTCGGCCTCGTCCGCCGCCCCGTACACTCCGGGCGACATTCCCATGCAGCCGAGGCCGAGTTCCCCGACCGCCGGTCCGTTGCGTCCAAGTGCCGTGGTTTTCATGTAGCCTTATCCGGGATGGTGACTTGGCCTCATAGGCTACGCGCGGAATGTCGCGGCCGGAAGCTCGTTGATGCCAATACTGCCTTGACGCGGCCGCATCGCAGCGGCGTCGTGGATACTCGAGAATCAGACGCCAGACAGTTCGGGACGATTTGATTCGACATGAATGCGCCGCCGCCGGCGATTCCCCTGATTGATGTCCGCGACGGCGGGCCGCCGCGGCATGCGCAAGAGCGCGCGGCGCAGGCCCGCTCGTTGCGTGATTGCTGCCTGCGTTTCTTTCCGCGCGCGGCCGCGCCGCTTATTCCGGCGCTTGATCGGCTGTCGCGCCGTGCGCTCCGGCGTTCGCGCTCGCCCTATGTCGGCGAGATCGCGCAAATCGCGGCGGCGCTCGATTTCTCCGGCGTGTGGCTGCTCAACGCTTCCTATCAATGGGGCTGCACCGGGCGGGCCGACGAGCAGAACGGCGTGCCCTGGCTCCTGCGCACGCTCGATTGGCCGTTTCATGGTCTCGGTCGCTACACCGAGCTTGCGCATCTGCGCGGCGAGGCCGGCGATTTTGTCAGCGTGACGTGGCCCGGTTATGTCGGCGTGCTGACCGCGATGGCGCCGGGCCGTTTCGCCGCCGCGCTCAACCAAGCGCCGATGTGGCGATACACCCGCAATCGCTGGCTGCGGCCATTCGATTATGCCGTCAATGCGCTCGCCGCGGCGGCGAGCACAGGCCGCATGCCGCCGGATCAGCTTCTGCGCCGCGCATTCGAAATTTCCGGCGACTTTGCCGCGGCGCGGCGCCTTCTGGAGACGGTGCCGGTGGCGCGGCCGGTAATTTACACGCTGGCCGGCTGCGCGGCGCGCGAGCGTTGCGTCATCGAGCGCACCGAAACCGATTTTGTCACACGGGTTGATGACACTTGCGCCGCCAACGATTGGGTACCGTCCCGGCCGGGCTGGGAAGGGCGCATCGGCACGCGGCGATTTTTTAGTGAGGTCGTTCGCCGACGCCGCTGGCTACAGCCGGGCGCGGCGCGACGGATTGAGGGGCTGGAGCGGTTCGCTTTCAGCGAACCGGTTCGACTGGCTGCGCGAGCCGGTGCTCAATCCCTATACCCGGGTTGTGGTCGCCATGAGTCCGGCGGATGGGAATCTGCGCGTCGTCGGCTACGACATGACCGGCGGCGCACTGCCCGAACCGGTGACGCAAATCCGCGAGCTTGATCTGCTGCCGCGGGCGGCATAGCGGCAATAAATCAGTGCTTTACGGGAAAAGCGGCAAGGTGTGCTGCCAATCACATCGTGCCCCGCAACGCGCGTCTATGTTGTTCGCAACATCGCCGGGGAATGGAGCGAGCCATGAGCACCATCACCATCAGCGTCCCCACCTTTCGTGAGTATCACGCGGCGCGCAGGCGGCATATGCGCACATTGATAGCCGGTTATTGGCAGTGCGTGCGGTCGCGCTACGAGTTGTCGAACTTAAACGACACGGATCTGCGCGATGTCGGTTTGACGCGCGGTGAAGCCGAGTTTGAATCGTCAAAGCCGTTTTGGCAGAAGTGACAGCACCAAACGAAGTTTGTGCTCGTCTGCCGAACAAACGGGCCGCCGCCATGGCGGCTCGTTTGCTTTGTGACCGCGTCCGGCGTTAGCTGCGCGGCGGCCGCGATGTCGCGGTCGGTCTGTGAAACCACCGATGCCCACGATCGCCAGTCCGGACGGCACCAGGCTCTATTACGAAGAAGCCGGCACCGGTACACCGGTTGTCTTCGTGCACGAGTTTGCCGGCGACTATCGCACCTGGGAGCCGCAGATGCGGCATTTTTCACGTGCGCATCGCTGCGTCACGTTTTCCGCGCGCGGCTACCCGCCGTCCGACGTGCCGGGCGAGGCTGCGCGCTACGGCCAGGACATCGCGCGCGGCGACGTGATCGCGATCTTGGATGCGCTCGGCATCGAGAAGGCCCATGTCGTCGGCCATTCCATGGGCGCCTACACCGCGCTTCATGTCGGTATCCGCCACCGCGAGCGCTGCCTGTCGGTGACCGCGATCGGCTGCGGCTGGGGCTCGGTCGCCGATCCGGCGGAACGCGAGGCGATGCGCAAGATCGCGGCCGCGACCGGCGCGATGTTCTCCGAGAGAGGCATTGCCGCGGCGGCGGCGAGCTACACCGACAATCCGGCGCGTCTGACGCAAAAATACAAGGACCCGCGCGGCTACGCGCAATTCGTGCGCATGATGTCGGAGCATTCCGCGCAGGGCCACGCGCTCACCATGGCGATGGTGCAGGCGAGGCGGCCGACCTTGTGGGACATTGAGAAAGAGTTGCGGGGATTTGCGCCGCCGCTTCTGGTCATCGTCGGCGACGAAGACGAAAGCTGCCTCGACGGCAGCCTCTTTCTCAAGCGCGCGGCGCCGACCGCCGGGCTTCTGGTGGTGCCGCGCACCGGCCACACCATCACCAGCGAGGAGCCGGCGACGGTCAATGCGGCGCTGGCGGAATTTTTCGCCGCGGCCGAGGCCGGCCGCTGGCTGGCGCATCGGCCGCCGGCATAAGATTAGGCGATGAGCAAAACAACCGGCGCAGCATCCAGCAACGCTGTTTCGTTCGTGGCGCCGTTCCGCCACCCGGCGTTTGCAGTGATCTGGACGGCGACGCTGGTGTCCAATGTCGGCGGCTGGATGTACAGCGCCGCGTCCGGCTGGTTGATGACCAGCCTCAATCCCGATCCGTTTTTGGTCGCGCTGGTGCAAGCGGCCAGCAATCTGCCGATTTTTCTGTTCGCGCTGCCGGCGGGCGCGCTCGCCGATATTTTTGACAAGCGCAGATACCTGTTGGCCGTCGAATTGCTGACGACGGCGGTCTCCGCGGTTTATGCGGCGATGGTCGGGTTCGGGTTGGCTACGCCCGGCAATCTGCTGCTGTTCACGTTTTTGATCGGCGCGGCGGGCGCATTGACGGTTCCGGCGTGGCAGGCGGTGGTGCCGCGCCTTGTGCCCCGGGAGGACTTGCCGTCCGGCATCGCCGCCAACAGCGTCGGCGTCAACATTTCGCGCGCGCTCGGCCCCGCGGTCGGCGGCGTAACCATTTCCGCCATCGGCATTGTCGCGCCGTTCTGGATCAACGCCATTTCCAATCTTGGCATCGTCGGCGCGCTGTTGTGGTGGCGCGAAGCCAAAGGGCCGGGCACGCTGCTGCCGGCGGAACGCTTCGGCCAGGCGATCTTGTCCGGTCTGCGCTACGCGCGCCACAGCATGCATCTGCGCGCAACAATGGTGCGCGCCGCCGGATTTTTCCTGTTCGCCAGCGCTTACTGGGCGCTGCTGCCGCTGGTCGCCCGCCAGCAGATCGCGGGCGGCCCCGGACTTTACGGCGTGCTGCTTGGCGTCATCGGCGTTGGCGCGGTCGGCGGCGCGTTCTTTCTTCCCTGGCTCAAGCCGAAGCTCGGGCCGGACCGGCTGATGGCGCTGGGTGCGCTCGGCCAGGCGCTGGCGATGGTGCTTTATGGTCTGGCCCGCGAGCCGGCGACGGCGCTAGTCGCCAGCCTCATTGCCGGAGCGTCGTGGATCGGAGCGCTGGCGACGCTCACCGTTTCCGCGCAAGTGGCGCTGCCGGATTGGGTGCGCGGCCGCGGCCTAGCGCTCTACACGACGGTGTTCTTCGGCTGCCTGACGCTCGGCAGCGCCGTCTGGGGCGAGGTTGCCGTCTTTGCCGGGCTTCCGCTTGCGCATTTTCTCGCCGCCGCCGGCGCCGTCGTGGCAATACCGCTGACTTGGCACTGGAAACTGCAAACCGCCGCGGACCTTAATCTGACGCCTTCGATGCATTGGCCGGCGCCGGTCACCACCCAAGCGATCGGCGGCGATCGCGGACCGGTGCTGGTGACAGTCGAATATCGGATCCGGCCGGCCGACCGCGCGGCGTTTCTGCAGGCGATCGCCAAGCTGGAGCACGGGCGGCGGCGCGACGGCGCCTATGCCTGGGGCGTATTTGAAGACGCCGCCAAAGAAGGCCGCATGGTCGAGACCTTCCTGGTCGAATCGTGGATGGAGCACCTGCGCCAGCACGAGCGGGTTACGCATGCCGACCGTGTCGTGCAAGAGGCGGTCGAGCGTTTCGATCTGAGCGGCGAGCCGAAAGTCACGCATCTCATCGCGCCAGAAGTTTAAAGCGCCTCAGCCCGCGATTCCGTCGAGATGCGCGGTCTCGTTGAGACTGTGAACACGCACGTTGCCGTCGGCGATGTCGATTTCGTTGATGCAGCAGGGGCTTTGCGCGATGCGCCAATAGGACGATAGCGGCATTTCCAGCAAATGCAGCAGCAGGGCGCGGTTGAAGCTGTCGTGGCTGACCAGCACGACCGTTTCGCCGTGATGGCGGTTGAGCACAAAGCGCAAAGCGTTCGCCGCCCGCGCGGCAAGATCTTGCAGGGATTCACCGCCCGGAAAGCGCACAAGCTCAGGCGTGGCGAACCACGCCGCGAACAATGCCGGATCGGCGGCCTTGGCATCGTCTTGAACTGCCAGGCGCCGTAATCGATGTCGTTGAGGTCGCCGCACACGGCGGCGGGTGCGATGCCGCAGGCGCGCGCGATCGCTTCAGCGGTCTTCACGCAACGGCTCATTGGACTGGTGTAGATAAAGGCGGGCTTCCAGGCGGCGGCGACGCGCTTGGCGACCGCTTGCGCCTGGGCGTGTCCCTGCGCGGTAAGCTCAAGCGGCTGGCGGCCGCGAAAGCGCTCCGGCTTGATGCCTTCGACATGGCCGTGACGGATCAGCAGGATCTTCATTCCGCTACACCTTGCGCAGCGCGGCAATCTGTTTCGAACATCATCCTGACCGCTAGCTCTTTGGCCAATGATTGCGTGCCGCGCAAGGCGCGGCCAATGCAGCGGTCTGACGTCCGCCGGCAAGCGCGCGGGGCGCGAGGTGGAGGGGATTCGCAAAAAAACACCGGCCGCCCGAGGGCGGCCGGCTTGGCAAGCGGTAAAGCGCGTAGGCTACGCGTCAGCCGAGGAAACCAACCCGTTCCTGCTCGCGCGCTTCGGCCTCGGTCTTGGGTTGCGCCGGCAATTGCAGCACTGTTGCCGCCTGACCTTCGCACAGAAGCGTCAGTAATACGCTGCGCCCGTCGGGAAACTCGAGCGCGTCATGGTGCGCAGCCAACTTCTCCTTGTTGACCTGGCGGAAGATGGCGGTCTGGTGGCTGATGGTCTTGGTCTTCCAGCCCAGCAGACCGGCCGGCAAGCAAGCGACTTCGCCGGCAAACGCCAACTCCGTTCCGGGCAACAGGCACACGGCCATACCGAGATCGTCCGAGGCGGCGAACCCCCGTGTGCCGGTGCCGAAATCACGGGTTACAAGCTTGTCGCCGACTTTCGCGGGTCGCGAACGCACGCTTTGGAGGCTAAAGTCACACATCGTGGCGACTCCTTTCTTCCCGGCATTGTCATCCGGGTGCTTCATACCCCCCACACCCCTCCAGCAACGAGTCCAAGCAAGAATAGTGCCGTGCACGAGGCACGCAGATATTCGACCGCAAGAGCGTGTCGCAATTACGGCTTCGGCTTTTTTTGCGCCAGTTGGCTGCCGCCAATTTATTCGATGCTGTGAAATGTCAATGCGTTACCGCAATGAACTTTCCCTGCCGGCGCATTTTTTTGGCGGCTTGCCCAGGATCAAGGCGGGCCGGCGCGGCCCGGCCGGTATTCAGTGGCCGATTGCCGCTTCGCCGCCGCCGGGGTCGACCCGCCGAATCAGCAGCAGAATGAGAGGTACCAAGGCGGCGGCGATAACCGACCAAGTGAAGAAGATGTCGATGTAACCCATCAGCGCCGCCTGATTGGCCACCGTCTGGCCGATGACGCCGATCGCGCGGCCGCGCGCTTCCGCCATCGAGCCGCCGAATTGCATGAAATATTGAGTCAAGTTATGCAGCGCGGATTGCATGGCCGTCGACGACGGATCCAGATGCTCCGTTAGCCGCGCCTGGTGGAATTGCGACCGCTGCACCAATTCCGTGTTGGCAAGCGACACCCCAACGCTGCCGCCGAGGTTGCGGGCGACGTTGACCAGCGCCGACGCTTGGCCGGTCTTTTGCGGCGGCAGGCCCGCATAGGCGACCGAATTGATCGGGATGAACATGAACGGCATGCCGACGGTCTGGAAGACGCGGACCATCGCGAAGTAGCCGAAGCTCGCGTCGGGCGCGAGCGAGGTCGAGTACCACATCGCCAGCGCGACGATGGTGAAGCCGAGCGCGAGCCAATATTTCGGCTGCATGCGCGGGATGATCTGGCCGGCGAGCGGCATCATCAGCAGCATCGCGAGGCCGCCCGGCATCATGGCGAGTCCCGACAGCATCGCCGTGTAGGGAAAGTTCGTCTGCATCAGTTGCGGGGTGATCTGATTCGATCCGAACAGGACGGCGCCGACGGCGAACATCGCGATGAACGCCATGCCGAACTGGCTCTGGAACAGGAGCCGCAGGTCGACGACTGGATTTTCGTGGGTCAGCTCCCACGGGATGAAGAGGATCAACGAGCAGCCGGAGATCAGCGCGCAGATGACGATGAAGTCCGAGCGCCACCAGTCGTCGATTTGCCCGCGGTCGAGCACGAGTTCGAGAAAGCCGAAGATGAGCGCGATCAGCACAATCCCGACCCAGTCGACCTTAAGGCCGCCCACCAGGCGCTCGCGGCGTTCGCGCTCGAGCACTTCCGGTTCCTCGACCAGCCAATGCACGAGAAAAAGCGAGAGAATGCCGAACGGCACGTTGATGAAGAAGATCCAATGCCAGGAATAATTGTCGGTGAGCCAGCCGCCGATGGTAGGGCCGACGGTCGGCGCAACGATCACGGCGATGCCGTAGATCGCAAAAGCCTGCGGGCGCTGCCGCGGCGAGAAAGTATCGGCCAGCATCGCCTGTTCGCTGGTCGGCATGCCGCCGCCGCCGAGGCCTTGCAGGACGCGGAACACGATCAGGGCGGTGAGGCTCGACGCGAGCCCGCACAGCAGCGACGCCACCGTGAACAGCGCGACGCAGATCATGTAAAAGCGCTTGCGGCCGACCACGTTCGATAGCCAGCCGCTGACCGGCAGCACGACGGCGTTGGCGATCAGATAGGTGGTGACGATCCAGGTGCTCTCGTCGACGCTGACGGCGAGACTGCCGGCGATATAGCGCAGCGCTACGTTGGCGATCGCGGTGTCGAGCACCACCATGAAAGTGGCGATGGATACGACGATGGCGATCAGCCAGGGACTGCGGTCGCCGGCGGCCGAGCGGCTTTCGCGGCCGGAATATGGCCGCTGATCGCTCATCGCGTGCGCACGGTCGGCACCACCGACATGCCGGGCCCGAGCATCTCGTCGGGGGGCTGGTCGAACACGATCTTGATCGGCACGCGCTGCACGATCTTGACGTAATTGCCGGTGGCGTTCTCGGGCGGCAGCAGGCTGAAGGCCGTGCCGCTGCCGGCCTGGATGCTGTCGACGTGGCCCTTGAATTTCTTGTTCGGGAAGGCGTCGATCTCGATGTCGACGGGATCGCCCGGCCGCACCGCGGCCAGCTGCGTCTCCTTGAAGTTCGCCGTGACCCAGACGTTGCGCGGCACGAACATCATCAGCGCCTGGCCGACCGCGGCGTAATTGCCCTTGGCGGCGGTCAGCCGCGCCACCCGGCCGGCCTCGGGCGCGGTGACCATGGTGCGCGACATATTAGCTTCCGCCAGCTCCAGTTGCGCCTCGGCCTGCTGCCTTTGCGCTTGCAGGACCGGAAGTTGCTTTTGCGTGGCGATGGCATTGGCTTGCGCCGCGGAGAAGTTGGCCTGCGCCTGCCGCAGGCCTGAGGCGTATTGCTGCGCCTGCTCGACGGTGACTGCGCCTTTGGTTACCAGATCGCTGTAACGCTGCTCTTGCTGCTGGGCGAAGGTGAGATTGGCCTGCGATTCCGCAGCTTGCCTCTCGGCCTGCTCGATGCGCGCTTGCTGCGCGGCAATCTGGGCGTCGATGTTGACGATGTTGGCCTTATTCTGGTCGAGTTGCGCCTTGTAGTCGCGGTCGTCGAGGCGAACGAGCACGGCGCCGGCCTCGACCAGCTGGTTGTCGGTGACCGGCACGTCGACGATTGCGGCGTTGATCTGCGAAGAGATCGACACGGTGCGGGTATCGATGAAGGCGTCGTCGGTCGTTTCGTAGCCGCTGGTGCTGATCCACCAGACCACGACGGCAACGATCGCCACGATAATGAGCGCGGTGACGAACAGCACCGCGCGCCGCCGGCGGGCGAGCCAATCGACCCATGCCTGCGGCTTGCGCGCTGCGCCCATCAGCGGCCTAGCCTCACGGCCCGGCGCTGCGTCCCGGCGACGTTCGCTGTCGGTGCGCTGATCCATGATTTCCGATAAATGTCCGGCGCGCTGAACGGGTTTCCGCCGGCTCCGCGCGGGCGGAAGCCTTCGATGCCGGCGATTCCCGTCACTATCTAGCCGGTAATACGGGCGGAAACCAGTCAGGAGGGCGGGGACGCAGGATGCAGGGCGGTGGCGAATTTCTTGCAGAATTCATCGATTTCCGCGGCATTGATGTCGCTGACCGCCCAGAAATCGAGACCTTCGATGGATTCTGCTCTATTGCGTAATTGCGCATGTTGCAAAACCGTAGCGAAGCCATGAGCCGCGAGTGGCACATCAAGCGCGACAGAAAGTTTCGCGCCACGCTGCGCGAAGCCATTCGAACCTGACCAAAGAGTCTGCTTTTCAGGAATAAAGCGGACGTTGCATGCAAGCGTCACCGTGTCCGCTAATGACCCAAGGCGGAAGTACCTACCGACTCAGCGGCCTCTGAACTCGAGACCGTCGCGGAATTTGCGCGGGCCAAGTTCTGCAAAACGCTTTGTCGCATTGCGCATATCTTCTGTGTCGAATGTTTGCGGGGTTGCCTCTACCGTCAATACATCCGCGGCACTGACGCCATTACGGCGGCGTTGATGAGTGCCTTTGCGAAGCGATAAGCGATGGTCGGGCCGGAGGCGAGACGATTAGCCTAGAATGTTGCGATAGCGAAGCCTGTTTTCACCCAGGATTTGTGCGCGGCACGGTCGCGCCGAATTTTCCGATTTTCAACCACCAAAAAAATTTCGTGGCGCGGAATAAATCGTGCCCTTGTCCAGTCTCCTCTACAGAAGCCGCCGAATTTGAGCCGAGTTCGAAACGGCGGCACGATCGCGGCCTGGTGCCACGATTACGTCAAAAGGAGAATGAAAAATGTTGAACATGCGCAGTGCGGCCATCGCCGTGATCACCTCTGCCTCGCTGTCGTTGTTGGCGATGTCGGTGGCACAGGCCCAGGGCAGCGAAAAAAGGCCGACCCACAAGGCACTCTATAACACGACCCAGGATGCCCCCTTGGTCAATCGTCCGACAGTGCCGCTGGACGGGACATTCCACATGGAACTCAACTGGCCGCAAGGAAGCCCGGATTATCACGGCTCGAACTAAGCGGCCGTCAAGGCCAGTAATGCCCTGATCGGCGTGCAGTCCCTCGCGCACCCCCGCGCGGGGGACTCTGTTGTAACGCGGACATCGCATTTCGGTAGCGATTGACCAGGCGGCGTATCGATCGGGAATAAATCACCTGCCGGAGAGGTCTCTTTGTAGCTCATTGCACCGACTGAGGCCGACCAAGGCCCAGCAGGGGGTGAGCGCCGGAGGCACGAATGACGCTTTATAGTCCCGCTCAACCGCGAGATCGGCCGCAGGTCAGCGACGGTCGGAGGCGCTTCGACCTCGTCACGATTGGACTGCATTGGGCGACCGTTACATTGATCGCGGGCTTGTTTGGCAGCGCGTGGCTGTTGCTTGCCAGCGACCGCGAGCACGCCGCCATCTTGCTGACCATCCACCGTTCCCTTGGCGTGGTGACTTGGGCGGTGGCGATCGTCCGGCTTGGCTGGCGACTTAGCTACGCCTACCTGCCGCCATTTCCGCAGAACATGCCGAAGGTCCAACAGCGGCTCGCAAAGACTAGCGAATATGGTCTGTACGCGCTCTTGTTGTTTCAGCCACTGACTGGGCTAGCCCAGTCAGTGACGCGCGGCCGCCACTTCATGCTTTTTGCATGGCAGGTACCAAAGGTAATGGCGGGCGACAGGCCACTCACTATGCTGTTTCACCAGATCCATGCGGTCTCGGCCTGGGTGCTGCTCGGGCTGATCGGATTGCATATCCTGGCGGCACTGTTTCACCGGTTCGTCCTTAAGGACGAAGTGCTCCAGTCGATGCTACCGTGGAGAGCCTCACCCGCGGCGGAGTCCGCGCCGAAACAACTCATGACGCCGCCGCGCGCTGATTAGCGCAGGTGGCACCATCGCCGCGGTCGAGGATTTCTGCGCTGCACGGTCGCGCCGAGTTTTCCGATCTTCCGTCATCAAAGAAAATTTCGTGGCGCGGGAATAAATTGCCCCGTCGGCCGCTCTCATCATCAGAAGCCGCTGAAGATCGACATGGCGGCGCGATCGCGGCCTGGCGCCACGATTACATCAAGAGGAGAATGAAAAATGTTGAACATTCGCAATGCGGCCATCGCCGTGATCACTTCTGCCTCGCTCTCGCTGCTGGCGATGTCGGTGGCACAGGCCCAAGGCAGCGAAAAGCCGACCCATGTAATGCCGACCCACAGGGCAATCTTTAACACCACCAAGGATCCCTCCACGACAAATCGTCAAACACCGACGTGGGAGGACAACTACCACGGCATGCCCACGTTATCGGAGGGCGGGGGCGTCGGCTAAGTTGCCGTCAAGGCCGGTAAGCCTTGATCGGCGTAATGTCCCCCGCGCACCCCCCCCGCGCGGGGGACTCTCTTGCACCATGCTCGCGCCGTCAGTGCCCCAGGGTGCGCGGAATTGCTGAGCAATATCCGTCATATCGAAGCGAACCCTCGTCGCAAGCCTTGTCCGTCCCGGAAGGCAGATGGCCGACTGACAGGGGACTTATGTTGCCCGCATAAAAATAATTTCGTTGGCGCGGGAATAAACGGCGGCACCGGACGATCTCATTGGTAACCGAGACGTTGCTCGTCAGTGTCGTCCGGTCTGCGCGATCAACTCGATGCAAGGAGAACGTCAATGCTAACCGTATCCATGTCTCGCCGGAGTCTTCTGACGTCTGCAGCCGTGGCTGCAGCCTTTGGGCTGGACCGAAAGTTGGCTTTCGTCAGCCCGGCACATGCGGAGACACCGCTCGAGCCGACGACGGGATTCTACAAGTACAAGGTCGGGTCCATCGAGGTCACCGCCGTCTATGACGGCATCTGGCGCAAACCCCACGATCCCACTTTCATCAAGAATGCTTCGGTCGAGGACACCAAGGCCGCGCTCGCCGCGGCGGGCCTGACCACGGAATTCATGCCGATCCCGCTGACGGTGATCGTGCTCAAGATCGGCGACAAGCATATCATGGTCGACGCCGGATCAGGTGTCGGCCAGTGGCAGGCGAACGCCACGCACCTGCCGGCCAACATGCAGGCGGCCGGAATCGACCGCAGCCAGATCAGCACCATCCTGGTCTCCCATTTTCATCCCGATCACGTCTGGGGGCTGATGGAGAAAGGTACCAACGCGGCCGTCTTCCCCAATGCCGAGCTGATCGTCAACGGCACCGAATACAAGTGGTGGACGGAGCCCGGCCGGGTGGAGAAATTGGCCGAAGGCCGCAGAGCCGCCGGTAAGCGGATCGCCGACGTTTTTCCGACCTGGAAGAACTGGAAGCTGGTGGAGGACAATGCCGAAGTAGCTCCTGGCGTCAGGGTCCTCGCGGCCGTCGGCCACACCCCGGGTCACTCGGCTTTCCTGGTCACGTCCGGCAAGGATCAACTGATGGTGTCAAACGACACCATGTATGTGCCTGCTCTCTTGGCGCCGCATCCGGAATGGGAAGGGGTCTACGATCAAGATGGCCCGACAGCAATTGCCACCCGCCGCAAACTCGTCGACCGCGTCATCGCCGACAAAATGATGGTCTGCGGCGCGCATTTTCCGTTCCCTGGCGGCGGCGTGTTCGCCAAGGACGGCAACGCTTACACCTTCACGCCAGTCGTCCAATCCT
>CAYVPC010000054.1:0-18690 GCA_964453555.1 uncultured Hyphomicrobiales bacterium | reverse complement strand
CACAGCATCAAGCTGCTGGCGTTCCGCAATCTCGCCGATCCGGGCGGTCCCGGCTTTACCGAGGCCCAGGCGGAAACAATCGCGGCAGGCTTCCAGGTCACCGACGGACCGAACGACAAAGGCGAAATGTTCCAGCGGCCCGGCAAGCTGGCCGACCATTTCCCGCCGCCGTTCCCCAACGACCAGGCCGCGCGCGCGACGCTCGGCGGCGGATTGCCGCCGGACATGTCGGTGCTTGCGAAAGCACGCAGCGTCGAGCGCGGCTTCCCGTGGTTCATCGTTGACGCGTTTACGCAATACCAGGAGGACGGGCCCGACTACATTGACGCCATCCTCAACGGTTACGAGGATCCGCCGCCGGCCGGCTTCGCCTTGCCGCCGGGCACGCAATTCGACAAATATTTCCCCGGCCATGCGATCGCGATGCCGAAGCCGTTGAGCAACGGCCAGGTCGAATACACCGACGGCACGCCGGCAACCTTGGATCAATATGGCCGCGATATTGGCGCCTTCCTGATGTGGGCGGCGGAGCCGAAGCTCGACGCGAGGAAAAGCCTCGGCTTCCAGGTGTTTATCTTCCTGATCGTACTGACCGTGCTTCTCTACTTCACCAAGCGAAAGGTCTGGTACGGCGTCAAGCATCGCGCCGATGCGGCGTGAGCCGCGCCGCCGGCCGGATATCCGAACGGATGAAGCTTTGAAGCTTCGCCGAGCTGTGGCCGGCCGTGGCGTTAGCGGTTGCGCCGGCCGCCGCCGTTCGTCAAAGTGAAGCCGGCTGCGAGCTGACCGCCAGTGCCGGCGGCAGGCGAGATGGGGCTCCCAATCATGGCGACGCTTTCGTTAGAGAGTGATCTCAAGGCTGCGATCCGCAACATCCCGGACTATCCCAAGCCGGGGATCATGTTTCGCGACATCACCACGCTGTTGGGCGATGCGCGCGCGTTCCGCCGTGCGGTCGACGAACTGGTGCAGCCCTGGGCCGGCAGCAAGATCGACAAGGTGGCGGGCATCGAGGCGCGCGGCTTCATCCTCGGCGGCGCGGTCGCCCATCAGGTTTCGGCCGGCTTCGTGCCGATCCGCAAAAAAGGGAAACTTCCGTTCAAGCGCGTGAGCATCGGCTACTCGCTGGAATACGGCATCGACGAGATGGAGATGCATGAGGACGCGGTGCTCAAGGGCGAACGCGTCATCCTGGTTGATGATCTGGTCGCGACCGGCGGCACCGCCGAGGCGGCCTGCAAGCTGCTCAAGCAAATCGGCGCCGACGTTCTGGCCGCCTGCTTCATCATCGATCTCCCCGATCTCGGCGGCGCCGAGAAGATCCGCAAGCTCGGCGTGCCGGTGCGCACCCTGATCGCTTTCGAAGGACATTAGCGCGCCGATCGCCCTTCGCCGATGCGGGTGACGCGCGCCAAGCAACATTCCGACTAACGCTACGCTACGCGCGCGCTCGGGCCGCGGTACGAACTCGAGCGCGCGGTCGTTGATCGGGCCGTACCGCAGGGTGAGCAGATCGCGCATATAGTTCTGATAAAGCTTCCAGGGTTGTTTTGATCCTTGGCGCGGGAACTGATCGATCGCGCGCTGGAAATAGCTGGAGGAGAAATTTACGAACGGCTCCGCCTCGACTGTCGGATCGCGCTGGCGCGGCGTGCAAGCGACGTAGCCGTGCTTGTCCATGTAACCGATCAGCCGGGCGAGGTAGGCGCAGGTCAGGTCGGCCTTCAACGTCCAGGAAGCGTTGGTGTAGCCGAACACGGCGGCAAAGTTCGGCACGTCGCTGAACATGACGCCCTTGTAGTTCATCGTTTCGGAGAATTTCACCGGCTTGCCATCGACTGCGACCTTGATGCCGCCGAGCAATTGCAGATTTAATCCGGTTGCCGCGACGACGATGTCGGCTTCGAGCTCCTTGCCCGATTGCAGGCGAATGCCGGATGCCGTGAAGGTCTCGATCTGGTCGGTAACGACGTCGGCCTTGCCGTCCTTGATCGCGCGGAAAAAGTCGGCGTCGGGCGCGAGGCACAGGCGCTGGTCCCAGGGATTGTAGCGCGGCGAGAAATGCCTCTTGACGTCGTAGCCGTCGCCGAGCTGCGATTGCGCCTGGCTGATGATCCAGCGCTTGACCGCTTCCGGCTTGCGGCGCGCGAGGTTGTAAAAATACAGCCCGAACAATACGTTGTACCAGCGTGCGATGGCGAAGGCTACGCGGGTCGGCAGGCGGCGGCGCAGCCAGGTGGCGAGCGCATCCCGCGACGGCCGCGACACGATGTAAGTCGGCGAGCGCTGCAACATCGTCACCCGCGCGGCGGTCTCGGCGATGACCGGGATGATGGTCACGGCGGTCGCGCCGCTGCCGATCACGACGACGCGCTTGCCCGTATAATCGAGGTCTTGCGGCCATGCTTGCGGGTGGACGAGGCGGCCGCGAAATGACGCGACGCCGGGAAATTCCGGCATGTAGCCGCCGGCATAGTCGTAATAGCCGGTGCAGCCGACCAGAAAATCGCAGGTGAGGCTCAGCGGTTCGCCTGCGCGCTCGACCTCGAGCGTCCAGCGCGCGTCCGCGGACGACCACGACGAGCTCTTCACGCGATGCCGGAAACGGATCTTGCGGTCGATGCCGTGGGCTTGCGCGGTTTCGCGGATATAGCTGCGGATCGATTCACCGTCGGCGATCGCCGCGTTCGATTCCCAGGGGCGAAACGAGTAACCGAAGGTGTACATGTCCGAATCGGAGCGGATGCCGGGATAGCGAAACAAATCCCAAGTGCCGCCGATAGCGTCGCGCGCTTCCAGGATCGCGTAGGATTTGCCGGGGCAGTAAGCCTGCAAATGATGGGCGGCGTCGACGCCGGAAAGACCGCCACCGACGACGATGACGTCAAAATGCTCCGGCGTCATACTCACGTAAGCACTTTTTCCGCTGTGGCGGCGCCGGCCGCCGCACGTTGTGCGATGCGCGCGATGAACGCGGCGCAGCGTTCGGCGGAGCAGATCAGGATCATATGTCCGCCGCCCTCGATCAGTTCGCACTCGGCGCCTGGCAGCTTTTCAAGCAGGGCCGCGCGGTGCGCCGTGGGATCGAGCAGGCGGTCGGCCGTGCCGTAAACAATGCCGACCGGCACTTTTATTTCGCCATAGCGCGCGGTCAGGCCGCTTTGCTCGTCACGTACGGCCATCAGGTCTTGCGACGCGCCGACGAAGCTGCAAGGCCGCAGGTTCAACAGCCCGCCGCCATTGGTCCCGTAGTCGCGCGGTACCGGGTCCGGCCCGAAGACCATGTCGAGCACGACATGCCGATACCTGATCGACATGGGAATCGCCACGGTCCGCGCCACCAGCGAACGCAAGATCGGCGATGTGATCGCGAGCCCGCGAAATACCGGGTGCATCTGCTCCGGCTTGTACGTCACCGGCGCGAGCAGAACGAGACCGGCGACTTGCTCGGGATGATTGACGGCAAGCGAGAGTGCGATCGCTCCGCCGAGCGAATGGCCGACGACGATCGGGCGATCGAGCCCAAGCGCCTCAATAAAGCGGGAGATCGTGCGGGCCTGATCTGCGATTGCAGCCGAGGCATTCCGCCGGCGCGTGGAATAGCCGCTGCCGGGCCGATCCAGAACGATCACCCTGTGATTTTTCCGCAACAGGCCGAGCAGCGAATGCGTGAAGTTGCCGTGCTGGCCGGAAAGGCCATGCACAAGCACGAGCGGCGGCCCGGAGCCCTCGTCGATGTAATGGATATTCGCCCCGTCCACGTCGATGAAGCGTCCGCGCGGCGGTAATATTTTTTCGACCTGCCGTGCCGTTCGCGCGGTAAAAACGGCAAATCCGCCGAATATCAGCGCAATCAACGCGACGGCGATGCCGACGACCCAGATCAGCACGGTCATTTCTTGTACATCCTGCGCCCAAGCAGATTCCAGTAACTGACCGGCATCAGCCGCTCGACGAAGGCCATCCTTTTAGCATCGGAGCCGACCAGCACGCGAGCCCTGCGATTTTCAACGCCGCGCACGATTATTTCGCTGGCGGTTTCGGGCGGCATCTTCAAAAAGGATTCGAACGACTTTCGCTTAGCTTCGTCCTCGTCGGCGGAGTTGCTTTTCGGCAGCCGCGCGTTCCGCACGATCGAGGTGGCGATCCCGCCCGGATGGACCACGGTGACGCCAATGCGGGTTTTCCGAAGTTCGTTGCGGAGCGACTCGGAGAATCCGCGCACCGCGAATTTGCTGGCGCAATAGGCCGTATTGCCTGGCGGTGCGATCATTCCGAATATGCTCGAAAGGTTGACGATGCGCGCGTCGTCGCTGTCATGTAGCAGCGGCAGGAACGCGCGCGTCATCCGCACGACGCCCCAGAAATTGATGCTGACCAGCCATTCGAAATCTTCTTCGGCGACCTGTTCGAAAGTGCCGGCCAGCGCAACACCGGCGTTGTTGACCAGGAGATCGACTCCGGCGTGTTTGGCGACGACCCGCTCCGGAAAGGCGGCGACCGCCTTGCGGTCCGAAACGTCAAGATGGTGCCGGCTGACATGCAGGCCCGGAGCGGCGATCTCGGCGGCGGTGCGCGTGAGCGCCGCCTCGTCGATATCCGCAAGCGCGAGATGACAGCCGCGGCGCGCGAGCGCCATGGCGATCCCCCGGCCGATCCCTCCGGCAGCGCCTGTGACGACGGCCGTGCGACTCGAAAGGTTCAACAATGTCGGGATCTCTGTGCAAGACAGGCTTAAGGAAGGGTTTCACGCGGTGCCTCGTTCCATGTCAAGCCGGCCGCCCGGCCGATTAAAAGCGAGGCAGGCGTGGAAGTTTGTCACAAAGTCGTTTGCTTGCCGGAAAGCATAACGTTGCGCCGGTCGAGCGCGCCGCGATGTTCGCTGCTTTATTTGCTCCGCGCGCCCAGGATTCTCCTCGGATTGTTTGCGGACGACCGCCAGTCGCACCCGGTACCCCCCTAGAGGGTGTACCAACGGTGAAACGGTTGTGCCGCCGTCGGTAAAGACAATTTTCAGGGGTGGCCGTTACAAGAATTCGCTGACTCAACGCAAATTTGCTGAGAAGGAATCGCCCATGCGCGTAGCTCAACTATCTTGGAGCGAGACTGCCGGCTGGTCCACTTCTCCCGGCGAACGCACCAATGCCGATCTGGTTTTCTTTTTCGGCACCCGCAAGGCATTGACGTGCGGCGCCCGCTACCAGGAACTGCGTGCGATGTATCCGGATGCGCACATTCTCGGTTGCAGCACCGGCGGACAAATTCGCAATCACGACGTCACCGACGATGAGATCGCGGCGGCAGCCATTCGTTTCGATGCCACCAGATTGCGTGTGGCGTGCGAGCCGGCCCTCTCGCCCGACCGATCACGCGCCTGCGGCGATGCAATCGGCCGGCAGCTCGCGGCGCCCGATCTGGTCGGTATCTTCGTCCTGTCGGATGGGCTCAACGTCAACGGCAGCGAGCTCGTTGCCGGAATCATCGGCGCGGTTGGCAAGAATGTCGCCGTTACCGGCGGATTGGCCGGCGACGGCGCCGAGTTCCACGAGACGCTGGTCGGCGCGGACGGTCCGCCGCGCAAGCAGATGGTCGCGGCGGTCGGCTTTTACGGCCGGGCTATCCGCATCGGCCACGGCAGCGCCGGCGGCTGGGATGAGTTTGGACCACGCCGTCAAATTACCAAATCGCGCGGCAATATTCTGTTCGAGTTCGACGGCGAGCCGGCGCTCGATCTATACGAGCGTTATCTGGGCGAGGAGGAAGCAAGGGGCCTGCCCGGCTCCGGCCTGCTCTTCCCGCTGCGCATCTTCGATCCCGAACGGCCGGACCACGATATCGTCCGCACGATCCTGGCCGTCGATCACGATGCACGCTCGATGACGTTTGCCGGCGACGTGCCGGAGGGCTGGACCGCGCAGCTCATGCGCGGGAATTTCGACCGCCTGGCCGCCGGCGCGGCCATGGCCGCGCGTCAGGCCGTCGACGGTGTCGGCAGTCCCCGCGACGGCGATCAGCTCGCCATCCTGGTTAGCTGCATCGGACGCCGATTGCTGATGGGCCAGCATACCGCCGACGAACTTGAGGCGACGGGCGCCGAATTCGGGCCGAAGATTCCACAACTTGGATTTTATTCATACGGCGAAATCTCGCCGCATCGCGTGTCCGGTGTCTGCGAGCTGCACAACCAGACGATGACCGTCACCACGATCGGCGAGGCGACTGGGTAACTCTGGTGCACAAGCTTCTTACGCGGCAGCTGGCCAAAGCGGCGACGGGATCGGGTGAACTCGATCTCGAAGTGCTGCTTCGGCTCGTCTCCGAAGCCTACATTCAATCCGACAGCGACCGGCAACGGACCGACCGGTCCATCGCATTGATGATTCAGGAACTGGAGCAGCTCAATCGCGGGCTCGACCGGACGGTCCGGGAGCGCACCGCCGCGCTGCGCGAGCGCGAAGCCGAATTGGAGGAGCAGAATCTCCGTTTCGATGCCGCGCTCGAGAACATGCCGCACGGCCTTTGCATGTTCGATCGCAACGAACGCCTGATCGTATGCAACGAGCGCTATGGCGAGCTGTATGGCCTGACGGAGGAGCAGACCAAACGCGGCGTGACGCTGCGGTCTATCTTGGAGGCGCGTGTGGCGGCCGGCCACAGCCCCGAGGACGCCAACAAATATATCGAAGAACGCCTGGCCGAGGTCCGCGGGGGCGAGCCGTACTACGCCGAGAATATCATCCGCGACGGCCGAGTCCTCGCGGTCAATCACCAGCCCATGCATGACGGCGGATGGGTCGCCATTCACCAGGACATCACCGCTCAGAAAAGAGCGGAATCGCAAATTGCCTACATGGCCCGGCATGACGGGCTGACGAGCCTCGCCAACCGGGCCGTGCTGTTGGAGAAAATGGAGGAGGCGCTGGCGCGGCTGCGGCGGCACGGCAGCCGCTTCACGATTTTCATGCTCGACCTCGATCTGTTCAAGACCGTCAATGACTCGCTCGGCCATCCGGTCGGCGACGAATTGCTTAAGGTGGTGGCAAGCCGCGTGGCAGGCTGCATCCGCGACACCGACACGGTGGCCCGGCTTGGCGGCGACGAATTCGCTGTTTTGGCGACCATTGACGGCGACCAGCGCGAAGCCGCCATCGCCACCGCCGGCAAGATCCTGGGCGCGGTGTCGGCGCCTTACGATATCGAGGGCCATCATCTCCACATCGGAACCAGCATCGGCATCGCGCTCGCGCCCGAACACGGCGCCGACGTCGAGGCGCTGCTGAGGAATGCCGACCTGGCGCTCTACAAGGCCAAGTCCGAAGGACGCGACGCCTATCGGTTCTTCGAGGACGCCATGGGGGTGGAGGTCCGTACCCGCCGCGCCCACCAGGTCGATCTGCGCAACGCGCTGACCAACGACGAATTTGAGCTGTACTATCAGCCCATCGTCGACATCCAGACCCGGCGGCCTTCCAGCATCGAAGCGTTGATCCGTTGGAACCATCCGACACGCGGAATGATCTCACCTGCCGATTTCATCCCGTTGGCGGAGGAAACCGGCCTGATCAACCAGATCGGCGAATGGGTTTTGCGCAAGGCCTGCGATGATGCCATGGATTGGCCGGCAGACACCAAAGTGAGTGTCAATCTGTCGGCGGTGCAGTTCCGCAAGATCAGCCCCATCGATTATTTCATCGAGACGCTGCGCGAGGCCGGCTTGCCGTCCGAAAGGCTGGAGCTGGAAATCACCGAATCGGTCCTGTTGCAAGGCAACGCCGAGAACGTCGAGACGCTGCACCGGCTGCGCGAGATGGGAATCTCCATCGTGCTCGATGATTTCGGCACCGGCTATTCCTCGCTCAGCTATCTGCGCATGTTCCCGTTCGACAAGATCAAGATTGACCGATCGTTCGTGCACGAGCTCGCCAAAAACGCCGACTGCGCGGCAATCGTTTCGGCGGTCGCGGGGCTGGGCAGAAGCATGCGGATCGGCACCGTCGCCGAAGGCGTCGAAACCGAAGACCAGCTTCTCCTGGTGAACGCCGCCGGCTGCACGCACGCGCAAGGCTATCTGTTCGGGCGGCCATGCCCGGTCGGCGAGCTTGCCTTCGGGTACGCGGCACAGCGGCCAAAAAAAATCATGGTTGCCTGACGATCGGTAACGTCGTGCGGGTCAGCGCGCGCGGCGGTCCTTGCTTTTTCTTGCCGGCGCCGGTGCGCCGGAAAGCGACGAGCCGAGCCGGCTCATCAGCAAGCGTAGCTCGAAGTCGCGAAATTCAGCGTAGACGTTGCCGATCCACTGGTGGACCTCGGTCGGCCCGCCGGATTGCTTGGCCATGTAGGCGTTGAACGAGAAATTCGGCCGGTCGATCACGCCGCGCACCAGCGGCGACAGGCGCGGGATGCAGATCACGCTGTGTGCGGCGCGCGATGGCGGAAAATCTTCCTTGGCGAACAGGAGCGACACCGATTCGTTGTAGACCGGCACGAAGATCGCCGCCAAACCGCGCTGCAACTCGGCGTAGCAGCGTACGGTCGCGCCAGAAGGATCGGCCACGAACAGCACGGTCGGCTCGATACCTCGCCGCCGCGCCTCCTGCACGAAACCGATCTCGCGCATCACCGCGAAGAACTGGTCGAAAGGGCCATAGCCGAGATCGATTAGCTGCGTACTGGCGGTGCCGGCGATCAGCCGGTCGAACAATTCCATCTGGCCGCGCGTCTCGCCGATATCGACCGGCCAGACCAGCTTGGGAAAACGCTCGGCCAGCGCCGGTTCACGCGGATTGATATCGTACCCGACCAGCGGCCGGCCATTATCGCTCAGGAATTCCAGCAACAGCCGCGCGACCAGCGTCTTGCCGATCCGCGGCCGCGGTGAGGCGACGATATAGAGAGGAGCGGGCTGCGCCATCACAGCCGCGCGTTGTTACGACCGGCTGACAACCTGCACGCGCGGACCGCTGGTCGCGAGACCGCCGGAGCTGACGATCTCGTTCAGCTTCACGCGGTCGTACTCGGCCCAGACATTGCCGAGCCAGTGCCTGACGTAGCCGCGCAACACGAAGGAGTAATTGGCCGCTTCGCCCTTGAGGCCCTTGTTGGCGACGAAGGTAAGGAACGGGACCGAGGCGAGCTCGACCTGCTCGAAGGCCATCTCGTTGAGCTTTGGAATGGAAATCTCGACCGCATCCTTGAACTTGCGGAAATACGAGGCATGCGTGGCCTGGTCCCACTCGAAGAAGCTCGTATTGTTGATGAAGTTCTTAACCAGGAAATACCGCGCATCAGCCGCGAACGAGGAAGTTTCCTCGATCTCGTTGAGCGAAGCGATCGACGAGCCGAGAATGTGGAAGATGACCAAGGTGAGCTGGCCCTTCTTGACCGCGTCAAGAAAGCCGATGTCGCGCAGCGAGCGCAAAGTGGGCGACAAGAGCCCGGCGCGCACGTCGATCACAGTCACGCTCGCGTCGGTGATCGAGAGCGTGTCGAAAATCCGCATCTGGTCGGACACCGAGGTGGCGTCCACGATCTCGCTGATGTCGGGATGAAAGCGCCGCAGCGTGCCTTTGGGCGATTCGGTATCGAAGGCGCGCGTCGGCACGTGATGCGCGGTGAAATAATCAAGCAGGGTACGGGCGACGGTGGTCTTGCCGACGCCACCCTTATCCGCACCCACGACGACCACTGTTGGCTTAGCCATGGCCGATCCCTTGTTGGCTCCGCGCCGCCGGGAGCCTTGCTGTGTCTTGCGCTCGATTTCCACAGACGCCTGGGGATCGAATCGGGCGCGCCACGCGAACATTCCCCGTTAACCGCTTCTAACATACCGCGCGCTGTTTGGAAGCTATAACCTGCGGCAAGCACTGGCGAATGCGGCGTTTGGCTTAAGTTGCGATCGGATATGGTTAATTGTGACGCCCAGCGCGGCTAGCGGCCATGCGGTCCCCAAGGTCCGGGGGACGGCTCGCCGGGCGACTCAGAGCCTCCGCCGGCGTCGGCCGGCGTGGCTTCGTTCGGGCCATCGCCCGACGGCGAACCCCAAGGGCCGCCAGCGGGCCCGCTCGCCGGCGGGCCGGCAGGCGGCGCATCGGCCGACGCCTCCGGCGGCGGCAGCGCCTGCGGTCCGGGATCGTGGCCGCCGGCAAACTTGACCAAAGCCGCTACTCGGGCGTCTACGGTGGGATGGGTGTCGAACAATTCGCCAAATCCTTCGCGTGGATTATCGATGCACATTTCCATGACGGCCGAAGTCACGTCCGGCAATTCGCCGCGGCCCTCGATCTTGCGCAGCGCCGAGATCATCGCATCGGGATTTTTGGTCAGCTCCACCGAGCCCGCATCGGCGAGGAATTCGCGCGAGCGCGACAGCGCCAACCGGATGATGAAGGACAGCACGTAGGCAAGCACCAGCAGCGCCACCGCGATCAGGATCGCGAGACCGGCGCCGCCGCCGCGCCGCCCATCGGATCGCGAGCCGCGAAAGCCGAAGCCGTTGTAGAACCAAAGCCGGAACACCAGCTCGGCGACGAAGGAAATGGCGCCGGCGATGATGACGGCAACCACCATCATGCGGACGTCGCCGTTGCGGATGTGGGTCAGTTCATGGCTGAGCACGGATTCGATTTCGGCGTCGTTAAGCCGGCCGAGCAGGCCGGAGGTGACCGTGATCGAATATTGCTTCTCGTTCAAACCGGTGGCGAAAGCGTTGAGCGCCTCCGAGTCCATCACCTTGAGCTTGGGCATGGTGATGCCGCGCGAGATGCAGAGATTTTCCAGCAGATTGTAGAGCCGCGGCTGTTCGGTGCGCGTAACCTCGCGGCCGCCGGTCACGGCATCGATTATGGTTTGATGAAAGAAATAGGCGATGACGATCCACAGCACGGTGCCGACCGTTGCGATCGGCGCCGCCTTGATGAAATCGTTCGACGCGAGCTGCATCAGCGTATCCAGATCGGCATCGACCGAAAGAGCTTCCGCGGTCAGCGCGCCGGCATACACGAGGACGTACACGAGCAGGAACAAGCCGATCAGCAGCGCAAGCGAGCGGCGCCGGTTGGACTGGATGTGGCTATAGAGCCCGTACGCGGCCATCGCTGCCGGCCGGGTCTAGAACTTCACCTGCGGCGCCTCGCCGACGGTCTTGCGCTCGTCGCCAAGGTCGAAGAATTCCTTCGACGTGAAGCCGAACGCCGAGGCGAACAGGGCGGCCGGGAATCTCTGGATGCCGGTGTTGTATTCCTGCACCGCGTTGTTGAAGAAGCGCCGCGCCGCCGCGATCTTGTTTTCGATGTCGGTCAATTCGGCCTGCAATTGCTGGAAATTCGCGCTGGCCTTGAGGTCGGGATAGGATTCCGCCAGCGCGAACAATTGCCGCAACGCGCCTGATAGCATGTTCTCCGCCGCGGCCTGCTGCACGGGACCTTGCGCCGCCGCCGCCGCATTGCGCGCCTTAACCACTTCGTCGAGCGTGCCGCGCTCGTGCGCGGCGTAGCCCTTAACCGTTTCCACCAGGTTGGGAATGAGATCGTGCCGCTGGCGCAGCTGCACGTCCACGTCGGCGAAGGCGCCGCTAACGCGCTGCCGCATCGAGACGAGGCCGTTGTAGATGGCGCTGACCCACAAGACCAGGACGACGATGACGGCAAGGACGATCAGTGTCGAAGTGCTCATCGGCGGTTTCCTCCGCGGCTAAAGGCTGCGCTTTACATAAGGTAGTTCATCTGCGGCGTTAAGGTTTATCGGCGATGAATATCGCGCGTTGGCCGGCCCTCGGATAGGAATGAACAGAGGCAAGCAAAGGTGTGCGTTATGTCTGAGCATCATCTTGGTTTTCTCCCTTCCAACGGCGCTGCGGCTCATACCGTGCTTGAGGACATTCGCGGCGTCGATGCGGCGCAGGTCGCTACACAGCCGGTCCTGGATACGCCGTCCCCGACCCGGCCGGCCACGGATGCGTCGAGCGTGATTGCGACCGCCGATCGCGGCCAGCTCGAGCGCGACATCGCGGCGATCGAAAAAGCGTCCGCGGCGTTGCGCCGGGCGGATCCGGCCATGGAATCCTGGACCGCCGCGCCGGCAACGACCGTGCACAGACCGCGGCCGGTCTGGTTGCTGATCGGCGTGCTGTGGCTTTCCACGGCGCTGGTGACCATCGGCGCGGTGCTCGCGATCTCGGCGCTGGTCGGATAACTCCAAACCGTTCTGAAGCGAAAATGGCCGGGCTCGCCCCGGCCATTTTCTTTTTGGGGTATCCGCGTAGCGCGCTCAGTAAGCGTTCTGGTAGGCGGTGCGCGAGAGCACCGTGCGGGTAATGATCTTCATGTCGAGCCACAACGACCAATTGTCGATGTAGGAAAGGTCATATTCGACCCGGCTGCGCATCTTCTCGTCCGTGTCGGTCTCGCCGCGGAAGCCGTAGATCTGCGCCCAGCCGGTAATGCCCGGCTTGACGTTGTGCCGGCGCGCATAGAGCGAAATGCGCCGCTGATAATCCTCGTCGAGCGGCAGCGGGTGCGGACGCGGACCGACCAGCGACATGTCGCCGGTCAGCACGTTGAACAGCTGCGGGATCTCGTCGATGTTCCAGCGCCGCAGCCAGGTGCCGATCCGGGTCAGCCGCGGATCGTCGCGGGTCGCCTGCCGGCAGCCGTCGTCGGTGGTGCGCATGGTGCGGAACTTGATGATGCGGAAAGGCTGCTGATTGAAGCCATAACGGCGTTGCACGAAGAAGATCGGTCCTGGGCTGTCGAGCTTGATCAGGATGGCGACGAACACAAGGAGCGGCGTCGCCAGCAGAAGCGCTCCCGCCGCCAAGACAAGATCGAACATCCGTTTCTGAATGATTTCGAGGCGCGACAGCGCGCGGCGCGTGAGCTGGAGGCTGTTGACCGGCCCAAGCGTCGACAGTTTGACTTCGTCGAACTTGTGCAGGACCTGTTCGGGGCCGAGATGAATCTCGACCGGCAGCGACATGAAAGTCTCGGCGCAGCGCTCGATCGTTTCGGTCGCCGACCAGGGCATCAGCACGAACACCGCATCCGGCGCGAGGCTGCGCACGCTGGCGACTGCCTCGACGAGGTCGCGATCGAGCATCGCGCGGCGCACCTCGTCCGGCGCGCTGGCGGCAACCGGCGTGAAGAAGCGGCAGCCGACGATATTGATGCCGTGCGTCCACGGCTCGTAGCGGTTGATGAAGGCGCCGACATGCGCCCCGGTCCCGACCAGGAAGATGCGCTGGGCGGACAGGAAGCCGGCGGCGCGGGCGAGCGCGGTGATGCGCACGATGACGTAGCGCAGCACGATGAGCGCGACCAGCGTCGTGACATAGAACAACACGAACCAGCCGCGCGAGTATTCGACGCTGATCTTGGCCAGGAAGCCGAGCATCAAAAGGCAGATCAGCGTCACGTTCCACAGCTGGATCGTGCGCCGGCCATGCGGCTTGAAGTTGAAGAAGTTCGGCAGCCGGTATTCGCGGCGGAACAGGTTCGAAATCGCGAAAATGCTCGCCGCAAGAACGCCGACCTGGAAGAAGGAGGCAACGTCGCCGGTGTAGCCGTGGGCGACGAGATTGAACGCAACGCCGGTGATGCAGGACATCGCCACGATCAGCGTGACGTCGGTCAGGAAAATCGCGCCGGAAAAGGTGCCGCGCGACAGCACCGCCCAGCCGCGCAGCACCCGCCGGGTCTGCGGCCGTGAGGCCAGCGTGTAATTTTGCTGCGTATTCATCGCGACGCTTGCGTAGCTCCTGCTGCGACACGTCGCCCAACCGCTGCCCCGATATGGGACAACGCAAGGGTTCCAGCCGGACAGTCGCTAAAACCATGCCAGCGCGGGCGCGCTTGAAACCGCCGGCGAAATCCGCGACGAAAGGACTTGTTAGTGTTAACGGGCCGGCGCGTAACGGGCGGCCGCGGGAGGAAAAAGCATGAAGGGCAAGATCGCGCTCGAGGAACATATCGCCATCGAGGAGACCGCCAGCAATTTCGGTACCCCGTTTCCCGATCGGGTCTGGCAGGAACTGAAGGGGCGGCTGACCGACGTGCATGGACGGCGGCTTGCGCTCATGGACGAGTACGGCATCGAGATGATGCTGCTGTCGCTCAACGCGCCGGCAATACAAGCCATTCCCAACCCGGCACAGGCGGCCGAGGTTGCACGCAAGGCCAATGACTTTCTGGTCGAGCAGGTGCGCAAGCGGCCCGACCGCTTTCAGGCGTTGGCGGCGCTGCCGATGCAGGATCCGGCGCGCGCGGCGCACGAGCTGGAGCGCTGCGTGAAGGAGCTCGGGTTTCGCGGCGCGCTGGTTAACGGCTTTTCGCAGATCGGCGATGCCGAGACGGCGGTTTATTACGATCTGCCGCAATACCGGCCGTTCTGGGCGATTGTGGAGCGCCTCGACGTTCCGTTCTATTTGCACCCGCGCAATCCCCTGCCGCGCGACGCGAAGATTTATGAGGGCCATTCCTGGCTGCTCGGCCCGGTCTGGGCCTTCGGACAGGAAACTGCGGTGCACGCGCTGCGGCTGATGGGTTCCGGATTATTCGACGCGCATCCGGGGCTGCAAATCGTCCTCGGCCATCTGGGTGAGAATCTGCCCTACGCGCTGTGGCGCATCGACAACGCCAATGCTTGGGTCGAACAGCGCAACGATTACCCGGCGAAGAAAAGCATGCGCGATTATTTCATCGTCAACTTCAACATCACCACGTCGGGCAACTTCAATACGCCGGCGCTGCTTGAAGCCATGCAGGTGCTCGGCGCCGACCGCATTATGTTCTCGGTCGACTGGCCGTTCGAGAACGTCGATCACGCCGCGCACTGGTTCGATTCCTGTCCGATCAGCGAGAGCGACCGGCTCAAGATCGGCCGCGCCAATGCGATGCGGCTGTTCAAGCTTGGAAAAGACTGAACGATTGGCTCTCATGCGGCGGCCATCGAGGCCATCGGCACTTGGATGGCCGGATCGGCGTAACCCGGTGGAACCGGAACTTCTGCGGGAATTCTGCGTTGTCCGGCAGTCATGCGCAAACGACTGGACAAATCTCCCGTTCTGGACGAGCGGCCAACCTACGAAGAGTTGACGCTGCCGACTGGAGAATTCGTGGTGTTGTTGGGTGCGGCACTCCTGCTCCTCGGCATGGTCTTCGGCTTCGTCGTGCCGACACTGCCAAGCCTGTGATGGCGGACCGGCTGCCGCCCTTTGCGACACGGAGAGGCCGGTACTGGGAAGCGATCGCTCGCGTCAAGATTAAAGGCTAATTGCGGCTAGCCGAAACGACCGACCGGGTTTCGCCGGTCAAGTGTAGTTGATTGCGCGCCGTTAGCTCGCTTCCCGTAGCTTCACCGCGCCCTCGAGATCGACCGAGACAAGCTGAGATACGCCGCGTTCGCCCATGGTGACGCCGTACAGCCGATTCATGCGCGCCATGGTGATCGGATTATGCGTGATGATGACGAAGCGCGTGTCGGTCGAGCGCGTCATCTCGTCGAGCAGGTCGCAGAAGCGCTCGACGTTGTAGTCGTCGAGCGGGGCGTCGACTTCGTCGAGCACGCAGATCGGCGCCGGATTGGTAAGGAACACCGCGAAGATCAGCGCCAGCGCCGTGAGCGCCTGCTCGCCGCCGGAGAGAAGCGACAACGTCACTTGCTTCTTGCCCGGGGGCTTGGCCATGATTTCGAGGCCGGCTTCGAGCGGATCCTCGCTTTCAATCAGTTGCAGCTCGGCGTTGCCGCCGCCGAACAGTTCGGTGAACAGCTTCTGGAAATTCGAATTGACGGTGGTGAAGGATGTTAGCAGCCGCTCACGCGCCTCCTGATTAAGGTTGTTGATGCCCTGCCGCAGCTTTTTAATCGCCTCGATCAGATCGTCGCGCTCGGCGGCAAGTTTGCCGTGCTGCGCCTCGACGTCGCGCAGCTCCTGCTCCGCCAGCAAATTCACCGAGCCGAGCCGCTCGCGCTCGCGGCGGATGCGGTCGAGCTTGGCTTCGACATCGCCGATCTGCGGCAATTCCTCCTTGCCATCGAGCTCGGCGATCTCGGCCGCGCCCGCAGGATCAACGTCGAGCGCGTCGCGGATTTCATGCTCGATATCGGCGAGCCGGCGCCTTGCCCCATCGCGCCGCTCCTCGGCGCGCGCCGCGTCGGCGCGCGCTTCGCCGACCGCTTCGAGCGCCGCCCGCGCAGCACGGTCGGCTGCGGCGAGTTCGGTCTCGGCTCCCGCCAGCTTGTCAGCGGCGGCGCGCCGCGCCGACGTCGCGGTTTCGATCTCGCCGATCAGCGCCTGGCGGCGGGCGGCGAATTTCTGCGGCGCGTTGTGCAACTCGGTTCGCTCGGCTTTGGCTTCTTCGCCGCGCTGGCTGATGGTGGCGATCTGCGCCGCGGCGCTGTCCTTCCGTTCGCTCCAGGCGGTGCGTTCGGCGGCGATCGCCTGCAGCCGCCGGTCGGCGAGCTCGGCCTCGCGCGCGATCGCCTGCGCTTCCACCGTTACTTCGGCCAACGCCGCGCGGTCGCGCGCGATTGCATCGTTGATCTTGGCGAGTTTTCCTTCCAGTTCGGCTGCTGCCGGCAGCGCGCCCAGCGCCTTCTGCGCGTCCTTGGCGGCCGCCAGCGCTTCACGGCGGGCGCTGCCGGTGCGTTCTTTTGCTTCGGTGAGCGCCGAGACGCGGGCAGCGTTGCGGCTGATCTCGCGTTCGGCGGCGGCATGCTGCTCGCGCGCCGCATCGGTCGCGTGCTGCGCCGCGCGCCAGCGTTCGCGCGCCGCGGTTTCGGCGGCCGCCGCCTTGGCGAGCGCTTCTTCGGCGGCCGTGACCGTATGTTGCCTTGCTTCCACGTCCTTGCGGGCGGCCATAAGCTCGCCCTCGATCGCTTGCAGCCGGCCGCGCTCGGCAAGCCGGCGTGCCGCTCCGGTCGGAGCGTGCGCGGCGGTGGCAAAACCGTCCCAGCGCCAGAAGTCGCCTTCGCGCGAAACCAGCCGCTGGCCCGGCTTGAGCACCGCGGCGAGACGCGGCCCGTCAGCACGTTCGACCACGCCGATCTGCGCCAGCCGGCGCGCCAGTTCCGGCGGCGCCTTCACAAAGCGCGACAGTGCGGTGGCGCCTTTTGGCAGTTCCGGATCGGCCGGATCGGGCGCGGCGCCCGCCCAGCGCATCGGCGCGGATTTGTCGACCGGCGCATCGAGGTCGTCGCCCAGCGCGGCACCAAGCGCCTTTTCGTAGCCCTTGCTGACGCTGAGCGCGTCCGTCACCGGCGGCCACAGATTCTTGTTCTCGACCGCAAGCAGCTTACCGATGGTCTTGGCTTCGGTCTCCAGCCGCTGCATCTTGTGCTCGGCGGCGCTCAACGGAGTGCGCGCCGCCTCGACTTTTTCGCGCGCTTTCGCGTGCCCGACTTCCGCCGCTTGCGCGGCCTTTTCCGCGTCCGCGAGCGCGCGCTGCGCCGCCGCAAGCGCCTTGCCGAGGGCGGCGAGATCAGGCTCGCCGCTGCCGCTTGCTGCGAGGCCAGCGTCGATATTGGCCATCTCCGCTTCCAGCCGCGCCGCGCGCTGCGCGTGCTCATGCGCGGCGGCCTGCAATTGATTGCGGCGGGCGCCCAGGTCGGCGAGCGCGCCAGTGAGTTCGGCAAAGGATTTCTCCGAGGCCGCCAGCGCCACTTCTGCCTTGGCGACACGGCTGTTGACGCCGGTCAGCCATTCGGCCTTCGCCTGCGCTTCGGCCTTGAGCATTTTCTCCTCGGCGGCAAGACGGTCAAGCGCCGAGTTGGCGTCGGCCGCGAGCTTTCGTTCGCGTTCGAGGTCGGCGGCGAATTGCTCGAGCCGCCGGTCAAGCTCGCCGATGCGCGCTTTGGCGCGCGCTTCCTCCTGTTCGAGTGTTTCGCGCGCCACGATCAGCCGTTGCAGCGCCGCGGCGGCTTTGGCTTCGGCCTCGCGCAGCGCCGGGAGGCCGGACGCAACCTCCGTCTGTCGTGTCGTTGCCACCGTTTGTTCGCCGGTGCGCGCGGCGACGACGCGGACAGTTTCGTCCTTGATCCGTTCGGCATCGGCGACCTCGGCCTTCGCCGCCGTCCAGCGCAAATGCAGCAGCAGCGCTTCGATCTTGCGCACCTGTCCGGAAATGTTGCGATAGCGGACCGCCTGCCGCGCCTGGGTCTTGAGCGAAGCAACTTGCGCGGCCAGTTGCCCGATGATGTCCTCGACCCGCGCCAGATTGTGCTCGGCCGCCTTGAGCCGCAGCTCCGCCTCGTGGCGGCGCGCGTGCAGGCCGGAAATGCCGGCCGCCTCTTCCAGCACGCGCCGCCGCTGATCGGGCCGCGCCTGGATGATCTCGCCGATGCGGCCCTGATGGACAAGCGCGGGCGAGCGCGAGCCGGTCGAGGCGTCGGCGAACAGCACGGTGACGTCGCGCGCGCGCACCTCACGGCCATTGACGCGGAACACCGAGCCCTGCTCGCGCAAGATGCGGCGGGAGACTTCTAGGGTTTCTTCGTCGTTAAACGCCGCCGGCGCCTTGCGGGCGCTGTTGTCGATCAGGACGCTGACTTCGGCATTGTTGCGTGCCGGCCGATTGGTGTTGCCGGAGAAGATCACGTCGTCCATCTCGGACGCGCGCATGGCCTTGTAGGACGCTTCGCCCATGACCCAGCGCACGGCTTCGACCAGATTGGACTTGCCGCAGCCGTTCGGGCCGACCA
>CAYVPC010000053.1:0-18730 GCA_964453555.1 uncultured Hyphomicrobiales bacterium | reverse complement strand
ACGTCTTGAAGCCCATCGAGTCGAGGGCGACGTTGCCGGCGAGGACCATCAGGTCAGCCCAGGAGATTTTCCGGCCGTATTTCTGTTTGATCGGCCACAAGAGCCGGCGCGCCTTGTCGAGGTTGGCGTTGTCCGGCCAGGAGTTCAATGGCGCAAAGCGCTGCTGCCCGGCGCCGGCGCCACCGCGGCCATCGGTGATGCGGTAGGTGCCTGCGCTGTGCCAGGCCATGCGGATGAACAAACCACCATAGTGACCGAAGTCGGCAGGCCACCAGGGCTGCGAATCCGTCATCAAAGCATGCAGATCCCTGATCACGGCTTTCAGGTCGAGGCTCTTGAACTCCTTGGCGTAGTCGAATGCCTTTCCCATCGGATCGGACTTGGGCGATTTTTGGTGGAGCACCCCGATATTCAGCGTGTTCGGCCACCAGTCGCGATTCGACGGGCCATGCAGCACCGGGCATTTGCCCGCGCTCTTCTCTGTCTTTGCGTCCATGTCGCTCTCCAATCGTGTTCTGTAGTTTTCTTCGCGTTGTGCCGTCGGGAAAAATTACAATTTCCGGGAGTTAAAGCCGCGCCCGGCCTCGGCCGCAGTCGTCGTCAAAGTGCGCGTGCCGGTCATCCTGCGTCTCCCGGTTTTTATTCTGATCCTCGGTAGGGAGTTTCTAAGCGCCTATCGTCATCAGGTCTAATCGTATTGTGTAGGGCTTTCGATAAGAATAGCTTATCGACATGATCACTTTGCGTCAGCTGCGTTACCTCGCTTCGCTCGGGCGCCATCGGCATTTCGGTCGGGCCGCGAAGGATTGCGCGGTTACGCAGCCGGCCCTTTCGATGCAGGTGCGCGAGCTTGAGCGTGAGATCGGGGCCGAATTGGTGGAGCGGCGGACCGGCGAGATCGCGCTTACCGAGACTGGTCTCGAAGTCGCGCGGCGCGCCGAGCACATTCTCGCCGCCAGCCGCGACCTCGTTGACTTCGCCCGTCACCGCGGCGTGCTGACCGGCAAGCTCCGGCTCGGCATCATCCCGACGCTTGCGCCTTATGTTTTGCCGCGCGTCCTGCCGCGGCTGCAAACCGCGTATCCGTTACTGCGCCTGGAAGTGCGCGAGACGCAGACCGGGACCCTGCTTGAGGAACTGGTCAGCGGCGAACTGGACGCAGTCATGTTGGCGATGCCGGCGGAGCACGCCGACATAGAAACGCTGGGGCTGTTCGACGACCGCTTCATGCTCGCCTTGCCCGCCAGCGACCCTTTGCCGGTACATAGGCGTGTGGCGATCGAAGACTTCGATCAACACCGCCTCATTCTGCTGGAGGAAGGCCACTGCCTGCGCGACCAAGCGCTGGCGTTCTGCGGTGCGCCGAATAGCGACGCGACGGCGAGCCTCGGCGCAACCTCGCTGGCTACCGTGATGCAAATGGTGGCCAACGGCTACGGCGTCACACTGTTGCCGGAAGTCGCCGCCGACGCCGAGGTGCGCGACGGTCGCGTCAAGCTTCTGCGCTTTGTCGAGCCGCAACCGGCACGCACGATCGGCCTCGCGTGGCGGCGCACCTCACCGCGTAAACATGATTTCGCCGCCTTCGGCGGAATTGTCACCGAAGCACTCGGCCTTCCGGCGAAGCCGCAGGCTGCGCGCGAAACAGTTCGGCGGCGAGCGCGCGCGTAGCCGGGCGTCTTTGCCGCAAGGCTTCGTTGTCGAGCGCGATCACGGCCGCGCGCGCGGCGGCAAAAGATCGCTCAATGCGGGTCGAAAGATAGCTCACGACGGTTTCGTCAAGACTGAGTTGGCGGTCGCCGGCGAGCTTGACAATCACCGCGCGCAGCATCGCATCGTCGGGCGCTTGCAGGGTCGCGACTGGCAACGCCCGCAATCGCGAGGCGAGGTCGGGAATTGCGGTCATCCAGGTTGCGGGCGACGTGCGGGCGGTAAAAAGCAGCGATGCCTTTTCCTCGCGGGCAAGATTGATGAGATGAAAAAGCGCGCGGTCGTCGGCCCCGCTCGCGGCATCCTCGACGACCAGCGCGCCGGTGGCGAGTGCGGAAGGAAGTTCCGCTTCGCTCACGGAACGGGCAGTCGTGACGCGCGCCCCTGCTGTCCCGGCCCAGATCATCGCCAGATGCGTCTTGCCGGAGCCCTCAGGCCCGACTAGCGCCACCGCATTGGCCGGCCAATCCGGCCAGGAATCGACGAGCTGAAGCGGACCCTCGTTGCAGGGGCCAGACAGAAAATCCTCGCGGGCGTAACTCTCGACGTGGTCGAGGGCGAGCGCAAGCTGTCGCGGGCGAAAGGACATGGCAGCTCAGCCCAGTGTGTTTCCGGTGTAGAGCGGGCTGGCGCGATAGCGCCGCACCGCAAACCGGATCAGCACACCGGCCGTCGCCGCGAGCGGCACGGCGAGCAAAAGACCGACAAAGCCGAACAGATAGCCGAAAGCGAGGAGCGCAAAAATCAGCCAAACCGGATGCAGTCCGACGCTCTCGCCGACCAGCTTCGGCGCCAGCACATTACCCTCGAGGAACTGGCCGACCAGCACGATGCCGACGATGAGCAAAATATGCGTCCACTCCGGGTAAAAAGTCGCCAGCGCCACGCCGAAAGAGATTACCAGCGCGGTCAGCGAGCCGACATAGGGAATAAAGCTCAGAAAACCGCCGACAACGCCGATGAGCAGCCCGTAAGGGAGATGCGCCAGCGACAGCACGATCGCGTAATAAGCGCCGAGGATGACGCACACCAAGACTTGCCCGTGCAAATATCCCGACAGCGCCTTGTTGATCTCGCGCACGAGCCCGCGCACGGTGTCCCGTTGGTGCACCGGAATCAAATCGTCGAAAGATTTCAGCACGCGGTTCCAATCGAGCAGCAGGTAGAAAGAAACCACCGGCGTGATGACAAGCAGCGAGAACAAGGACAGCAAGGCCATGCCCTTGTTCAACAACGTGGATAAGAGATTCTTTAGATACTGCTGGATAGACCCGTTCGTTAGAAAGCTGGGAAGCCCTTCACTGCTGTCGCCGAGGAAACCTCTCAGCCACGGATATTTTTCAACGCTGATCAGACTTTGCAGTTTCTGCCAATATTGCGGTGCATGCGTGATGAGGTCTTCCGCCGCGCCTACGACACCCTGAAGCTGCCCCAACACACGGGGGGCGATCAGAACAAGCGCGCCGGCGAACAGAATCACGAAGCCGATCATGATCACCAATACGGCCACGAGCCGGCTCAGGCCGTGTCTGGTCAGCCGATTGGCCAGCGGATCGAGCAGATACGCCAGCACCGCGCCGACGATGAACGGCAGGAGAATTTCGCGCAACAGCCATAGCAAGCCGACAAAGACCAGGAAGGCGGCGATCCAGAACACGATGTGCCGCTCAAGCCGCATGGCACGCACCCTTCAAGGCAAACGGGCGATCAGTGGCCGGCGCCAAACGAGTTCATATGACGGAGCCACTCGGCGAGATAGAAGGCGATCGAGAGCAAGGTCAAGATCGCAACCAAGCCGACGACGACGTTGGCAAGGAGAGCCGCATTGAAGCCGAAACTCTGCTCGGCCAGCACCAAGGCGGCGAGCGAGATCTGCGCGACCGTATTAACCTTCGAAACCGGAAGCGGCCGCACGGGCATCGGCTTGCCTACCACCCA
The DNA here is from genome assembly GCA_964453555.1 of uncultured Hyphomicrobiales bacterium. Classification (GTDB taxonomy): domain Bacteria; phylum Pseudomonadota; class Alphaproteobacteria; order Rhizobiales; family Xanthobacteraceae; genus BOG-931. The sequence continues at coordinate 15,082 of CAYVPC010000053.1, read as the reverse complement.
TGAGAGCATGAAGCCGGCAATGATCATGATGTCGCGTGAAACCACAAGAATGACCAGCGAGATCGGCAAGCCGCCGGCGATGCCGAGCGCGACATAGATCGACACGATCAGCGCCTTATCGGCCAGGGGGTCGATATAGGCGCCGAGCTCGCTCGCCATATGGAAGCGCTTGGCAAGGAAGCCGTCGACGGCGTCGCTGATCCCCGCCGCCACGAACAGAAAGAAGGCGACACGCATTTCACCCGAGGTGATCGCCCAGACCACGATGGGCACCAAGATGATGCGCCCCAGTGAAATGAGGTTGGGAATACTCAAAGCGACGGCCCCGGCTGGCGTGGTTCATTATATAGCCGCAGAGGGCCGCCCGGCCATGCTTGCGCACCCCGCGATTCCGACGTAGGAGGCGCCGTCTGGCTCTGCCCTTCGGGCAAAGAGCAATCGGCAATTGGTGAGTCCGTGAAAAAGGCACGCTACGCGGCCGCCGGCGTCGACATCGATGCCGGTAACCGCATGGTGGATTTGATCAAGCCGCTTCTGCGCAAGACGGCGCGCGCGGGGGCGGACGCCGAGATCGGCGGCTTCGGCGGCCTTTTCGACCTGAAGGCGGCCGGCTTTTCCGATCCAATCCTGGTCGCGGCCACCGACGGCGTCGGCACCAAGGTCAAGATCGCAATCGAAACGTCGCGGCATGACACGATCGGTATCGATCTCGTGGCTATGTCGGTGAACGACCTTGTGGTGCAGGGGGCCGAACCGCTGTTCTTCCTCGACTACTTTGCGTGCGGCAAGCTAGATCCGCTGGTTGGCGCTCAGGTCGTCACCGGCGTCGCGGCCGCTTGCCGCGAAACGGGCTGCGCTCTGATCGGCGGCGAGACCGCGGAAATGCCCGGCATCTACCAGCCAGGCGACTACGACCTCGCCGGCTTTGCGGTCGGCGCGGTGGATCGCGCGAAGCTGCTGCCGAGCCGCGATATCGCGCCGGGCGACGTGGTGATCGGGCTTGCCTCTTCGGGCGTGCATGCCAATGGTTTTTCACTGGTTCGCCACATCGTCGCCGCTGCCGGATTGCCGTGGGACGCGCCGGCTCCGTTCGACCCGTCGCGCAGCCTGGGCGAGGCGCTGCTCACGCCGACGCGGCTTTACGTGCGATCGTGTCTCGCCGCGATCAGGCAGACCAAGGCGGTGAAAGCGCTTGCCCATATCACCGGGGGCGGCTTTGTCGACAACATTCCACGGGTGCTGCCGGCCGGATTGTCGGTCGCGCTGGATTTGAGTCGGGTGCCCGTTCCACCGGTATTCAGGTGGCTTGCAACGTCGGGCAAGGTCGCCGAGCGCGAGATGCTGCGCACGTTCAACTGCGGCATCGGTATGGTGGCTGTGCTCGACCCGCACGGTGCCCCTGCGGCAAGCGAGCGCCTGGCAGCGGACGGCGAGACCGTGGTGCGGCTTGGCGAAGTGATCGCCGCCGACGGCGAAGCTCGCACCGATTTTCGCGGAAACCTCGACCTTTCCTGGTGAGGCGCATGCGTAAAAAGCGCGTCGCCATTCTTATTTCCGGCCGCGGCTCGAACATGACGGCGCTGATCGAAGCCGCCAAGGCGGACGATTATCCAGCCGAGATCGCGCTCGTTGTTTCCAACCGGCCCGACGCGTCTGGTCTTGGCCGTGCGCGTGACGCCGGCATTGCGGCCGTCGTCATCGATCATGCGCCGTTCGGCGAGGACCGCGAGGCCTTTGAACGGGCGCTTGATGGGAAGTTGCAAGCCTGCCGGATCGATATCGTATGCCTCGCCGGCTTCATGCGCCTCCTGACCCCGTGGTTCGTCACGCGTTGGAGCGGCCGCATGCTCAACATCCATCCGGCGCTGTTGCCGCGATTCAAAGGGCTGCACACGCACCGGCGGGCGCTGAAAGCCGGCGTGCCGCGGCACGGCGCGACCGTCCACTTCGTTGTCCCGGAAATGGATGCCGGCCCCATTGTGGAACAGGATTCAGTCGAAGTGCGCGCAAGTGATACGGAAGCGACCTTGGCCGAGCGCGTGCTCGAGGTCGAGCATCGCATCTACCCACGCGCGCTGCGCGCGCTGGCCGAAGGCAACGCGAAACTGCCTCCCGCAGGAGACAAAGACGGCGTGAATTAAACGCAAAGCCCCCGGGGCTACACGATCCTGGACTGCCCCGGCATCCGCTCAAGCAACCTTGAGATTCTCTGCCGAGGTCCGGCCGCGATTGGTCACCAGCTCGTACTCGACCTCTTGGCCTTCGTTTAACGTGCGCAAACCGGCGCGCTCGACGGCGGAAATATGGACGAACACATCATTGTCGGCCGTTGACGGCTTGATGAACCCGTAGCCCTTGGTCGGGTTGAACCATTTGACGGTGCCCTTTTGCATCGACTGTCTCCTCAGTCAGTCCGGATGCCAGTGAGGGCGCAAAACCGCCGCCGCTCGCCGCGTGCGGCGCTCCGCGCCACAAGCCAGGTTTTGGGGGAAGGTCCGAGTCGATCGTGTCGCCAAGACATCGCCAAGTGACAGCACCGGGCCGGACGGCCAAAATCCGATTGCACGGAAAAACAAGCCGAGAAATGCGGCGCAACCATGGCTGCAAGACGCTTCCGCGAATTCGCAGCGGCGATTCTTCGCGGACGGCGTAGCGTCAATGAAACTTCACGCGCGCCGCCGCAGCAATGCGCCCGCGACGATTACAAGCATCGCTCCGACGGCGGCCGCGACGATCGCACTCTCGTGCGCGAACATCTCGCCAAATTGCGCGACCAAATAAGCTGCGACGGCCGGATCGGTGAAGATAATATCGCCTCCGATCCACCCGAGCAGCGCCGCGCCGACCCATATCAGAAGCGGGAACCGGCCGAGCAGCGCCGTGATGAGAGCAGCGCCCAGAAGCACGATCGGGATGGAGATCGCGATCCCGATCATGAGTAAAACCAGATTGCCGCGCGCCACGGCGGCGATCGCAATGATATTGTCGAGGCCGAGCACGATATCGGCCGTGGCGACGATAAGCACCACGCGCCACAAATTCCCCGCCGGCTTGACCCTTCCCTCGGCCAAACTGCCCGGGACCAGGAGTTTGACCGCGATGTAAATGAGCGCGATCCCGCCGATCAGTTTGACGTACGGCACCGACAGCAGCGGGGCGACAGTAACCGCGAAGACCACGAGCAGCAGCGCAGCGGTGCCGGCGCCGATCGCCATGCCCCAAGGGCGCTGACGCGGCGGCAGCCCGCGGCAGGCCATGGCGATGACGACGGCGGTATCGCCGGAGAGAAGCACGTTGATCAGGACGATCTGCGGCAGACCGAGCCAGAAGGCCGGGCCGCCGAAAGCGTTGTCGCCCGGCGTGAGCGGGGCGATCCAAAGCGCCGGACTCAAATAGTGCGCGATTGAATCCAAATCCGAACCAAAGCCGCGCTGAAGTCCTTTAGCCGACGATTTCGTTGCCGGAAAAGAACTGCGCGATCTCTTTCTCCGCCGTGTCGGCGGCGTCCGAGCCGTGCACCGAATTCTCGCCGATCGACCGCGCAAACGCCTTGCGGACGGTGCCGGCAGCGGCCTTCGCCGGATCCGTCGCGCCCATGAGATCGCGGTACGCGGTGATCGCGTTTTCACCTTCCAGGACTTGAACGACAACCGGGCCCGACGTCATAAACTCCACAAGCTCGCCGAAGAACGGCCGCGCGCGATGCACGCCATAAAACGTTTCAGCCTGCTGCCGGCTGATCAAAATGCGCTTCTGCGCGACGATTCGCAGCCCCGCCTTTTCGATCGTTGCATTGACGGCGCCGGTGAGGTTGCGGGCCGTGGCGTCGGGTTTGATGATCGAAAACGTGCGCTCGATCGCCATCAAATCGTCCCTTGGAAAATTTCGCATGGAGCGGAAAGTGCGCGGCTTATAGCCGCCGCTCGTCGTCCCGGCAAGCGGTGCGGCTATAGCGACGGTGTCGGCATAAAGCGTCAGGTTTTGTCGTCGGTGTTCGCCGGCTCTTTAGGCTTGACCGGTTTTTTCTTCGCTATTTTTTTCTTCGCCGGCTCGGGCGGAGGCGCCACTTGCGCGCGGTCCATTTCCGTCAGCCGACCGGCCTGGAAGCGATAGACACCCGGCCGCGAACCGGTGTCATAGGTTAGGATCACGCTGCGGACTCCGCTCGGATTATTGCCGAAATTGAGCGCTGTGGGCCGGCCCAAGCGCCCCATCACTTCGCATTCACTCATGCCGATGGCGACCCCGCCGCCGATCAGGTTCGCCACGTCGGCGGAGAGTGCGGCATTGCCATCCGGATTGGCGCCGGCGTTTTGCGGCGGTGTCGGAGGCGCGGCAGGCGCCGGTGGAACCGGACAGGCGCCGTTCGCGCCGATCAGATCATTGGCGGTGATCGGACGTTCCAGTTTCGCCGTGTCGTTGAGGTTGGAATAGCTGTAGCCGCCCCGGCTGCCGAACAGGTCTACCGGTTTTGAAAACCAGGCGCCGCTGGTATCGAAATTGCTGTTGCCGCAGCCGCACAGCGCAACCGCCGTCGTCAGTACCGCCAATACAGCGGAATGTCTTGACCCTGTAAACAAGAGGCGTCCCCCTTCACCGACCCGTCGGCATGGCAGCTTGCGCCGGTTTGTGTTGTGATCGTGACACAACCCCATACGCTGTTTCCACAGTCACGTTGCACGCGACGGAGTGAATCGGGTAAAGGTAAAAAAACCATGAGAGGACAATGATTTGGGCGCAGCCACTGCCCGCGTTCGACCGGTTGGGCGGTGTGACGCGCGTCACGGATTCCTTTCTTAGGCGGCAGCAGACTGCGTTCGGCGGCAAAAGGCGCCGGCGGCAATTCACCCCAGTCCCGAAGGGTCATCCATGCAATTGCAATTCGTCGGCTGCGGGGATGCCTTCGGCTCGGGCGGACGGTTCAACACCTGCTTCCATCTGGTAGGACGCAATTTCAACGTCCTGGTCGACTGCGGCGCGACCTCGCTGGTCGGAATGAACAAGCTGGCGATCAATCGCAACGACATCGGCGCCATTTTCGTAACGCACTTTCACGGCGATCACGTCGGCGGCCTGCCGTTCTTTCTCCTTGAAGCGAACTATGTGCTCAAGCGCGAGCGCGCGCTGACCATCGCCGGCCCGCCCACTCTCAAATCCCGCTTCGGCGGGATCATGGAAGTCGGCTTTCCCGGAACAAAGGAGCTGGAGCTGGCCTTTCCGGTGCAACTCAGAGAGCTTGAGATCGGCAAGCGCAACGAGATCGCCGGCTTGCGGCTGACGCCGTTCCACGTCCAGCACGACGATCGCGCCGGGCCTTGCCTCGGTTTTCGCTTCGAGGCCGAAGGCAAGGTGTTCGCCTATTCCGGCGACACCGAATGGACCAATGCAGTTATCAACATCGGCTACGAAGCCGACTTGTTTATTTGCGAAGCTTTTTCCCGCGACAAGCCGGTGCCGACGCATATGGCGCTCTCCTCGCTCGAACGCCACCTCGGCCAAATCCGTCCGAAGCGTCTCATCCTCACGCATATGGGCGACGACATGCTGGCGCGCCTGGGCGAAGTACCGTTCGAAACAGCCGAGGATGGGATGATCGTCGAAATATAGGCGAAGCGGCCCTAAGCAGCCGGCTTCACGAGTCTCTTGATCGCGGCGAGCGCCGCCGGCGCCGCGCTTCCGTTCGGGCCGCCGCCCTGCGCCATATCCGCCCGGCCACCGCCACCCTTGCCGCCGAGTTCCGCTACCCCGGCCTGCACCATCTGCACTGCATTGTTGGCGCCCGTCAGATCGCTGGTAACGCCGACGACCAGCGCCGCTTTGCCTTCCGGATCGTTGGCGACAAGAATGACAATCCCGGAGCCCAGCTTCTTCTTTCCTTCGTCGGCGAGGCTGCGGAGGTCTTTGGCGTCGATCCCGCTCAAGGCCTTTGCCATGACCTTGACGCCAGAAATGTTCTCCACTCCGTCGTCGCCGTCCGCCGGCTGACCAGCGCCACCCATCGCGAGCTTCTTTTTTGCGTCTGACAGCTCGCGCTCGAGAACCTTGCGCTCGTCAAGGAGTGACGCGACGCGGCCCGGCACTTCGTCGATCGGCACGCGCAATTCCGCCGCGGCCGTTTTGGCCAGGTGCGCTAACTTGTTGGCATTGGCGCGCGCGGCCTGGGCCGTCAGCGCCTCGATACGGCGCACGCCCGACGCGACGGCGCCCTCGTTGACAACGGAAACGATGCCGATGTCGCCGGTGCGATCGACATGCGTGCCGCCACACAATTCGACCGACCATCCCATTGTGTTGCCGCCACCCTCGCCCATGGCGACGACGCGAACCTCGTCGCCATATTTTTCGCCAAACAACGCGCGGGCTCCGGAAGCGATGGCGTCGTCGCGACTCAACAACCGCGTGATCACCGGTACGTTCTGCAGCACGATGTCATTGGCGATGTCCTCAACGCGCTCGATTTCCTCGCTGCTCATCGGCTTCGGATGCGAGAAGTCGAAGCGCAGGCGATCGGGCGCGACCAGCGAGCCCTTTTGCGCCACGTGGTCGCCGAGCACCTGACGCAGCGCTTCGTGCAGAAGGTGCGTCGCCGAATGGTTTTTCCGGATAGCGCCACGCCGCGCGTGATCGACTTTCAGATCGAGCGCCGCGCCGGCCTTGAGCGTCCCATCCTCGACCTTGCCGACATGCACGAACAAATCGCCAGCACGCTTCTGCGTATCGGCAACGGCGAAGCGAATCCCCTCGCCGATCATCACGCCGGTGTCGCCGATCTGCCCGCCGGACTCAGCGTAGAACGGCGTTTGGTTGAGCACGACTGCGCCACTTTCGCCCTTGTGCAGAGCCGATACTTCCTTGCCGTCGCGCACCAATGCGACGGCAACCCCGGCAGCGGTTTCGGTCTCGTAGCCGAGAAAGTCGGTGCCGCTGAATTTTTCGCGCAGGCCGAACCACACGGCCTCGTCCGCGGCCTCGCCCGAGCCCGCCCAGGACGCGCGCGCCTTTTTGCGCTGTTCCTCCATCGCGTCGGTGAACGCGGCGATATCGACGCCGATGCCGCGCGGCTTGAGCGCATCCTGCGTGAGGTCGAGCGGGAAACCGTAGGTGTCGTACAGCGTGAACGCGGTCACGCCGTCGAACATGTCGCCTTTCTTCAGCGTCTTGCTTTGCTCGTCGAGGAGCGCAAGCCCCCGCTCCAGCGTCTTGCGGAAGCGGATCTCTTCGAGCTTCAGCGTCTCGGTGATCAAGCCGTCGGCGCGATTCAGTTCCGGATAGGCCCGTCCCATCTCGCGCACCAGCACCGGCACCAGCCGCCACATCAGCGGATCCTTGGCGCCGAGCAGCTCGGCATGGCGCATGGCGCGCCGCATGATGCGGCGAAGCACGTAGCCGCGCCCCTCGTTCGACGGCAATACGCCGTCGGCGACCAGGAAGGCGCTGGCGCGAAGATGGTCGGCGATCACGCGGTGCGACGCCTTGCGCTCGCCTTCGGGATCGACGCCGGTGAGATCGGCGATCGCCTCGATCAGCGCCCCGAACAGGTCGATCTTGTAGTTGTCGTGGGTGCCTTGCAGCACCGCGGCCATGCGTTCGAGCCCCATGCCGGTGTCGATCGAGGGACGCGGCAAGTCGACGCGCCCGCTGCCGCCGGCCAGCTGCTCGTACTGCATGAAGACGAGATTCCAGATCTCGACGAAGCGGTCACCGTCCGCGTCGGGGCTGCCGGGCGGTCCGCCGGCAATATGCTCGCCGTGATCGTAGAAAATCTCCGAGCACGGGCCGCACGGTCCGGTATCGCCCATCGCCCAAAAATTGTCGCTGCCGGCAATCCGAAGTATCTTCCTGTCCGGCAGGCCGGCAATTTTTTTCCAGAGCCTGAACGCCTCGTCGTCGTCGATATAGACGGTGGCGAGGAGCTTGTCGGCGGGGACGCCGTATTCCTTGGTCACCAGCTTCCAGGCAAGCTCGATGGCGCGTTCCTTGAAATAGTCGCCGAACGAGAAATTGCCGAGCATCTCGAAGAACGTGTGATGGCGCGGGGTGTAGCCGACATTGTCGAGGTCGTTGTGCTTGCCGCCGGCGCGCACGCATTTCTGCGCCGTCACGGCGCGCGCATACGGCCGCTTCTCCAGGCCGGTGAAGACGTTCTTGAACTGCACCATGCCGGCGTTGGTGAACATCAAGGTCGGGTCGTTGCGCGGCACGAGCGGGGATGAGGGCACCACCTCGTGCCCTTCGCGCGCGAAAAAAGCCAGGAAGTTGGCCCGGATATCGTTGACGCCGCTCATTTAGCGCAACTCTCTAACGGTAAGATGCCAAACACGCAATTGCAGGAAGCCCGCAAAACATATAAGCGCTCTGTTCTTCGACGCGTTCCGCCAATGAGTTTCCCATGAACGATCCAGCAGCTTCCCTCCCCCGCGGCCTTTCCGAGCGGCTGCGGGCTGGCCGCTTTGTCATGACCGCTGAGGTCGCGCCGCCGGTCTCCTGCGACGCGCAAGACCTGTTACGCAAGGCGACCCCGCTGCGCGGTCTCGCCGACGCAGTCAACGTCACCGACGGCGCCGGCGCCCGCGCCCATATGAGCGCGCTTGCCGCCTCGACCATTCTGCTCGGCGCCGGAATTGAGCCGATCCTGCAAATCACTTGCCGCGACAAAAACCGCATCGCTCTGCAGAGCGAATTGATGGGCGCGGCCGCGCTCGGCATCCACAACGTGCTGGTCCTCACCGGCGACGACCCGAAAGCGGGCGATCAGCCCGACACCAAGCCGGTGTTCGACGTCGATTCCAGAACATTGCTAGCGACCGCGCGACAATTGCGCGACGAGGGCAAGCTGCCGACCGGCCGCGACGTGGCCGGCAAGGCGGCGTTCTTCCTCGGTGCAGCCGACATGCCGATCGATCCGAAACCCGATTGGCAGCCGGCGGGTTTGCAGGGAAAGGTCGCCGCCGGCGCGCAATTCGTGCAGACCCAGTTCTGCATGGATGCAGCGCTGCTCCGCCGTTACATCGGCGTGTTGGCGAGCGCCGGCCTGACCAAGCAAATCGCCATGATCATCGGCATCAACCCGCTGCGCTCGGCTAAGTCGGCGCAATGGATGAAGAGCCACCTGTTCGGCACCATCATCCCCGACGCGATGATCGCACGCATGGAGAAGGCCACCGATCCGGCCCGCGAAGGCATCCGCATCTGCGTCGACTTGATCGAGGAGCTCGCCACCATTCCCGGCATCGCCGGCGTCCACATCATGGCGCCGGGCAACGACGCCGCCATTCCCGAAGTGATCGCCGCGGCGCGGAGCCGCGTGCAGATGGCGGCGGCGGTCTAGCGCGACGGCCACTCCACGGTGCGGATATCGACCTCCGACTTCAGTGTGCGGTGCACCGGACATTTGTCGGCAATTTCCATCAGCCGCGCACGCTGCGCCGCGCTGAGGTCCCCATCGAGCGTAACGACTCGCTCGATGTGATCGATCAGCCCTTCTTTGGTTTCGCATTCGGCACAGTCGTCGGCATAAATCCTGTCGTGCCGCAACCGAACCTCGACGCGGGCGAGCGGCAGCTTTTTTTGATCGGCATAGAGCCGAAGCGTCATCGACGTGCACGCACCGAGCGCCCCCAGCAGGAGATCGTAGGGGCCGGGCCCGCTATCGAGGCCGCCCGCACTCACCGGCTCGTCCGCCGGGAGACGATGCGCGCCGGAGATAATCTCCTGCTGGAACGTCCCGCGCCGGGTTTCGCGCACGATGACGACGCCGGGCGCAGCAGTTGTCGCTTCCCTGGCCATAAGAAGCTCCTCGTACGGGATTGATTACCGCCCCAGCTCGCGCATCGCCGCGTCGAGGCCTTCGAGCGTAAGCGGGTACATCCGCCCCTCCAGCAGCTGCCGCATCATCTTGATCGAGGCGGTCATCTCCCACTCGCGCTCCGGCACAGGATTGAGCCATACGCAGGACGGATAGGTCGAAGTCACACGCTCCATCCACGTCTGGCCGGCCTCCTCGTTGAAATGCTCGACCGAGCCGCCAGGCGTGACGATCTCGTAAGGCGACATCGACGCGTCACCGACGAAAATCACTTTGTAGTCGTGCGGATAGGTATGCAGGATATCCCAGGTCGGCGTCGCCTCGCTCCAGCGCCGCGCGTTCTCCTTCCACACCTTCTCATAGAGGCAATTGTGGAAATAGAGATGCACCATGTGCTTGAATTCGGTTTTGGCGGCGGAGAACAGTTCTTCCGTCGCCTTGATGTGCCAATCCATCGAGCCGCCGATGTCGAAGAGCAGCAGCACCTTGATGGTGTTGTGCCGCTCGGGCCGCATCAGGATGTCGAGATAGCCCTTGTGCGCGGTGCCTTTGATGGTGCCGTCAAGGTCAAGCTCCTCCGGCGCGCCGGTACGCGCGAATTTGCGCAAGCGCCGCAACGCGAGCTTGATGTTGCGCGTGCCGAGCTCGACGTCGCCGGCGAGATCCTTGAATTCGCGCTTGTCCCAGACTTTCGCCGCGCGAAAGCTGCGGTTGCCGTCCTGGCCGATGCGCACGCCTTCGGGATTGTAGCCGTAGGCTCCGAACGGCGAGGTGCCGGTGGTGCCGATCCACTTCTTGCCGCCCTGATGACGCTCCTTTTGCTCGGCCAGCCGCTGGCGCAACGTCTCAAGCAGCTTGTCGAGGCCGCCGAGCGCCTCAATCATTTTCTTCTCTTCGTCGGTGAGGTGCTTCTCGGTCAGCTTCTTGAGCCACTCGAGCGGAATCTCGGCGGTCAGCGCCTCCTCGATGAAGTCGAGGCCTTTGAACACGTGACCGAAGACACAATCGAAACGGTCGAGGTTGCGCTCGTCCTTCACCAGCGCCGAGCGGGAGAGATAGTAGAACTCCTCGATGCGCCGGCCGGCGAGGTCCTTCTCCAGCGCCTCCATCAACGTGAGATATTCGCGCAACGTCACCGGGACGCCCGCCTGTTTCAGCTCATGAAAGAAGGTCGCAAACATCGTCGGGGCCGGTTTGGCTTAGCGAGCGTGGAGGATGATGGGGCGCGGGAACATTCCACGCAACTTGAGCCGGTGCGACGGCGCGTAAAGATATATCTTGCGTCACATCGAAGTATGGGCTATCTAAAGATATATCTGAAATACAGGAGAACGAAAATGCGTGGAAATTGCGATAGTTACGGAGAAAAGTGGAGCGCTGGCCGTCATCGGCGCGGTCGATTCGGCCAAGGCTTCGGCCGGCATGGTATGGGCGGTCGCGGCGGCATGGACCCCGACGACATGCGCGCGGGGCGAATGCTGGCGCAGGGCGACCTTCGCCTCATTGCGCTCGCGCTGATCGCCGAAGAGCCGCGCCACGGCTACGAGATCATCAAGCTCGTGGAGGAGAAGACCGCGGACTGGTACTCACCGAGCCCCGGCATCGTCTATCCGACGCTCACCTACCTTGAGGAAGCGGGCTACGTCACCGCCTCGACCGAAGGCTCAAAGAGACTCTATACGATCACCGAAGAAGGCCGCGCTTACCTCAAAGCTAATCGCGATCTGGTCGACGTCGTGCTGGCGCGCCTGGCTTCGCTCGGCGAGCGGGTGAACCGCTGGCGGCGAACCGCGCGCGGCGAGCGTGACGACCGGCGCTCCTTGCCGCCGCTCACGGCAGCAGCGCTCGAGCACTTGCGCGAAACAATCGGCAAGCGCCTTGAAGGCGACGCCGACGCCGAAGCGCATCTGGTGGAAATTCTCGCCCGCGCCGCCGCCGATTTGCAGCGCAAGTGACACGCCGGTCATACCGGCACGCGCACGCTTGCCCGCAACCCGCCAAGCGGCGAATCGCCAAGCGTAATATCGCCGCCATGCGCGCGCGCAATATCGCGCGCGATGGCAAGCCCGAGGCCGGTGCCACCTTCGTCCTGGTTGCGCGCGTCGTCGAGGCGCAGAAACGGCTTGAACACGTCTTCGCGCATCGTCTGCGGAATGCCGGGCCCATTGTCGTCGACGGTCACCGTAAGCCAGCGGTGATCGCGATGGCCGGTGATCGCAACCGTCGAAGCAAACCGCCCAGCGTTGGACACCAGATTGGCGAGGCACCGCTTGAATGCCGCCGGCCGGACGGTGACCTCCTGCTGGCCGTGGAAGGCAGCCGTCGCGCTGTGGCCATGACGTTCGCTGTCTGATCGCAGTTCCTCGACCAGGGCGGCCATGTCGGTCGGCGCCGGCTGCTCGCCCATGTCGCCGCGCGCAAAGGCGAGATAGGCCTCGAGCATACCGGCCATCTCGTCGACGTCCTTCTTGATCGCTTCAACTTCCGGGCTGTCGCCGAGCAATGCAAGCTCCAGCTTGAAGCGCGTCAGAATGGTGCGCAGATCGTGCGAGACGCCGGCCAACATGGTGGTGCGCTGCTCGATCGCGCGCTCGATGCGAATCTTCATTTCCAGGAAGGCAGCGGCCGCGCGCCGGACCTCGCGCGCTCCACGCGGCCGGAAATTAGGCATTTCACGGCCCTTGCCGAACGCCTCGGCGGCGTCGGCAAGCCGCACGATCGGCTTGATCTGATTGCGGAGAAAAAGAATGGCAATCGTCAGCACCACCACCGACGTCGCCAGCATCCAGGCCAGGAATATCCACGAATTGAAATCGTAGGCATCGGCCCGCCGCGCGAACACACGCATAATCGTATCAGGAAGCTTGATACGGATTTCGACGATCGACGAGCGGCCAAGCGTGTCGATCCAGAACGGCAGCCCGATCTGCCGGCGGATCTCATCCGACAAGGTCGCGTCGAGCTGCGAGAAGAACGGCTTGGGACCGGGCGGCGGCAATTGCGTCTCCGGAAGGAAATCGACCACCAGACCGAGCCGGTCCTGCGCGATACGGCGGAGCTGGGCGCGGTCGGCGCCTTGGGGATAGGTTTTGTAAACGTCGATCAGGGTCGCGATGTCGCGGGTCACCGCCGACGACAGGTAATAGTTGACCACGCTCCACTGCCGCTCGACGAACATGAACGCGACCAGCGATTGCAGGACCACCATCGGCATGATGATGATGAGCAGCGCGCGAGCGTAAAGTCCCTTCGGCAGCACCATCTTGAGCCAAAGGGTGAAGCGGCCCCAGCGTTGCGTAATCGGAGCCGCGATCGAGCCGGCGGCGGCGGCGGCATTCGCGGCCGCCATCAGGTTGCTGGCGGCGCTGCGCAGCCGTCCGACGCCATCGTCAAAGCTGGTCATGGCGAAGCCACCAGCCGATAACCCAGGCCGCGCACGGTTTGCACGATCAGCGGATTGGCCGGATCGCTTTCGATCTTGCGGCGCAGCCGGTTGACCTGCACGTCCACGGTGCGCTCGCTCACACTCTCACCGTTGCCGGCCAGCGCCTGGCGCGGAACGGTTTCGCCGGCGCTGGCGGCAAGCACGCGCAACATGTCGCGCTCGCGGTCGGTGAGCCGGATCGCTTCCTCGCCGCGGCGCAATTCTCCGCGCGCCAGGTGGAACACGAATGCGCCGAAGCGCACCGATTCCGCCGGCGGAGTGCTCGGCGGTCGGGCCCGCCGCAGGATACTGCCGACGCGCAGCGACAATTCGCGTGGTTCGAAGGGTTTCGCCAGATAGTCGTCGGCGCCGATCTCGAGACCCTCGATGCGGCTTTCCTTCTCGTCGCGCGCGGTGAGCATGAGGATCGGCACCGCGGACCTGCTGCGGATAGCGCGCGCGAAATCAAAACCGTTTTCGCCCGGCATCATGACGTCGAGGATCAGGAGGTCGAAGTTAAGCCCTTCGAGCTTGGCTCTTGCCTCGCGTGCGGTCTCGGCGGTAGTAACGCGGTAACCCTCCCCGACCAGAAAACGCGACAGCAGCGCGCGGATGCGGCGATCATCGTCGACGACGAGCAAATGAGGCGCGTCATCGGCCGGATTCGCGGCGGGCGTCGTCATGAAATTCAGTCTCGGCCGTTCGACCGCACATGATCGGTGCGCGCGATCAAACGCAGGACCCGCTCGCGATCTTCCGCCCCGATCATGCCGGCGAGAAACCGCCGCAGCGTCTCGCGCGCGCCGGGCCCGAGATCGTCGAGCACGCGTCCGATGCGCGCGGTCTGCAGTCCGGCGAGCTTGAGCGCAAGCGCTTCGCCGGCCGGGCTGACGTAGAGGAGCCGCTGACGGCGATCGTCGGCGCCTTCTTTTTGCACGACGTAGCCCTGGTCGATCAGCTGCTTGAGCACGCGGCCAAGCGACTGCTTGGTGATTTTGAGAACATCAAGCAACTCGGCGACCTTCATGCCGGGATTGCGGTTGACGAAATGCAGCACGCGATGATGCGCACGCCCGAAGCCGAGCCGATCGAGCACCTGGTCCGGATCGCCGACGAAATCGCGATAGGCGAAGAACAGAAGCTCGATGAGATCCCAGCAAGGCTCGCGCGCGGCCTCGAGCGGGGCGGCGGCGGAACGGGACTGGCCCGGCGTTGTCAGACTGATATCAGCCATTATGTCAGCTATATTGACATATTTCGGTTTGGTTGTTACCCCAAAAAATCAGATGTCACGGCAACATTCCGCCCACAGCGCGAGGTTGCCGGGGCGCCGAAAGGGCGCTTTCTTGGGGCAAGAGCGACCATAACGGGAGTCGTCTCCCGAGGCAAAAGAGCCCACGGCCGAGCGCAAGGCCCGAAATGCGCGGGGCAAATTCCGGCACGGAGCGGGCCATCCATGCCCAGGGAGGCAATGCCATGGCAGTGCCCTTCGACCAGCGTCCAGACTTGGTCTGGTTCGACGGCAAGCTCGTTGCGACCGCCGACTGCAAGATTAACGTGCTGACGCACGGCCTGCATTACGCCAGCGCGGTGTTCGAGGGAGAGCGCGCCTATGACGGCGAGATTTTCAAGGGCACCGAGCATTCCGAGCGCCTGAAGCGCTCGGCGCAATTGATGGATTTCGAAATTCCCTACAGCGTCGCCGAGATCGACGCCGCGAAGCGACTCGTGCTCGAAAAGAACAATCAAAAGGACGCCTATGTGCGACCGATCGCCTGGCGCGGCTCGCAGCAACTCGGCGTCTCGGCGCAGAACAACAAGATCCATCTCGCCATCGCCACCTGGGAATGGCC
>CAYVPC010000052.1:0-18783 GCA_964453555.1 uncultured Hyphomicrobiales bacterium | reverse complement strand
TGAATCTCGGCGGCGATCCAAGCCAGGCGCTGGTTCATTCCAACCCGACCGGCAAGTTCACCGTTGCGCTCTCCTCGATCGATCTGGGGCAGGGGATGAAATCGGTGACGCGGCAGATTTGCGCCGAGACACTCGGCGTGCCGGTGGAGGACGTTTATGTCGACACCGCCGATTCCGATACCGGGCCGCATTGCATGGGCTCATTTGCCTCGCGCGGCACGCATCGCGTCGGTAACGCGGTGATGACAGCGGCGCGCGAGGCGCGTGCCGTCATGCTGGAGGCCGCGGCCGAAGAGCTCGAAGTCGATCCCGGCGACCTCGAAACCGACGGCAAGGGCTCGATCCGCGTCAAGGGCGCGCCGCATCGCTCGATCTCGGTGCGCGACGTCGCCATCGCGGCGCAGTTCCGCCAGGGCAAGACCATCTCGGGGCGCGGCATTTTTCTCGTCCCGCTGTCCGACGTCGATCCGGAAACCGGCGAGATGTCGCCGGCGACCTGCTATGCGCATGCCTGCCTGATCGCCGAAGTCGAGGTCGACGATGAGACCGGCGAAGTCGCCGTGCTGAAAATGACCAGTACCTACGAGATCGGGCGCGCGATCAATCCCAAGCTTGTGGAGCAACAGCTGGTCGGTGGCTCATGGATGGGCATGAGCCACGCGCTCTACGAGACGCCGGAGCCGTATTACCCGAACACCCGTGATGGGCCGCGCGACTTCAACGAATACCTGATGCCCGGTCCGGGCGACGTCTGCCCGCACGATATTATCGTATTGGAGCGCCCCGCTCCGGACGGCCCGTTCGGCGCCAAGGGGCCGGGCGAGATGTGCGCCAATCCGGTGCTGCCGGCGGTCGCCAACGCGGTATTCAACGCGGTTGGCGTGCGCATTAATGAGATCCCGATCACGCCGGAAAAAATCCTGCGGGCGCTGAAGGCGCGTGGCGGCGCGGCGGCGCAGCCGCGCGCGCGGTAACGACGCATGGCGGTCCGTCACAAGATCGTCGGGATCGACAGCCCCCGCGGCCTCGAAGAAGCGCTGCGCGCCGCCTATTACCTCGCCGACGAAGAACTTTCGACCGCCGCCTATCTCGCGCTGGCGCTCGGCAAGCCGTTGTTGCTCGAAGGCGCACCCGGCGTCGGCAAGACGGAAGCGGCGAAAGCGATCGCCGGCGTGCTCGGCCGCACGCTCCTTCGCCTACAATGCTACGAAGGCATCGACGCCGCGGCCGCGCTTTACGAATGGAATTTTCCGCGCCAGATGCTGGCGCTCCGGCAGGAAAGCGAAGCTGGCGGCCATACCGATATCTACCGCGACGAATTCCTGATCGAGCGGCCGATGCTCGCCTGTTTGCGGCGGCCGCAGGAAACCATGCTTTTGATCGACGAAATCGATCGTTCCGACCACGAATTCGAAGCCTTCCTGCTCGAATTTTTGTCCGACTTCCAGATTTCGATCCCGGAGCGCGGCGCCATCCGCGCCTATGAGCGGCCGGTCGTGATCCTGACCTCGAACCGCACGCGCGAACTGCACGAAGCGTTGCGCCGCCGGTGCGTCTACCACTGGATCGACTACCCGTCGCCAGAGCGAGAGATGCGCATCATCATGATGCGGGCGTCCGGCGTCAGCGAGCGGGCCGCCCGCGCGGTAGTCGCCGCGGTCGGGCGCTTGCGGCGTGAGCCGCTCGCCAAGCTGCCGGGGATCGCCGAAGCGGTCGAATGGGCGGAAGCGGCGAGCCTGCTCAACGAGCAGGGCGCGCGCTGGCCGGAAGCGTTCAAACGCTCGCTCGGCGTCGTGCTCAAGGACGAGGACGACCTCGTCCACATCGCGCCGAAGATCGATGCCATCCTGGTGGAGGCGCAGGCGTGAATGACTTGACGCGTCCGATCGCGCACTTCGTCGAATTTGCAGCCCTGCTGCGCCGCGCAGGCTTTGCGATTGCGCCGGAGCAAACCATGGCCTGGCTCGCTTCAATCGAGCTTCTTGGGCCGAACAGCATCGACGATATCCGCCGCGCCTCGCGCGCGACACTCGCGCCGCCGCCGGAGCGCTTCGCCGATTTCGATGCGTTGTTCGACGCGCATTTTCTCGGCGCGCAAAGCATCGTGCCGGAGGCGGCGCCGAGCGAGGACGAGCCGATGCGCGCGGCCGAGGATTCTACGGTCGGCCCGGAACCGCTGTTCGGCGACGAGACGCGCGAATCCGGCGCGCAGGCGACCGAGGCCGAACGGCTCACCGCGCGTCGCCTTGCGCCGGGCAGCGAGGGCGAGACCTTGCGCCGTTTCGCCCGCGAATTGCCGAACCGCGTGCCGCGCCGGCGCGGCTATCGCTGGCGGTCGGGACGCGGTGGCACCGCAGCCGATGCCCGCCGCATGTTTCGCGACGCCATGCGCAACGCCGGCGAGTTTATTCGCCTGCGCCACCGCCGGCGCCGGCTGCGGCAGCGCCGTATCGTCGTGCTGATCGACGTTTCCGGCTCGATGAAGGAACGCACGCAGGCGCATCTGGCGTTCGCGCATGCGCTGACGCGCGCCGCGGCCTCGGTTGAGGTCTTCACCATGGGGACGCGGCTGACGCGCATTTCCCGACCGCTGCGTCTGCGCAACCGCGAGCAGGCGCTCGCCACCGCTTCGCTCCTGGTCGCCGACTGGGATGGCGGCACCCGCATCGGCGACGCGCTCAACGCTTTCCTCGCCGTTCCGCGCTTTGCGGCGCTGGCGCGCGGCGCGGCGCTGATCGTGCTCTCGGACGGGCTTGAGCGCGGCGATCCGACCGCGATGGCGGACGCGGTCGCGCGACTCGCCCGGCTCGCCTGGCGGATCGTCTGGCTCACACCGCTCGCCGCCGATCCTGGTTTCGAAGCGCGCACCGCCGGACTGGTCGCGGCGCGCCCGTTCCTCGACAAGCTCGGCGACGGCGGCTCGATCGATGCCATCTGTGACAGCGTCCTCGACATGGCAAGCGAGGCGGCATGACGCCGATTATCGACGCGCATCATCATATCTGGCGGCGGAAGGATCTGCCGTGGCTCGACGGGCCGATGCAGCCGCGCATCTTCGGCCCATATGAGGCGATAAGGCGCGATTATCCGATCGGCGAATTCATCTCCGACATCGCCGATAGCGACGTGGTCAAATCGGTTTATGTGCAGGCGAATTGGGCCAAGGATCGCTTCGAGGACGAAGTCGCCTACGTGCAGCAGGCCGCCGACGAGACCGGCTTCCCGCAGGCGATCGTCGGCTATTCCGATTTCCTGGTGCCGGACGTACGACCGCAGCTCGACCGGCTGAAGAAGTATCGCGGCATGCGCGGTGTCCGCATGCAATTGCAGTGGCACGAAAATCCGCAATACCGTTTCGCGTCCGGTCCCGATCTGGCGCGCGCTCCAATCTTGCAGAAGAACGTCGCGCGGCTCGCTGATTACGGCTGGAGCTTCGATCTACAGGTCTTCACCGGCCAGATGGATGGCGCCGCCGAACTTGCGAAAAGCGCGCCAAATGTGACCTTCATCCTGCAGCACGCCGGCATGCTGGAAGACGTTTCGTCGGCCGGCTGGGACAAATGGCGCGCCGGTATGCGCAAGCTCGCGGCCTGCCCGAACATGGTCTCGAAGCTGTCCGCTCTCGGCACCTTCATCCACAAGAACGACCCGCGGCATATCGCTGCGATCGTGGGCGAGACCGTCGCCATGTTCGGCGCCGAGCGCTGCCTGTTCGGCTCGAATTTCCCGGTGGAGAAATTGTGGACCGGCTATGCGCCGCTCGCAACCGCGTTTCGGTCAGCATTCGAGCCGCTCGGCGCGAAGGCGGAGCGCGCGGCGATGCACGACACGGCGATGAGGGTTTATCGGCTTAACTAAAAGAGGGGCAGTGACCCCGACAAGGGGGAGGGTAAGCGTATGGCGCTCGAAATCAAAATCCTCGACTACGGCGATATCGAACTGGAATCGAGCTTCCTCGTGCTCGGGCGCGATTGCGGCCGCACGCGCCGGGTGCCGACGCTCGGCTTTCTTATTCTCGGCGGCACCTGGCCGGTCGTTGTCGATACCGGCTATCGCTCCAACCAGATCATGGAAACGCTCGGCATGCGCGGCATGCAATCGCATGAGACCATGATCGAGAACCAGCTGAAGAAGCACGGCCTCAAGCTCGGCGACGTGCGTTACGTGCTGCACACGCATTTGCATATCGATCACGCCGGCAAGGACGATCTTTTCCCCATGAACACCGCGGTCGTCCTCAATCGCAAGGAGCTGGAATATTCCGTCTCCGGGCTGATGCACCCGCAATACCCGGCGGTCGATATCAAGCACCTGATCGACCGGTTGCACACCAAAGGGGCGCTGCGCTTCCTCGATCTCGAAGTCTCCGGGCCGACCGAATTGATGCCCGGGCTAATCTGCGAGGCCGCCGGCGGTCATACCGAAGGATCGATGAACGTGATCGTGCATACCGCGGAAGGCGTCGCGACGATCTGCGGCGACGTCCTCTACGACATCAACGACCAGTTGGTCGAGCCGTTCCGCGAGATTAGCGACATGGAACCGCGCGTCACCGGCAATCACGGCACCACCAAGCGGCAGGAGAAAGCCGCGATCAAGAAGGTCGTCGCGCGCTCGCGCTTCGTGCTGCCGGTGCACGACCGGCCGGCGATCATCGAGGCCGGGCAGGTGGTCGGCCGCCTGCAAGATTCGGTGCCAGGCCCGACAGTTCAGTCGCTGCCGAAACGCAATTGGTTCCCGGCGTGACCGAGGGAGGCGTCCGATGAGCAGCCATACCGCGCAACGGCGCGAGTTCGCCGATCTGATCGACCTCGACGCGCCGGTCGAGCAGCTGGCGGGCGGGTTTACCTTCACCGAGGGGCCAATCTGGCATCCGCGCGACCAGTATCTGCTGTTCTCCGACATGCCGGCCGACGTGCGGCGGCGCTGGGACGAGCGCGGCGGCGTGCGCGAGGTGATGAAACCGTCGAACAAGTGCAACGGTATGACCTACGACGCCAATCTCGGGCTGGTTATCTGCGAACACGCGACCTCAAGTCTCGTGCGCGAGCGCGACGGTCGGCGGGACGTCCTCGCCTCGCATTTCGACGGCAAGGAACTGAATTCTCCCAACGACGTGTGCGTGCGTTCCGACGGCTCGATCTATTTTTCCGACCCTTGGTATGGCCGCATGCCGGTTTACGGCGTCGAGCGGCCGCGCCAGCTCGGCTTTCAGGGCGTCTATCGGGTGCCGCCGGGCGGCGGGGCGCCGCAACTCGTGGTCGACCGCAATCTGTTCGAGCAGCCGAACGGCCTGTGCTTCTCGCCCGACGAGCGCATCCTTTATGTCAACGACACGGTACGCGCGCTCATTCGAGCGTTCGACGTCAATGCCGACGGCACGCTCGGTCCCGACCGCATCTTCGCTTCAGGCATCCGCTCCGAGCTCGAGCCCGGCGTGCCCGACGGCATGAAATGCGACAGCGCCGGCAATGTCTGGGTGACGGCGCCCGGCGGCGTGTGGGTCTATTCGCGCTCCGGCGCGCTTCTCGGCAAGGTCAAGGTACCGGAACTCGTCGCCAATCTGCACTGGGGCAAGTCCGACTGGCGCACGTTGTTCATGTGCGCGACGCATTCGCTCTATGCAGTGCGCACCAAGATCGGCCCGCACATCGAGCCGTTCATGAAGGCGAGTGCGTCGAGTGCGGCGGGCGTTTCCTCGTCTTCAGCCTCGTCGCAGCCCGAGCGCGCCAGCGCGACCGCCAAAGAGGGGCTCCGGCTCGATCCGTCGCGCTGCGCGTTGATCATCCAGGACATGCAGAACGACGTGATGATGGATGGCGGCGCGTTTGCCTCGTCCGGCGCGCCGCAGCACGCGCGCGAGCAGAATGTAGTCGAGAATATCCGCCGCCTGGCGGATATCTGCCGGTCGCGCGGCGTGATGATTATTCACGTCTGGTTCGTGGTCGAGCCGGGTGCGCCCGGCGTTACGCTCAACGCGCCATTGTTCGAAGGGCTGGTCGATTCCAAGGCGATGGTGCGCGGCACCTGGGGCGCCGCGCCGGCGCCCGGGCTGGAGCCACAGCCGGGGGACCACGTCGTCGAGAAGATCCGCATGAGCGCGTTCGAGGGCAGCAACCTTGAAATCGTGCTGCGCTCGGGCGGCCGCGACACGCTGATCAATACCGGCGCCTGGACCAATATGTCGGTTGAGCACACCAGCCGGACCGCGGCTGACAAGGGCTATTTCGTCGTCGTGCCGGAGGATTGCTGCTCGACCATGAACGCCGACTGGCACCGCGCCTCGGTGCAATACGCGCTCACCAACGTTGCGGCGGTGACGAAAGCCGACGAGGTGATCGCGGCGCTGAGTTAGGTCGTGAACTCATAAAAGCGTCAGGGCGGACGGCTCACGAGAGTCCGCTTTCGCCCAAAAGCCGACAAGTTCGTGCCTCGCAGCGAAATGCCGCTATGGGCCATTCGCGTCATTCGCTACGACGCAAAAAAATGGTGACTTTTTACCGTCTCAGCAGCGCCAGAACCTACTTTCCCCAGGAGGGGCTGCTGACATCAATTACTTTTTGGTTTTTTGGTAGGGTAGCAGTCGGTTTTGTTGCCTGCCGTTGATATCCGGCGTCGCTGCCGGTCAGGAAGTCTGCTTTAACCGCTCCTGTTTTTTGAGTTTTTGGTAGGGCCGCGCGGCTCCTTGGCCGCGATGTCAGTTTTGGGTCAAAACGCTGCGGAGCCGGTTAAGCCCGACGGCGCAGTTTGTCCGCTGTTGATCCGATAGCGACCACACTTTTGCAGCGCCGCGAATGCGTTAATCGCCAGGAGCGACGGATTTGCAATGTCCGCCAATGTCCGCCTATCTCCCGGAAGCGACCGAATCGTTGCGCCGCACTAAAGTGGAGCGATGGGTCAACAAGACGCTAGAAATATGAGGTGGAGAGGGGGACTGCTTTCGTCCTGGTCGATTGTCGCAAAATTCTTAATCGGAAAACTGGGTCTCCGAAACGCGGCCGCTTCCAGTTGAGGGCGCTCTAAACAATATAGCCTCGCGTCCCAGCAAAAGGCGGGTACTTGCTAGAATCCGATTTGTACCAACGCTTGCCGCCCAACTCAATATTAGGGTGACGATGAGTACAACCAAGCCTTTGCCAATAGCAGGGATTGCGAGGCCAAGCAGCGTAAATTGCAGCCACAGCACGAACACATAATGAAAGAAATAGATGCCGTAGGCATTCTCTGAAATGCTGTCGATGATCGGCCAGCGGACGGTAGCAAAGCGCATGAAGACCGCTGTCATACTGAAACAGGCAGCCCCAACGAAAATCACCAGGCCGACATCGCCTGCGACGCGCAGCCCGGCCGCCGATGCACCCGGTACTTTCATAATCAGCAACGTCAGAATGACCCACAGCAAGAAGGACGCGAAGCTGCCGATAACCCACATTGCCCAGCGCGGGGCGAGCATTCCGTTCACGTAAAGCAGGC
This sequence comes from uncultured Hyphomicrobiales bacterium, assembly GCA_964453555.1. Classification (GTDB taxonomy): domain Bacteria; phylum Pseudomonadota; class Alphaproteobacteria; order Rhizobiales; family Xanthobacteraceae; genus BOG-931. The sequence continues at coordinate 11,310 of CAYVPC010000052.1, read as the reverse complement.
CGCGTTCGTAGCCGCATGCTCCAACAGCGAGGCCCAAAAAAAAGTAGATTATAAATTGTGGAGCAAAGACCGGGTGAAATTCGAACGGGCCGAATCCGACCCATTTCCATGGTGGATAGATAGCGGATAACGGGAAGTAAGCGACTGCCGAAACGCAGATTACGACAATGAAAAATCCTCCGGTGTGAGCGCGACCCACGGCTTTGGCAAAAAGCGGCGCTAAGAAATGACTTGTGCTCGGCGCCAGTCGGAAGAGCACAGCGGCGCCAATATTCAGCGCAATCAAGAACCACAAGAACCACATCGGGCCACTTGGCGTGATTGGCAGAGCTGACCAGTGCGACCAAAACGAGGACCAGCTCGGATCAACCGCCGTGACACGAAATACCGGATAAAAAGCAACCGGCATCAAAAGATACGTCCCCAACATGAATGGCACGCCGAGCCGCAAGATGCGGTGACCCAAAAACGATTTCCACCCCTTGTGCAGCAAACTTGGCCAGACAAAAAGTCCGGAAAGAAAGAACATCAGTTGCATCAGGTAGAGAAATTGAAATGCACAAAACACATCGAATCCGATCCAACGCTCGTTATCGATGATCGGGAAAGCCCTCCAACCATCGTAGTGAGCACTATCGAAGGCCAAGGGGTGAGCGGGCTGCGATACGATATAGGCTGAAAAGGAATGGAATGACAAAATTAGGACGATGAGCGTCCCCCGCAGATTTCTGAGCGGTAAGCTGGCTTTTGGCATAGATTTGCAGAATCCAAAATACCGGATGCTGCCTGCATGCGCTCGATGGCAGTAGCCGTCTGTTCAAAATTGCTCACTTCGGATTGTCATGCTCGTAATGGCGAAGTACCGAGAGCCGGTGAGTGAAGAGTGGTCGAATCTGAGCGTGGTGGTGCATTCCGCCTGCGGCATCCTAGGCGACATCATCGATGCTTCATTGCACCGGAAATTCGCACCAAACTGTCGCTCTGGGTCGTTCGCTATCTGAACGAGCCAGCAGCACGTTCGGCGATGTCCGTTGCTGCCCACAAGAGCGGAAGAAAAATCACAAATTAAGAAGGTCTTTGCTGGTTGATGCCACCGCGCCTCGGTGCAATACGCGCTCACCCAACGTCGCGGCGGTGACGAAAACGGACGAGGTGATAGCGGCGCTGACGAGAAAGTTCACGACGGCAGCGCCAAACCCTCGCCCGCGAACGCGCGCTGCACCGCCGGCCGCGCGGCGAGGCGGCGCGCATGCGCGGTCCAGTGCGGGAAGTCGTTCGGCATATCGAAGCCGAGCACGGCCCCGCGGCCCCAAATCCAGTAAACCATGAGCAGCGGATCGGCCACGCTGTAGCGTTCGCCCAGCGCCCATGGTCCGGCGCCGATTTTCTCCTCGACCGCTTTCCATAAATCATAGGCGTTCTTCTTGCCGGTCGCGGCAACGTCGTCGATCGCGCGCGGGTCGGAGGCGTAGCGCGCGGCGCGGCGGACGTGGACGAAAGCGGGCTGGATGGTAGACGACAGCCAGTTGAGCCACTCGGCGCAGCGCGCTTCCTCGCGCGGATCCCACGGCCACAGCCCCGACGCCGGATGGCGCGCCGCGATATAGCGCAGGATCGCCGGTGCTTCGGTCAGCACCCAGTCGCCGTCGGCAAGCGCCGGCACGCGCGCCTTCGGATTGATGCGGAGGAATTCCGGACTGTTTTGCTGGCCGGAACCGATGTCGACGCGGGAAAGCTCGAAGCGGTCGCCGACTTCCTCCAGCACGATATGCAGCGCCAGCGAGCACGCGCCGGGAGAATAATAAAGTTTTACGCTCATGCGGTGCTTGCCTTTGTCTCAATAGGTCGCGCGACCGCCGGACAGGTCGAACGCCGCGCTGGTGGTGAACGAATTCTCGGCGCTGGCGAGGAAACAGATCATCGACGCCGCTTCGTCGAGTTCGAGCATGCGGCCGCGCGGAATTTTCGAGACGATCATGGCCAAAAAGTCGGGCGCCTGGCTCAGCGCCAGCGTGGTCTTGGCGACCGCGGGCGTGACGCAATTGACGCCGATGTTATAGCCGGCAAGCTCCTTGCCAAGCGATTTGGTCAGCGCAATCACGCCGGCTTTCATCGAGCTGTAGGCCGGCGCCTTCGGATTGCCTTCCTTGCCGGCAACCGAGCTTAGATTGACGATGCGCCCGTAATTCGCGGCGATCATGTGCGGCACGATTGTGCGGCAACAATAAAACGTGCCGACCAGCCCGACATTGACCACGTCGCGAAAAGCATCCGGCGGATATTCCCACGTATTGGCGTTCGGGCCGACGATGGCGGCGTTGTTGATCAGGATATCGATCTTGCCGAAATGCGCGAGCGTGGCTTTGGTGGCGGCTTCGACGGCGGCGAGATCAGAAATATCCACCGGCAAGCCGCGCACGTGATCCGGCTTGCCGAGCCGCTTGACCGTCTCGTCGAGGAGCGCCTTGTCGCGATCCCAGATGCTGACCTTGCCGCCTGAGCCGAGGATGCGGGTCGCTACCGCAAGCCCTATTCCCTGCGCGCCGCCGGTGACGATGGCGACGCGATCCTTGAGATCGTAGACGTTCATGCACGCGCCTCCCTGGTGTCCCAATTCCGAAGTTCGCAAGTGGTCGCGGCCAATTCTTGTGCGAACTTCGGAATTAAAGGGACACCAGCAATTCTATAATTCTAGTGCGGCCTTTGGATTTGAAGTTCCTAAACGAGTTTCCCGCCAAAGTGTAGGAACTTCAAATCCGCCGCACTAGGCGGCTTTTCTTACTTCGCGGTACGATAGCAAAAACCCGCAGCGGGCTGCCGCTGCCCTGCAATATTTTCAGCGGTGCGGCGACGATGACCGCGCCGGTTGCCGGCAAAAGATCGAGATTGCACAAGCATTGCAGCCCGTATTTGCCGGCGCCATGCATGTAATAATGACACGGGTAGGGGGGCGCAAAGTGCGCGGCCTGGCCAGCATCGGTGCCGATGGTCTCGGTGCCAAAACCGAGCACGTCACGTTCCTGAACGAGGAAGCGCACGCAGTCGGGATCGGGGCCCGGCGTGTGCTGGCCGGTCTCGTCGAGATTCTGATAGGCGACCGGATCCTTGCGCTTTGACCAATCGGTGCGCATCAGCACCCAGGAACCGGCGGGGATGCGGCCGTGCCGCTGCTCCCAGGCCTCTACATGCGCCGCGTTCAGGAGGAAGTCGGCGTCGGCTTTCGCCTGCGCGCTGCAATCGATGACGTTTGCCGGCGCGATGAAATGCTCGATCGGCATTGTATCGACCGAGTTACGCGGCAGATCGCGTCCGGAAATCCAGTGGATAGGGGCGTCGAAATGGGTGCCGCTGTGCTCGCCGAAGCTGACATTATTCCAGTACCAGCCGGGCCCGCGCTCGTCGTAACGGGAGACTTCCTCCATGCGAAACGGGCGGCATTGGCCGAATTCGGGCGGTAACACGATGGTTGGAAAGTCGGGCGAAAGAGTCTGGGTCAGGTCGATCAATCGCGCGCCGCCGGACGCGAGAAGGCTGAGATTGGCGCGAACCGCAGGCGCGGGCCTGCGCGCAGCCGCTTTCGGCGCGCCCTTTGCGCGGGCGTTTTTCCTCTTCGTTGCTTTCATCGACTAGTCTCACCGAGTTCGCGCTCGAGCGTTTTCGGGCTTTCCAGATGCCGGGCGAGCCAGTCCTGCGCCACATCGCCGGGATAGACATCCTCGACCGAACCTTTGAGAGCGTCGACCACGGCGGCCGCCAGCGCGGCAGGCGAGAGCTTCGGCGGCATTTCGAGTTGATCCCATTCGTCGTCGATCGGGCCGGGAAACAGATTGATCACACGCAGGCCCGACGGACGCAGATCCGCACGCAGGTTTTGCGACAGCGACAAGGCCGCTGCCTTCGAGGCGGAATAGGTGCCGTGCGGCGGATAGTTGGATAGCGCGAAGATCGACAGCACATTGACCCAGGCGACGGCACCTGTAGCGCCGTCGGCGGCGCGCGCCTTGAGTGCCGGCGCGAATTCCTGCGCGAGCCGCAGTAGGCCGAAATAGTTGATGTCCATTTCAAGCTGTGCGGTTTCGACGCCATGCCGCGACGCCAGCGAAAAGGTACGGTGGCAGTCGCTGGTGTTGACGAGGATGTCGACCTTGCCACCGATCTCGCCGGCAAGCGCGCGCACGGAACGGCTGTCGGTCACGTCGAGCGGGACGAATTTCGCCTGCGGCAGGTCGCGCAAGCCGTCGAACCCTGCGGCCTTCTTCCATGGCTCGGCTACGCCGATCCAGATCAGATCGGCGCTGGCCGCCGCCAGCGCGCGCGCGGTCGCCTGTCCGGCCGCCGACTTGGCATCGGTGATCAGGACTTTGCGCCCGCGCGGATCGCAGGTCATTTCGCGGAGCTTCGGATCGTCCGACAAGTGAGGCCTCCCTTGGTCCGGCATGGCGACAAGCACCGCCTGGGCGGCGCGGTCGAGCGCGGCCTCGACCCGCACGCGAACAGGCGGAGCGCCGACCCTGTCATGGACGTAAGCCACGATATTGACGCCGGCATCGAGACGCACGTTGCCAATGCGCCATGGCAGCCGCTCGCGGAAATACAATTCCTGGGCGGCGCGCAGCACCGTCTCACTGATAAGCTCGCCATGGCCGGTTTGCGACCGCCAGACGAGGCGATGCGACAGGCAGGCGCGGCAGACTTCGCGCGGCGGATATTGCACGGCGCCGCAATCGCGGCAGACCTGCAACTCCAACGGGCCACGTGCCGCCGCAGCCGTGAGCCCGAGCGCGACGCGGCTCCTCGCCGCCGGCGGCAGCGTCGGCAGCCGCGTCCGCTCGACCGGATTTCTGCGCTTTGGCCTTTTCACCACTTGCGACACAGGTTTTCCTCGGATTGCCAGTATAAATCAGGCTGCGGCAAGCACAGCGGCGCCGCTGCAAATCCCGCGGTCGTAATTGATCATGCCGAACCCGGAGACAAGCCCGTATTTGGCGTCCGGCACGCGCGCACCCAGCGGTTGGCCGGTGAGCTGGCGGATGGCTTCGACGATGCCGAGATGTCCGCCGGCCGCGCCGGCCTGGCCGACCGACAATTGGCCGCCCGAGGTGTTGAAGGGAAAAGTGCCGGCAACCTCAAAGGTATTGGCGCGAATGAAATCGGCGCCGCCGCCTTCCGGGCAAAAGCCAAGTCCCTCGAATTGGAGCACGTTGATGACCGGATAGTCGTCATAGGTTTCGAGAAAGTCGATATCGGCGGGCCCGATGCCCGCCTGCGCATAAAGCGCGTCGCGATCCAGCGCCCAGCCGCCGCGATCCTGGATCGGATCGTCGGGAAAGGCGTTGTGCCGCTCGACCGCGCCGAGCAGGCGCGCGAACGGCAGGCCGAGCTCTTGCGCGGTCTCCCGCCGCATGACCAGAAAGCCCTCCGCGCCGGCGCACGGCATGACACAGTCAAACAGGCGCAGCGGATCGGCGATAAGCCGCGCGTTGCGATAGTCGTCGAGCGTCAGCGGTTTCTTGAACAGCGCCAGCGAGTTTTTGAGCGCGTTGTTGCGTTGGGCGACGCAGAGCTTGCCGAAATCCTCAAGCGTCGCGCCGTGCTCGCGCATGTAATACGCGGTCAGCAATGCAAAGCTGGCATTCGGCCCGCCCGAGCCATAGGGGTAAACCGCGTCCTGGGAGAATTGGCTGAACGTCGCCGTGGCGCGGCGAAAGCTGTCGGTACGGTTGGTGTCGCCGGCGATGCAGGCGACGATGTCGGCGTCGCCGTTTTGCACGGCGCGCGCGCCACGCCGGATCGAAACGATGCCCGACGCGCCGCCCATGCGCACATCATCAAGCCAGCGCAAGGTCAATCCGAGATGCTGAGTTAGGCCGACAGCGGTATCGGGGGCGAGCGTAAAACTTGCCACCGCGAGTCCGTCGATCCGTTCTTTCGGCATCTTCGCGGCGGCGACGAGTTCAGCCAGCGCGCGGCCGAGAAACCAGTGCGCGCCCTTGGTGGAATAGCGGACATAGGGGATCGTCACCGGCGCGGCCAGCACGACATCGTCGTAACCGCGCGCCGCCATCAGCCGGTTCCGCCGAGATACGTGGCGGCCACGCGCGTGTCGTGCGCAAGCATTTTTGCCGGACCCTGATGGGCAATTTCGCCCATCTCCAGAACATAGCCGTAATCCGCGGTCTCCAGTGCGGCGCGGGCGTTTTGCTCGACCAAAAGTATCGATACCCCCAGCTCGCGCAGCGACGCGACAATGCGGAAAATTTCGCGCACCATCAGCGGGGCGAGCCCGAGGCTCGGCTCGTCGAGCAGGAGGAGGCGCGGTTGCGCCATCAGTGCGCGGCCGAGCGCCAGCATCTGCCGTTCGCCGCCGGAGAGCGTCTGCGCCTTTTGCCGCTGCCGCTCGGCGAGACGGGGGAATCGCGCGAACACCTGTTGCATGCTTTGTCTCACGTCCGATCCGTTGCGGCGACGCGCATAGGCGCCGAGCAGAAGATTGTCGGCGACCGCCATGTCACCGAACAATTCACGCCGCTCCGGCACCAGGCAGAAGCCGCGCTCGACCCGCTCCTCGACGTCGACATGCGCAAGGTCGACGCCATCATAAATCACCCGGCCGCGCGAGCGCAGCAGCCCCGCGGCGGCGGCGAGCAGGGTAGTTTTGCCGGCGCCATTCGGGCCGATCACGGTCACGATCTGCCCCGGCTGCATGGTCAGGCCGACGCCGCGCACGGCTTCGACCTTGCCGTAGGCGACGTGCAGGTCTTCTATTTCAAGCAGCGCCTTCATGCCACGCTTCCGAGATAGGCTTCCTGCACGCGCGGATCGGCCCGCACGGCCGCCGGCGTGCCCTCGACCAGCTTTGAGCCGAAATCCATCACCACGATACGATCGACGAGCCCCATAACGAATTCGACGTCATGTTCGACCAGAAGGACGGTGACGCCTTCCTTGCGCAAGGAGCGCAACAAATCGGCGAGCGCCATTTTTTCCGGGCGGCTCAAACCGGCGGCCGGCTCGTCGAGGATGATCAGCGCCGGATCGGCGGCAAGTGCGCGGGCGACTTCAAGGATGCGCTGGCGGCCGAGCGGCAGATTGCCGGCGAGATCGTGCGGACCGCTGCCGAGGCCGACGCGCTTGAGTTGGGTAAGCGCCTCGAAACGGGCACACCTTTCTTCGGTGCGGTCGAGCCGGAACGCGCCTTGGAAGAAGCCCGCGCGGGTGCGCAGGTACGTCCCGAGCAATACATTGTCGATCAGCGACAGGCTCGGTCGTAATTTCACATGCTGGAAGGTGCGGGCGATTCCCGCTTCAGCAATGCGCCGCTGGCCGGCGTGCGTAATGTCCTGCCCGAGGAAAGTGATTTTGCCGTCGTCGGTCGGCAACGCCCCGGTGATCAGGTTGAACACCGTACTCTTGCCTGCGCCGTTGGGGCCGATCAGTCCAACGATCTCGCCGGCGCGTAGCTCAAAACCGACCCGGCTGACCGCTTCAAATCCGCCAAAGCGCTTGAGCAAGCGCTCGACGATCAGGAGTGGAGCGCCGCCTTGCGGCATGGCGCGGCGCGGCAACGGCGTGGCCAACGCGATCGGCGGCTTCGCTCCGGCGGGAACAAGGCGCAACAAAAACGGCATCGCGCCGCCGCGGGCGAATTGCAGCGCCAGCACGTAGATGATTGCGAATACGATTACTTCCAATTGCTCGCCGTTGCGCGAGAAATGCGGCAGCACGTCCTGCAGGGCGTTTTGCAGCAAGGTGATGAGGGTGGCGCCGACCACGGCGCCAAGAATATGCCCCGACCCGCCCACGATCGCCATGAACAGATACTGGATACCCATGCGCAGATCGAACGGCGTCGGACTGACGAACCGGCTCATGTGGGCGTAGAGCCAGCCCGAAAGCCCGGCCAGCAGCGCGGCGATTACAAAAGTGACGAGCCGGATACGAAATACGCTGATGCCGAGGCTCTCGACCATCACGACGCCGCCCCGCAAGCTGCGGATGGCACGGCCTTCCCGCGATTCCAGGAGGTTTGCGACCAGAATCGTGGCGGCAATGAGCGCGCCCCAGATCAGATAGTAGATCGTGGCGGTCGACTCGAGCGAAACCGAGCCGATGAAGATCGGCGGCACGCCGGCGATGCCGTTATGGTGGCCGAGCGCTTCGAAATTGCCGAACAGAAAGAAGATCGCGAGACCCCACGCGACCGTCCCGAGCGGCAGATAGTGTCCGCCGAGCCGCAATGTCACGGCGCCGAGCACTGCGGCGACCAGGCCGGTCAAGGCGAGCGCAAAGACGAGCCCGAGCCACGGCGAAGCGCCTTGCGCGGTCGTCAGCCAAGCCGTTCCGTAGGCCGCGATGCCGACGAACGCGGCCTGGCCGAACGACGTCAGACCGCCGAAACCGGTGAGCAATACGACACCGAGCGCGACCAGCGCGTAGATGCCGATATAATTGAGCAACGTGATGGTGAACGAGGCCACGTAGAGCGGCGCCGCCGCCAATAGCACGATCACGGCGAGCGCCAGCACCATCCCGGCGCGCCGCGTCATCCCTCGACCTCCTCGTCTTCTTCGTCGACCTGGCCAAGCGAAAGCGAACGCCACAGCAGCACCGGAATGAGAACGCCGAAGACAACCACTTCCTTGAATGAGCTGTCCCAGAACGACGCGAAGCTTTCGAGAATGCCGATGAACAGCGCCCCGAGCGCGGTGCCCGGATAGCTCGCGAGTCCGCCAATGATCGCTCCGACGAAGGCTTTGAGCCCGATGATGAAGCCGGAGTCATAATACAATGTCGTGGTCGGCCCGATCAGAATGCCGGAGATGGCGCCGAGCAACGACGCAAGCGAAAACGCAAGCGTCGCCGTGCTGGCCGGCCGGATGCCGACGATGCGCGCCCCGATGCGATTGATCGATGTCGCGCGCAACGCCTTGCCGATCAGCGTTTGCTCAAAAAATAGAAACAGCAGCACACTGAACACCGCCGCGGTCGCCACCATCAACAGCGTCTGCGATGTGACAATGATCGCGCCGTAGCGGAAGATCTCGTTCGTCAGCGGCTTGGTACGGAAACCTTCGGGACCGAAAAACAATAGCCCGAGGCCGGACAGGCCGAAGGTCAGCGCCACCGAGACGACGAGGAGAAGGAGAACGGATGCATCGGCAAGCGGGCGCAGCGCGATGCGTTCGATCAGCGGCCCGATCGGCACCACGAGTGCGATGGCGAGCGGAATTTGCGCCCATGCCGGCAAAGGCATCCCCGCGGTCAGGAAGGCGATGGCCGCTGGAACCAGCGGCAACACGCCATAGCCAAGAAGCCCGCGCGCGATCCGCTCCGGTTGACGCCGCCGCAAGTGATGGCCGGTTTCGATCAGGCACGCCACCGCCGCCAGCGTGGCGATCAGATAGACGGTGCCTGGCATGCGGCCGAGCTGCATCGCGGCGAGCGTGAGCGCCGAGAAGGCGACAATGTCGCCGAACGGCACGAACACCACGCGGGTGACCGAGAAGATGAGAACGAGCCCAAGCCCGACCAGGACGTAGATTGATCCGGTAGCGATGCCGTCGATGCCGAGGATGAGGCCGATGTCAGGTGTCATTCGTGCCCCAGCGGCTTCGCGCCTGCGTCGCCGATCCAAGAAAACCATTGCCGCAAAATTGTTTCAAGCTTAAAAAGTCTGCCAGCACGGTGTTCGGAATACGTCGTCCAATAGCGGATATTCGGGAGGTTTCTCGTGAAAAAATTTCTGCGTTTTGTTGCGAGCGCGGCGGCCGTCTCGCTAATGGCGTTGCCGGCGAAAGCGGCCGATATCAATGTGGGCCTGATCACCGCCATGACCGGTCCGGGCGCCTCGATCGGGATTCCCTATTCCAAGGGGGCGGCGGCCGGTGTTGCCTACAAGGACGAAGTTGACGGGACCAAGCTCAATCTGATCCAGCTCGACGACGCGACCGATCCGTCAACCGCCACGCGCAATGCCCGCAAGCTGATCGAACAGGATAAAGTCGACGTGCTGATCGGCTCCGGCTCTACGCCAAGCTCGATCGCGATCACGGCCGTATGTCACGAGCTGAAAGTCCCGTGCATCACGATCTCTCCCGTGAACATGCCCGGCGAGCCGGGCTCGTGGATGATTTCAATACCGCAGCCGCCGACGCTGATGGTGTCGGTGGTGGTGGACTATATGAAGACGGTCGGCGTGAAGACCGTCGGCTATATCGGCTACAGCGACGGCTGGGGCGATCTCGTTTACGGCGGCCTGGAGAAATCCGCCGAGCCTGACGGTATCAAGATCCTGACCAACGAGCGTTATGCCCGGGCCGACACGTCGGTGACGGCGCAGGCGCTGCACATCGTTGCGGCTGAGCCGGATGCAGTCCTGACCGGCGGTTCAGGAACGCCCGGCGCGCTGCCTTTCATCGCTTTGCGCGAGCGCGGCTACAGCAAGGAAATCTATGGCACACCGGCCATCATCAATCCGGATTTCGTGCGCGTCGGCGGTGCCGCGGTCGAGGGGGTGATCGCTTCGACCGGGCCGGTGGTCGTCGCCGATCAACTGCCGGACGGCTACCCGACCAAGAAGATCTCGCTTGAATATCAGGCCGTGTATCAGAAGACCAACGGCGAGCCGGCGCGCGGCGCCTTCGGCCCCTACGCCTTTGACGGGTGGCTGGTGTTGCTGGATTCGGCCAAACGCGCGCTGGCGACCGGAGCAAAGCCGGGCACGCCGGAATTCCGCACCGCTTTGCGCGACGCGCTCGTCACCGCTAAGGATGTGGTCGGCACGCATGGCGTCTATAATTTCCACCCTGGCGACAGCTTCGGCGTGGACAAGCGCTCGCTGGTGCTGGTCAAGCTCGTCGACGGCAAGTGGAAGCTGATGCAGTAGCCGCGCGAATTAAAGCCCCTTCGGATTGGTCAAAAACTCCTCGATGATCTCGGGCGGGGCTTTAACGTAATCGGAAACGCGGCTAACGCCGAGTCCGGTCAGCTTTCGAAGCTTGACCGCAAGCTCGGCCGTTTTCACCACGATCGGAATGCCGTTGATCACCGGCGCGCCATCGACGGCATGCCCCTGGATCGCGGAAAACAGCAGCATCGGAATGCCGCCGCCGGGGATGAGTACGTCGCAGCCGGCGGCCACCAGCGGCTTTGCCTGCTCGGCAAACAACCGCGCCACGTCGGCGGCGAGCGTCTCGGAATCGTAGGCTTTCAAAATCTGCCCCGGCTCGAATGTCATGGCGTGCACGCCGGTGACGCGCTTCTCCAGCCCGTATTTGCCGATCTGGTGGTGAAACCAGGAAATGTAGCGCG
>CAYVPC010000051.1:0-19013 GCA_964453555.1 uncultured Hyphomicrobiales bacterium | reverse complement strand
AGGTGTCGATCTGGCAGAAGGACATGGACGTCATCGGCAGCTTCGCGCGCGAGCTTGGCGCGCCGACGCCGCTCTTTTCGGCCACCTTGCCGATCTACGCCGCCGCCATGTCGACCGGCTATGCCATGCAGGATACCGCCTCGACCTGCGCCGTGTTGGAAGCAATGGCCGGCATCAGGCGCGGCAAGACGAAAGGCAAGCGCCGCAAGGGCGCCTAGGATGGTGCGTAAGCGGATTTCCGAACAGCCAACTTCGCGGCTTGCCATTTGGGCGCGGCGGATCGCGCTGTTTTCGCTCGCCGCCACGTTTGTTGCCGTCATTATCCTGGGTTCGGGAGCGCTTGACCTCGTGCCGGCCCTATCGACGCTGATCAGCGCGCTGGCGCTGGCGGTCGTCGCGATCGTGCTCGCTTTCGCCGCCGGCGTGGCCATCTGGATGGAGGGCGTCGGCGGCATCCGCGAGGCGCTGACCGCTTTTTTTGTCGGGCTCGCGCTTATCGCTTATCCGGTTTATCTCGGCCTCAAGGCCTACCGGCTGCCGGCGATCTACGACGTGACGACCGACCCGATCGATCCGCCGCGCTTCGAGGCGATCGGCCGACTGCGGCCGCGCGATGCCAATCCGGTCACTTATGCCGGGCTTTATATCGCCGAGTTGCAGCGAACCGCCTATGCGGACATCAAGCCTGATTTCACCGACGCTTCCCCGTTGGAGGCGTACAACGCCGTTATCAAAGTTGTCACCAAACGAAGATGGAAGATCGTCGACGCGCGATCCCCGCAGGAAGGCGTCTCGCACGAGGGCCACGTGGAAGCGATTGCGCGCACGCCGATCATCGGGTTTCCGATCGAGGATATCGTGGTCCGCATACGGGCGACGCCCGATGGAGCGCGCATCGACGTGCGCTCGGCGTCGCGGTACGGCCGGCACGATCTCGGCGCCAATGCCGCTCACGTGAATGCGCTGATCGAGGACGTGGACGACGTCCTCGGCACGCCGGCGCCGGAAAAGAAACTGCCGGCGCCGAAGCCCAATCAGACGGCCGGCAAGGGGATTCCGGTCAAGCGATAAGTGCCGCCGATGGACGGTACGCCGTCGGTCCCGACGACGCCGCGCGCCACCAAATCTTCGAGATGCGCCAGCACCGAGAGCGCGGCCGCGCCGACAAGCCGCGAGTCGATGCCGATATAGATCGCCCGTACCAGCGTCGGAATATCGGCCGGGCCCTTGGCGAGTCGCCGCAAGATTGATTCTTCGCGTCCCTCCCGGTGGCGGATGTAGCTGCGTACGAACCGCGGCGCGTCACGCACCGGACCGCCATGGCCCGGCAGGTAAAGCGGCTCGCTACGCTGTGCGAGCTTTTTCAGCGAGGCCATGTAGTCGCTCATGGCGCCGTCGGGCGGTGCCACGATCGAAGTCGACCAGGCCATCACATGATCGCCGGAGAAAATCAGGTCAGGCTCCTTCAACGCGTACGCCATGTGGTTAGCCGTGTGTCCCGGCGTGGCCAGCGCCTCGATGGTCCAACCGTCGCCGCTCACAACCGCGCGGTCGGCAAGCGCGATATCGGGACGGAAGTCCATGTCGGCGCTGGCGTCGAGCCGGTTCGTCTCGCCGATATGGAGCGGGCGCGCCGGACGGTGCGGCCCCTCGGCATAGACCGTCGCGCCGGTGGCGGCCTTGATCCTCGGCACCGCCGGCGAGTGGTCGCGATGGGTGTGGGTGACGAAAATGTCGGTGACGGTCTGGCCGCGCACGGCATCGAGCAGCGCCGCGATATGCGCGTCATCGTCCGGACCGGGGTCGAGGATCGCGACCTTGCCGCGGCCTACGATGTAGCTGACCGTTCCCTTGAATGTGAACGGGCCCGGATTGTTGGCGACCAGCGCGCGCACGCCCGGCGCCACCTCGACAGCCCGGCCGGGCACGAGATCGAAGGCCCTGTTGTACGGAATATCGTCGCTCATGCGGGGAGGGCGGCCGAAGGCCGGGCCCAAACTGGCATGGCGGCGCCAGAAAAGGATGGAGCCCCGGTGCCGGGATCGCCGGGGCTCCAAGCAATCTCATTCAACACGAGTTGTGAGATCGAGATCGCATTTACGGTTATGCAAACGGCGGGCCAAGCGCTGAAAACCCTTGAAATACGCGGATTCGCGCCGGCTGCGGGCCGCGGGTTCAAGTGCTGGTCGCTCTGCGGGCGGGCGGTGGCTAATTTGCAGGCAGCCTGCGAAGTCATGGCTAAAACGGCGTCCGGCTGCGGATGGCGGCGGCCAGCGTCCCTTCGTCGAGGTAATCGAGTTCACCACCAACCGGCACGCCGTGCGCAAGCCGCGTCACCTTGACGTTGGCGTCGTGCAACAGGTCCGTGACGTAATGTGCGGTGCTTTGGCCATCCACCGTGGCATTGAGCGCGAGAATGATCTCATGCACGGAAGGATCGTGCGCGCGCTTAACCAGCGCGTCGATCGTGAGGTCGTCCGGCCCGACGCCGTCGAGTGGCGACAGGGTGCCGCCGAGCACGTGGTAACGCGCGTTGATGGCGTGCGCGCGTTCGAGCGCCCAAAGATCGGCGACATCGGCCACCACCACGATCGCCGCCGGATCGCGCCGGGGATCGGTGCAGACCGTGCAGGGATTTTGCGTGTCGATGTTGCCGCAGATCCTGCACACCTCGATCTTCTCGATTGCGGTCTGTAGCGCGGTGGCGAGCGGTGCCATGACGAGTTCGCGCTTCTTGATGAGGAAAAGCGCCGCGCGCCGTGCCGAGCGCGGGCCAAGCCCCGGCAAACGGGCCAGCAGCTGGATCAGGCGTTCGATCTCGGGACCGGCGGCGACAGCGGGCATCGATCAAAACAACTTCAGACCGGGCGGCAACGGCAATCCGCCGGTGAGCACCTGCATGCGCTCCTGCAGAACCGTTTCGAGCTTGCGGCGCGCGTCGGCGTGGGCGGCGACGATGAGATCCTGAAGGATCTCCTTCTGGTCCGGTTTAACCAGCGAATCGTCCACATGCGCGGTTCGCATCTCGCCTTTGCCGGACATTTTCACCGTCAGCAGCCCGCCGCCGGCCGTGCCCTCGACCTCGATGCGATCGAGCTCGGCCTGCATGGCTTCCATTTTCGATTTGAGCTCGGAGGCCTGCTTCATCAGGCCCAGGAAATCGACCATCGCGGCACTCGCTTATCGTTCGTCGTCGGGACGGCCCGTTTCGCCGGATGTCTCGTCCGGAATCTCGTCGACCGGGGCCGCCGGGTCGGCCGGCGAGCGAACGTTGACGATCTCGGCGCCGGGAAAGCGGGTCAGCACCGCCTGCACCAGCGGATCGCCACGCACGCCATCCTTGAGTTCCGCCTTGCGCGTCTGCGCCTGCGCGTAAAGGCTGGGAGCGCCTGGCTCGGCCGACACGATGACCATCCAGCGCCGGCCGGTCCAGTCGGAGAGCTTTTTCGACAATTCGCCGGTAAGCGTCCTCGGCGCATTCGCTTCCAGCCCGATTTCAAGCCGGCCATCCTCGAAGCGTACCAGCCGCACTTCGCGCTCGAGCGCGGTCTTCATCGCGAGGTCGCGTTTCTCCGCCGCAAGCGCCACCAGCTCTTCGAAGCTTTGCAGGGCCCGCGCCGCGACGTTGGCCTGTTCATGGCGCGCCACCGGAGCGTCCGCCGCCATCTCCGCCGGCGCCGGCGCGAACGCGGCGCGCGTACCGCCGCGAGGAATCTCCGTGCGCTGGGTTTCGGCGCGCGCCGTCAGGTCCGAGCGCGGTGCGGGTTGGCCCGGCGGCGCCGCGGTACCGCCGTTGCCGCGTACATTGTCGCCGATCGAACGGATCACTTCATCCGGTGTCGGCAGATCGGCGGCATAGGCGATGCGAACGAGCACCATCTCGGCGGCGGCGAGCGGGCGACCGGCGGCGGTGACCTCCTCGATGCCTTTAAGGAGCATCTGCCAGGTCCGCGCCAGCACACGCATCGAAAGCTTCGACGCGAAGACCCGTCCGCGTGTCCGTTCGGCTTCGGTCAACGACAGGTCTTCGGCCAGCGCCGGCACGATTTTGATCCGGGTGACAAAATGGGTGAACTCGGCGAGATCGCCGAGCACCATGGCGGGGTCGGCGCCGGCGTCGTACTGGTCGCGCACTTCGGCCAGCGCGCGCGGCAGATCGGCCCGCATCAACGCTTCGAACAAATCGATGATCTTGGTGCGATCGGCGAGCCCGAGCATTTGCCGCACGTCTTCGGCGCGCACCGGTCCGGCGGCATGCGCAATTGCCTGATCGAACAGCGAGAGCGCATCGCGCACCGAGCCTTCGGCGGCACGCGCAATCAGCGCCAGCGCTTCAGTCTCGGCGGTGACCGCTTCTTTCCCGGCAATGCCCTGCAGATGCTTGACCAGCAGCGCCGCATCGACCCGCCGCAGATCGAAACGCTGGCAGCGCGACAGCACGGTGATCGGCACTTTGCGGATTTCAGTGGTCGCAAACACGAACTTGGCGTGCGGCGGCGGCTCTTCGAGCGTTTTGAGGAGTGCGTTGAAAGCGGCACCGGAGAGCATGTGCACTTCGTCGAGGATGTAGATTTTGTAGCGGGCGGAAACCGGCGCGTAGCGGATCGCGTCGTTAATCGCGCGCACATCCTCGACGCCGTTGTGGGAAGCGGCGTCCATCTCGATCACGTCGAGATGCCGGCTTTCCATAATCGCCTGGCAGTGCACGCCCAGCATCGGCATATCGACGGTCGGCGTGGTGACGGAGCCGTCCGGCAGCTCGTAATTAAGCGCGCGCGCGAGGATCCGCGCCGTGGTGGTTTTGCCGACCCCGCGCACGCCGGTGAGAATCCAGGCCTGCGGGATGCGGCCGGTCTCGAAAGCGTTCGAGATCGTCCGCACCATGGCGTCCTGGCCGATCAAGTCGGCGAAGGTCGATGGCCGGTATTTGCGCGCCAGAACGCGGTAGGCTGCGGTTGGATTGGATGCGTCGTTCATTTTGAGCGTGGCCCGGATCGGCGTAGCGAGATCCGGGGTTCAACCAGTCGGTCATCCCCGCATATCGCGTCGCTTATTCGGGCTAAATGCGACGACCAAATGCGTCGACATGAGGGGGTGGGAGGCTGACGAGCGACCCGAACCGCGCTCGTTAGGGCTGCTTCCTTCCGGACCTGACCCGGTTGGCGAGTGGCTCGTCCACCGCCAACCTCCCGGCCTCTATATTGGCCGCGATGGGAGAGAAAGCAAGCTATGGCAATATCCTCTCCCACAAGGGAAACGATAGAGGTAGATTGCCGCCGCCGCGCCAAGGCACGCCAATGAACCTTCGCACTATCGTCCTCGGGCTCGTCATTGTCGTCATCGCCTTTATCGGCGCGACGTTGCTCATGAACGTGTTATGGCCGAGCGCGCCGGCTTCCCTTCGGCAGGGGCGGCCGGCGCTGGTTTCGGTTCCGCCGCTGCAACCGCTGACCGGGACATCGACGGTGCTGGCGCCCGCCGCCATCGCCATGTCGGCGATCCGCGACGCGCTCGAAGCGCAGGCGCCGCGCAACCTCACCGGCAAGCCCCAAAATCCGGTGTCGCAGTTATTGTCCAACGCCCAGCTCAGCTTCACGATCAATCGCGGGCCGTTGAACGTCTCGGGCAAATCCGGTGCGCTCGCTATCGCAACGCCGCTGTCGGGCACGTTCGAGGCGCTTGGCACCCTCACCAGCGGGATCGGTGGCGCGGCCAACGTGATCGGCGGCGCCGTCGGCAACATCCTCGGCGGCAACGCCAGCCAGCAGATCGAATCGGTAACCGGCAAGGCGTTCAACCAGCACGCCGATATCCGCGGTACCGTGACGGCGACCGCGCGCCCGACCATTGCGCCGAACTGGCGGCTCTCGCCCAATTTGACCGCGCAGGTCAACGTCGTGGACGTTGTGCTGCCGATCGCCGGCATCAAACTCAGCGTTTCCGGCGAGGTCAAGCCCGTGCTCGATAATATGGTGCGAGATCAGGCAAACGCTCTGGAGGTGCGCATACGCAATGACCCGTTCATCGAACGCGCCGCGCGCAGCGAATGGACGAAGCTCTGCCGAGCGATTCCGCTCGGCGCGGCTGCGGCCGGCCTGCCTAACCTGTGGCTGGAAGTGCGCCCGATCCGCGCCATTGCCGCGCAGCCGAAGATCGACGCCAACGACGTCACGCTATTGGTCGGCGTGCAGGCGCTGACCCGCATCGTGCCGAGTGAGACCAGCCCCGATTGTCCCTTCCCGCAGCAACTCGACCTCGTGCCCCAGGCCAATGAAGGCACGCTCGACATCGCGATCCCGATCGACATGCCGTTCACCGAACTGAGCCGCCTGCTTGAGGAGCAGCTCAAAGCCAAGACTTTCCCCGAGGATGGTTCCGGGTCGTTTGCGACCACCATCAAGCAGACGGCAATCGCGGCTTCCGGCGATCACCTGCTGATATCGCTGCTGGTCAACGTAAAGAAGCGCGGCTTCTTCGCCATCGGTGCCGACGCGACCGTGCATGTGTGGGGCCGGCCGGTGCTCGACCAGGATCGGCAAATCCTGCGCTTCAGCGACGTCGCGCTTGACGTACAGTCCAAGGCGGCATTCGGCCTGGTTGGCGAAGCCGCGCAGGCGGCCGTGCCCCACCTGCAAAAGGCGCTCGCCGAACAGGCGGTGATCGACTTGAAGCCCTTTGCCGCCGACGCGAAAAAGCGCATCGGCGCGGCGGTGTCGGGCTTCGCCGGTCAAGGCAGCGGGCTTACCGCGAACGTCACCGTCAACGATCTGCGGCTGACCGGCATCGCCTTCGACGATAAGACCCTGCGCATTATCGCCGACGCCAAGGGCACAGTGAGCGCGGCGATCTCGTCGCTCGCCTGGCAGCAATAGGGTGGTCAATCAACGCTTGTCGCGCCGGTCCTTCACCCGTGCGGCCTTGAACTCGGTGCGCGGCAAGGTGCCGGGATTGAGCACTTCGACCGCCGCCCGTATCTCGCAGCGCGTGCGTATCTCCTCGATTACCGAAGCGGCGATGGTATCGCCGGCTAGATGCTCGACGCGCACGGTCATCACGTCGAGCCCGTCGGTATTGGTCGTCAGCAGAATCTCGAATTCGTCGCCGATGCCGGCGATCGAGCGCACGGCGTGTTCGATCTGACCAGGAAACATCTTGATGCCGCGCAGATTGATGCGTGCTTATCCGGTTTGGACACACAGCCCTACATCTTGTGGCAAGCAGCGATCAGACATCGCCAAGCAAGTTTCATCATTTTGACGCGGCTCATGCGCCAGCGCGTCTTGATCTGAGGGTTCAAATCTTCGACGTACAGAACGCCATCAGCGTATTTCAGCAGGGGGCCGGTCGGATGCCAGAACAGAGTATAACTCGACGCATTTTTCGAGGGCTGCGCGGAGTTCTTTGCGGCCGGTTTCAGTAAGTCGCTCTGTGTCAAGTCCATCATGGAACAGTCCTTCTACGATGATCCGAAGATCGTTTGCGCTCAACATCTAGTAGGTCTCAGCGTTTGTGTGTGACAACCGGATAAGCATGGATTGATGAGATCGTCGGCACGTCCCGTGAACGAGCCGACGGCGCGGACATGGGTGCGGCCGCATTGGCAGCGGCCGTGGTCGAAAATGGTGTAATCGCCCACCAGGAAGCGCAGCTGCGGCGACGATTCGGAGTTGAGGTTGGTGCATACCGTCAGGCCGCGCTCGCCGGTCCGCTGCGGCCGGCGGGACTGAGGATCGACCGTTTCCCAGACCTGCACGTCTTCGAGGAGATGCGTCGTCACCGGACCGTCGCTTGGCTGCGAGTAGGCACACGAAAATCCGCCGACATGGGGCGAGGCCTCAGTGCAGCCGTAAAACTCGACCAGGCGCGCATTCCAAAGCTCCTGAATGCGCTCGCGCGTCGCGGCGATGCTCATGCCAGGCTCACCGGCGACAAACAGCATCCGCACCGACGTGGTGCGCGGATCGACACCGAGCGCCTCGATTGTGCGGCCGAGATGCAGTGCATAGGACGGCGTGCACAGCAGGATGGTCGGCCGGTAGCGGATGACGATATTGGC
Source organism: uncultured Hyphomicrobiales bacterium (assembly GCA_964453555.1). Classification (GTDB taxonomy): domain Bacteria; phylum Pseudomonadota; class Alphaproteobacteria; order Rhizobiales; family Xanthobacteraceae; genus BOG-931. The sequence goes on along the minus strand of CAYVPC010000051.1, from coordinate 10,957 downwards.
GCGCGCCTTGGCGTCCATGCCGCCACCGGGCAGCGTCGGCAGCCCCATCTTGGCGAGCGCGTATTGCACGCCCCAAGCCCACACATGTGGGCCGTATCCGGTAATCATGAAAACGGTGTCGCCGTTGTGGAAGCCCATGGCGTGGAGGGCGCGCGCATTCGCCCACGCCCACAGCTCGCGGTCGATGTGCGAATAGCGGAACACGCGCGGCGCGCCGGTCGTGCCTGAGGAGGAAAACATCATCCAGCCGCGCTCGGCCCAAAGCGCGTCGTTCATCGTCGTGTAGGTGCCATAGGGCGGATCGGCGGCCGCGTCCTCGGCCATTTCGATTTTGTCGACCACCGGCCATTTGGCGATGAGGTCATCGACGTTGCGTAAATCCGTCGGCAGGAGACCAAGGCGGTCGAATCGGCGGCGATAGAACTGGCTGTTTTCGTAGAGGAACGGCGCCACAGCGGTGACCTTATCGTCCTGGATCGCCCTGATTTCGTGTGCGAAGCAGTATCGAGACGCGGCGACCAGAATTGCGCCGAGCCGGGCGCGTCGCGGTCGTGGCAATGGCGTTCGATGGCCGCAAGCCAGGTGTTGCGCGTCGCGTCGGCGCGGTTGCTCCGCTCCGTCATCGGCTTCCTCCCTTTATTTCCATCATATTCAGGATACGCTCGCTGCTGCCAGGGAATATCGGTTTGGTCTTTGCCGGGATCTCGAAATGCGTAACCCGCCGTTCCGCGCCGATCATATCGGCAGCCTGCTGCGCCCGCCCGCCTTGCGTGCGGCCTTTCGCGCCTTTGCCGACGGGCACGCTCGATCAGGCAGGCTTTATCGCCGCGCAAGACGCGGCGGTCCGCGCCGCCATCGCCCTGCAGGGAGAAGTCGGACTGACGGTTGTGAGCGACGGCGAATTTCGCCGCGGTTCGTATTGGAGCCGCTTTGTCGACGGCATCGAAGGGTTGGGGGTCGGCGAGGCGCGCTTCAAATTTCACGACAAGCAGGGGCACGAGCTTGCCTTCACCGCTCCGCTCGTGACCGGCAAGGTGGCGCGGCGGGCGCCGATCGCGCTCGACGAGTTCTGTTTCCTACGCGAAAATTCCGTGGCGCTTCCCAAGATCACCCTCCCGGCGCCCTCTACCATGCACTTTTGGCGCGGCGCCGATTATGCGGTTGCCGGTGTCTACGCGAAGCCGCGCGATTTTTTCTGCGATCTGGCCGAGATCTATCGCGCCGAGATCGCCGCGCTTGCCGCCGCCGGCTGCCGGTACGTCCAGCTCGATGAAGTGGCGCTGGCGATGCTGTGCGATCCGGCGGTGCGCGCGCGCGTCGTTGCCCACGGCAACGATCCGGCGGAACTGGTCGCGCTTTATGTCGACGCCCTCGCCGAGGCAGCCGCCGGGGCACCACCCGAAATGGCGCTCGGCGCACACATGTGCCGGGGGAATTTCAAGGGCAAATACCTTGCCGAAGGCGGCTACGACGAGATTGCCAAAGCCTTGTTTGCCTGTCCCGGCATTACGCATTTTCTGCTGGAGTTCGACACCATGCGCGCCGGCGATTTTGCGCCCTTGCGCCACGTCACGGCGGACAAGGGCGTGGTGCTCGGCCTCGTCAGCTCAAAGAATCCGGCGCTCGAGACGCTCGAGGATCTGCTCGCCCGGATCGAGGAGGCGGCGCGCTTCATCGACAACGATCGGCTTGCCATCAGTCCGCAATGCGGTTTCGCCAGCACGGTCGCGGGCAATCCGCTGGGCGAGGCCGACCAGCGCGCCAAGCTTGCGCTCTGCGTGCAGGCGGCGCGAGCGGCGTGGAATTGACGCCGGTTCGCCTTGACCTCGACGCCAGCCGCGGGCTTCAATCCGCCGCAAAATGTCCAAACCCGCCGATCTTGGTTCGCCCCCGCGCCAGGCCTATTCCGGCAGCCGCCTCGAGCGCGCTGCCGCGCGCCGCGGCGACAAAACCGCGCTCGCGGCGCTGGCGCGGAATGGCCACGCCGGGTTCTATCTGCTCGGCGGCGATCAGATCGTGCTGAAGCAACAGGGCGAGACGCTCGATCCGTTGTTCTCGCCCGCCGAAGCGCGTGAGCTTGGCGATGCGCGCGAGACGGTTTTCCTCGGACTTCTTGACGAAGCGCCGCGCTTCGGCGCGGGGCTCGATCCGCCGGCAATCGAGCCGTTGAAGGCGCGGCGCGATCTTAAGCTCATCGATCTGCGCTCGATCGCGGTGCAAGGCGCCGTCGCAGCCGAGCATCTGCCCCCGCTTGCCGAAGCCAAGGCAATCCTCGGCTGGCACGCCCGGCATCGCTTCTGCCCGAATTGCGGCGCCGCGACCGACGTAACGCAGGCGGGTTGGCGGCGCGACTGCCCGTCCTGCAAGGCCGAGCATTTCCCGCGCACCGATCCGGTGGTGATCATGCTGGCGATTGCCGGCGAGCGCTGCGTGCTCGGCCGCTCGCCGCGCTTTCCGCCAACCATGTGGTCGTGCCTTGCCGGCTTTGCCGAGCCCGGCGAATCGATCGAGGAAGCGGTACGGCGCGAAGTGGAGGAAGAGGTGGGGCTTGCCTGCGCGCGCGTGAATTATTTCGCCTCGCAGCCGTGGCCGTTTCCGTCGTCGCTGATGATCGGCTGCCACGCCGAGGCGCTTACCGAAGACATCGTCATCGACAAGAGCGAGATCGAGGACGCGCGCTGGTTCGACCGCGAAGAGCTTGCAGCGATGCTGGCGCGCAAGCATCCGCAAGGACTGGCGGCGCCGCCGCCGATCGCAATCGCGCATCACATCATCCGCGCATTTGTCGAGCACGGCCGCAGCGTTTTGGTGGGCTGATGTCCGCAACGGCGCCAGCGCCGCGCATCCTGTGCGCCGGCATCATCGTGCTCGACGAGGTTTTCTACGTCGAGGAATTTCCACGGCCCGACAGCAAGGTCGAGGCGAAGGATTTTTTCATCGTCAACGGGGGCTGTGCCGGCAATGCAGCCGTGGCGATTGCCCGCCTCGGCGGCCGGGCGATGCTGGCCGGTCCGCTCGGCGGGCCGGCCGGAAAAGACGGCAACGGCGACCGCGTGCTGGCGGCGCTGGCCCGCGAGCGGGTTGACACCGGCGCCTGTCAGCGCGTCGACGGTTTGGCCACCGCCCTGTCGGCGATCTTTGTCGATGCCCGCGGCGACCGCACCATCGTGACCTACCGCGATCACCGCATCGCCGCGGCCGCGCCGGACGATCCGCAGGCGCTGGTCGCCGGCGCCGACCTCGTGCTTGCCGACAATCGTTATCCGCAATTCGTGCGGCCGATCTGCGAGGCGGCGCGCGCGCGCAAGCTTCGCATTGTGCTCGACGCCGACAAGCCGGCGGCCGCGAACGATCCGTTGTTCCGTCTTGCGACCCACGTCGTGTTTTCCACGGAATGTCTGACGGCCACGAGCGGCTGCGGCGATCTCGCCGAAGGGCTGCAACGCATGGCGCAAGAGACCGATGCGTTCCTCGCCGTCAGCAACGGGCCCCATGACATCCTTTTCCTCGAAAGCCGCATGCTCGCCCGCGTGCCGGTTTTTCCGGTCCGCGCGGTCGACACGCTCGCCGCCGGCGATGCCCTGCACGGCGGCTTCGCCCTCGCCTTGGCTGAAGGTCGGAGCGAAGCGGAAGCACTTCGCTTTGGGGCCGCCGTCGCCGGCATCAAATGCAGCCGCATGGGCGGTTCGGCCGGCGCGCCGTCGCGCGCCGAAGTCGAGGCGATGCTGGCCAAGTCTTAAGAACTTTCTCGCTTGCTATAGAATATTTTTCTATGTTAAGCCAATTTAGCTAGATGAGATTGGAAGATTATTTCGATGGACGCGATTGATCGGAAGATTCTGGCCGTTTTGCAGGACGACGCCTCGCTCTCGGTGGCCGAAATCGGCAGCAAAGTCGGGCTGTCCTCGACCCCCTGCTGGAAGCGCATCCAGCGGCTGGAAGCCGACGGCGTCATCATCAAGCGCGTGGCGTTGGTCGATCAGGACCGGGTCGGGCTCGGCATCAGCGTCTTCGTATCGGTCGAAACCGGCGACCATTCGCAGGAATGGCTTGAACGCTTCGCCAAGACGGTCGGCGCCATGCCGGAGGTGATGGAATTTTACCGGATGGCCGGCGACGTCGATTATATGCTCCGCGTCGTGGTGACCGACATGGCCGGCTACGACGCCTTCTACAAACGGCTGATCGCGGCGGTGCCGCTGAAGAACGTCACGTCGCGCTTTGCGATGGAGAAGATCAAGTCGACAACGTCGCTGCCGATCCCGGCGTAAGCGGCGCTGCTAGTGCCCCGACGACGTGGCTCCGATACCCGCGGCCTGCGAGTTGCGGGTGGTGATCTGCGCCAAGGTCTTGTCGAAGATTTCCGGATTGTCGCCGAGCGTCAGGCGGCGCGAGCAATCCGGCGTGCAGCTATACGTTTCGCGCTCGGCGGCGCGATAGACGATGACGGTGCTGTCGTCGCTCGGTATCGTCACTTCGACGATTTTCTCGAGCAGCACGGCGCCGCTTTTGTCCATGACGATGAAGTTGGTCGCGCCATAGCCCTTGCCGGTGATGACGGCGAGGCCGCCGGGCTGGATCGAAAGATCGGCGACGAGCGGATTGCCGACCACGACGGTAGCGGCGCGCTCGGGCAGTTGCAGGATCCTGGCCTGGTCGAGAATGACGACGATCGGTTCGGAGGGCGGCGGCGGAGCGGCGGCAGCCGGCGCGACGAATACGGCCAGCAGCAGCACGGCCAAGAGGCAATGAAGCCGGCTTAAATTCGCCCGGCCTCGCGCGCACAACGCCGCCATCGAAACTCTCCGAACGCTACGCGGAACTCAACAAGTCCTACGCCTCGATTGGACGCCAAATTGGTGAAGGAAATGCAAATTTGCCGCCCCGCAAGGCGGCGGTAACGGGTGCGTTCCCCCAATCCTTACTTGGTGAAGGGATGCATCAGCTGCGCGCCGAAAGTTGTCGGAAACGCGCGATCGTCGATGCCGTATTGGTCGGGCGTCTCGCCCTTCGGCATATAAAAGGTGCCGAACATCAGGTCGAGGACCGGAAAGGTGGCGGCAAAGTTCTTCTCGCCGCCGCGGTCAGCGGCGGTGTGATGCCAGCGATGAAACACCGGCGTGGCGATCACGTATTTGAACGGGCCGAGCGTCCAGTCGAGATTGGCATGCACGAAGGCGGAATGGGCGATGGTGACCGGCCCGAGCACGACGAAAATATTGGGCGATATGCCGATCAAGAGCATCACCACGTCGGCGATGACCGCGCCGAAGAACAGGTTGACCGGATGGAAGCGCGCCGCCGAAATCCACTCCAGGTCTTCGGAAGAATGATGCACGGCATGGTACTTCCAGAGCCGCTCGCGATGAAACAGGCGGTGCGTCCAGTACAGGATGAAATCCTCGCCGATCATGAAGACGGCCATCTGGGCGGCCAGCGGCAACGTCGCGAGCGGCCCGTGGCCGTTCTCGTAGAACGCGATCAAACCGGAGGCCGTTGTGATGCCGAACAACACCGCGGCGCCGGCGACGAGCATGCCGATGCGCAGATAGCGGGTGATGATCGGGATGAAAAACCAGTAGCAGAGGTCGGTGACGAGGTCGGGCTTCTGCCACCAATGCCGGCCGGGATTGCAGGCCCAGAAGTAGGTCAACACGGTGAAGACGGCCGCGAGCCCAAGCGAGATCGGCACGTTCTTCATGAAGGTCTCGCCGACATTGACGACGAACGAGAGCAATTCCTGATCCATGGTGACAGCCGCTTTTTTTCTTCGAGCCCCGGTGTCGTGCCGCGCCGGGTGCGCGCCCGTGGCTATGGATATCCCGCAACCGCCTTAATGCGCGATGAAGAGTGGGCAGCGGGAGCGGTGCGGCGCAAGCCGCTCTGAATTGCAATAATTGCACGTTGCCCGGCTTACGCGGATGAAACGTCTGCCGGTTACGTTTCCCGGCGAAGCGCGCGCAGCCGCTCCCGGGTGGCTCGACAGAGCCGGGAACTTTCGGCAACGCGCTGTTAACTACATTGCGGAACGGCCCACAGGCCCGGTGTTTCTACGATTGACTTAACCGCGCGGCAATTTCTCGTTGTTAGGGTCCGCCATGATCCAAATCGTCCGGGATAACCGGCATTGGATCGAGCTCAGACAGCCACGTGTGGACCTGGACCTAAGGAGCCAAGTGATGAAGACCCTCGTTTCGCGTTTTGTGAAGGACGAGTCGGGCGCCACGGCCATCGAATATGGCCTCATCGCCGCCGGCATCTCCGTTGCGATCATCGCCGTCGTGAACGGCCTCGGCACCAAACTGAACTCGACGTTCAGCAGCATTTCCAGCCAGCTTAAGTAAGCGCCGGCTCGGCCATGACATCAAGGGCTCCGGCCAGCGCCGGGGCCCTTTTGCATTTACGGCGGCCGCTAACCCACTCTCAACCCGTGTCCGATAAACCCCTCGCTGGAAGCCATCGACGCCGGTGGATCGCCATGGTGTTGTTGATTGAAGCGATCAAGTTGACGCTGTTCCCGGCGATGATGGCGTTTGCCGCGTCGAGCGATCTGTTCACGATGACGATCGCCAATCGCGTCTCCATTGTCCTGGTCGCCGGCTTCGGTCTGCTGGCGGCGCTGGTCGGCATGAGTGCCGCCGACATGGCCTCGCACGCGGCGGCGGCGGCGGTGGTGCTCGCCGTCGTTTTCGTCTTCTTCACCCGCGGCTGGATTGGCGGCGGTGACGCCAAGCTCGCGGCCGCCACCGTGCTCTGGCTCGGCTTCGCCCATCTCGCCGATTATCTCGTCTATGCCTCGCTGCTCGGCGGCGCGCTGACGCTGCTGATCATTCAGTTTCGCGCCATGCCGTTGCCGCGGGTCTTTGTCGGCCGCGAATGGGCGGAGCGATTGCACCGGCTGGACGGCGGGGTGCCATACGGCATTGCGCTCGCCGCCGCGGCGCTGATGGTCTACCCGCACACCGAGTGGATGGCGGGAATAACTCGTTAACACGTCGCCGCTAAGCCCGTTCAAATGGTGTCGGATCGGTTCGGGCCCGGCCGCGAAAACCCTCGGCGTAACGCGTAATTAACGCGATTTGGATACGCCTCATTAACCATGCCTTGACGTTTAGCTGGTGAAATCCCGGGCCAGCGGCCGGTCCCGCCGTTTGCGTCGCTTTGGGAAGTGAAGGGTCATGAAACCCGCTCGTATTATCGTCCTCGGTGTTGCTCTCGCCGCCGGCGGCGTTGCCGCCATGCTGGCAAGCGGCAGCCGGCAGCAGCCTGAGGCACCCAAGGGACCGCCTCCGCCACCGCCGCTCGCGACGGTGGAGGTGCTGGTCGCCAAATCGGATCTCACCACCGGCCAAGTAGTCGGCCCGGGCGACGTCGGCTGGCAAATCTGGCCGGCCGCCTCCACCGGATCAAATTTCATCCGCAAGCCCGACCGGCCCGACGCCATCAAGGATTTCGTCGGCGCCATCGTGCGCACGCCGATCATGGCCGGCGAGCCCATTCGCGATTCCAAGGTCGTTGCCGGCAACGGCGGCGGCTTCATGGCCGCGATCCTGCCGCACGGAATGCGGGCGGTCTCGCTCGACATATCGCCGGAAAGTGGCGCCGGCGGCTTCATTCTGCCGAACGATCACGTCGACGTCGTGCTGACCCGCCGCGACAGGGCGGCGGAGAAGGTCACCGGCGTCGAGAAATTCGTCAGCGACACGATTTTGCGCAACGTGCGGGTGCTCGCGGTCGACCAGAATGTCGAAGAAAAGGAAGGCCAGAAAGTCGCGATCGGCAAGACCGCGACCATCGAGCTTGATCCACACCAGGTCGAAACGCTGGCGCTGTCGCGGCAACTCGGCACGCTTTCACTGACATTGCGCAGCCTGCTCGATTCGCAATCGCCGATGCCGGAAGGTGGCGATAACGGCGAGGACAAGGCCGGACACAGCGTCAACACCGTGCGTTATGGCGTGAGTACGCAAACGACGATGCACTAGGCGGCACGGAGGGATTTTACATGGGACCAGGGACACCGATCCGTGCGGCCGCGCTCGCGGGGCTCGTGTCATGCCTCATGTTGTGGGCGTTGCCTTGCGATCGCGGCGCCGGTGCCGCCGAACTGGAGTCGCAGCAGACCATCGTGATCGCCGCCAGCGATTACGGATCGCGCTCGGTCGCGCTCGGCGTCGGTAAATCCGTGGTCATCGACTTTCCGCACGACATCAAGGACGTGCTCGTCGCCAATCCGAAGATCGCCAACGCCGTGATCCGCTCGGCGCGGCGTGCCTATGTCATCGGCGTCGATATCGGACAAACGAACGTGTTTTTCTTCGACGCCGAAGGCAAGCAGATGGTCGGCCTCGACATCGCCGTCACCCGCAACCTCAACGGTATCCGCTCGGCAATCAAGCAAGTCCTGCCCGACTCCGACATCCGCGTCGAAGGCATCGGCGACGGCGTGATCCTGACCGGTTTCGTCTCCACGCCGGCGGAAGCCCAACAGGCCTTCGACATCGCGACGCGGCTCGTTGGCGCATCGTCCAGCGAAGTCGTCAGCACCGGCGGCAAGGTGGTCAACGCGATCGTCGTGCGCGGCCGCGACCAGATCATGCTCAAGGTCACCGTCGCCGAGGTTGAGCGCGACCTGATCAAGCAACTCGGCATCAATCTGTCCGGCGCGGTCAATTACGGCCAAGCGGTGATCAACCTCACCAACACCAATCCATTCACCGCCTACGGCCAGTCGCTGTCCGGCTCGAGTCTTACGGCCGGGTGGAAGTCGATCACCGGGACGTTGCAGGCGATGGAGCAGGCCGGCGTCATCCATACGCTGGCCGAACCGAACCTGACGGCGATCTCGGGAGAGACCGCGACCTTCCTGGCCGGCGGCGAGTTTCCGATCCTCAACGGCTATTCCTGCTCCTCGACCTCGACCACGCCCGGCGCGCCGACCACCTGCCAGCCCTCGATCGAATTCAAGAAGTTCGGCGTCAGCCTGAACTTCACGCCAGTGGTGCTGAGCGAGGGGCGCATCAGCCTCAAAGTCATGACCGAGGTGTCGGATTTGTCGAGCCAGAATTCGCTCACAATTCCGATCCCCGGCACCACCAACACCGTTTCGGTGCCGTCGATCCGCACCCGGCGCGCCGAGACCACCGTCGAGATTCCGTCCGGCGGTTCGCTCGCTTTGGCCGGCATGATCCAGAATGAAACGAAACATAACGTCAACGGCGTGCCCGGCCTGATGGAACTTCCCATTCTCGGGCCGCTGTTCAAGAGCAACGACTACATCAATCAACAGACGGAATTGATGGTGCTGGTGACGCCGTATGTAGTGCGCGCGGTCGCGCAGAAAGACCTGTCGCGGCCCGACGACGGCTTCGCCGATCCGAGCGATCCGGCGCAGATTTTGCTGGGCCGCTTCAACCGCATCTATGGCGTCGGCGGCAACACCGATCCGCCCGACAATTACCGCGGCAAATACGGGTTCATCCTTGACTGATTTGCCGCGCGAGGAGAAGACGATGCAAACTGCCCGGACAGCGATCGCCAGGCGCCGCGCCATTGCGGCGCTGACCGTACGTGCCGCCTTCATCGGTGGTTGCGCGATCTTCGTCTGTGCGTGCAACACCGACAATCAAGTCGCCGCCGTTCCCGATGCGCCGACCGATTATCGGCTGCGCCATCCGATCACGATCGGCGAGGCGGATCATACGCTGGAAGTCTTCGTCGGTACGAGCCGGGGCGAGCTCAACGCCACCCAGCGCGCCGAGGTGACCGAATTCGCCCAGACCTGGCGGCGCGAAGCCACCGGCGGCGTCGCCGTCGATCTGCCGGTCGGCACCAACAACGAGCACGCAGCGGCCGAAGCCATGCGCGCGATCCGCTCGATCCTGATGGCAAGCGGCGTTCCGGCGAACGGCATCATCGTGCGCGGCTATCATCCGCCGGCGATCAATCTCGCCACCATCCGCATCACCTATCTGCGGATCGCCGCGCAGGCCGGGCCGTGCGGATTATGGCCGCAGGATATCGGACCGAGCTTCAATCGCAATTATTTCGAAAATCAGCCGCCGTGGAACGCGGGCTGCGCGACCCAGCGCAACCTTGCCGCCATGGTCACCAACCCGGCCGATCTGGTGCAGCCGCGCGCGGAAACGCCGGCCTACGAGATGCGGCGCACGACCGTGATCGAGAAGTATCGCGCCGGCACCGACACCTCGACGCAAGGTGCGCAGAATTCGACGGCCAAGATCAGCGATTTAGGCAAATGATGTTGTGTGATTGCGTGTGATGACATCAGCTAGTCAACCCGCCTGGCAAGAGGGTCCTCCGGCCGAAGTCGCCGGCCGCGATGAGCGCATTGCGCCGGCGCCGCGCGTATCGGTCCAGGCGTTCTGCGAGACCGTCGAAACCGCCGCCGCGATCCAGGCCGCCGGCGAGGACCGCCGCATGGCCAAGGCGCATCTGCGCATCCAGATGGGCGGACTGATCGCGGCGATCGAGGCCTATCAAAGCTCGCCCACGCCGAACGTCATCATCCTCGAATCCGAGAACCGCAGCGAAGACATCCTGGCCGGGCTCGACCAGCTTGCACCTGTCTGCGACGCCGCAACGCGCGTCATTGTCATCGGGCGGATGAACGACGTCGCGCTTTATCGCGAACTGGTGCGGCGCGGGATCAGCGATTACCTGATCGCGCCGGTCGGCGCGTTGCAGATCGTGCGCGCGGTGTGCGGGCTGTTCTCCGCGCCGGATGCCAAGCCGGTCGGCCGCGTCATCGCCGTCGTCGGCGCCAAAGGCGGCGTCGGCGCCTCCACCGTCGCTCATAATATTGCCTTCTCCATCGCCAACGACCTCGTGCTCGATTCGGTCGTAACCGATCTCGATCTTGCGTTCGGAACCGCCGGTCTGGATTTCAACCAGGACCCGCCGCAGGGCATCGCCGAAGCGGTGTTCTCGCCCGACC
>CAYVPC010000050.1:0-19046 GCA_964453555.1 uncultured Hyphomicrobiales bacterium | reverse complement strand
AAAAGCTCGCCGAGCAGCTCAAGGGCGCTTTCGCCACGTCATTCACGCCGCTCGAGCGCTCGCAGGACGTGTTCGCGTGGGATCCGGTGTGACATGCCGATCGTCTACGACCAGCTGATGGCGATGCAAATCGCGCCGGCCGAGCAGTCTTACGAGCCCAAGGATTGCATGCTCTACGCGCTCGGCGTCGGGCTCGGCCACGATCCGCTCAACGAGGACGAACTGGCCTTCGTCTACGAAAAGAATCTCAATGTGCTGCCGACCATGGCGACCGTGCTCGGGCATACTGGCTCGCTGGCGCGTAACCCCGACGCGGGCATCAATTGGCTCATGGTGGTCAACGGCGAGCAGGGCTTCACCCTGCACCGTCCGCTCGCCACGCACGGCGTCCTGGTCGGACGGACGCGGATCGTCGAAGTGATCGACAAGGGCGCCGGCAAAGGCGCTCTCCTCCTCACCGAACGAAAAATTACCGACAAGGCGACCGGCGAATTGGTGGCAACCGTCACGCAGACGATTTTCTGCCGCGGCGATGGCGGCTTCGGCGGCCCGCCGGGCCAGACGCCGCCGCCGCATCCCATCCCCACGCGCGCGCCGGACGCGGTATGCGATTTCGGCACCCGGCCGGAGATGGCGCTGATCTACCGGCTGAGCGGTGACTATAATCCGCTGCACGCTGAGCCTGCTTTCGCCAAGGCCGCCGGCTACGACCGGCCGATCCTGCATGGCCTCGGCACCTTCGGCGTATCCGGCCACGCTTTGCTGAAAACCGTGTGCGGCTACGATCCGGCGCGGCTCGTTTCATTCGCCGGCCGCTTTTCCGCTCCGGTCACGCCCGGCGAAACGATCCGCACCGAGATGTGGCGTGACGGCCCGATTGTGAGTTTCCGTGCCCGCGTTCTCGAGCGCGACGTGATCGCGATCAATCACGGCCGCGCCGAGGTCAGGCCGTGACCGAAAGCGCGGACCTTGCGCCGATACGAGCATCGGTCCGCGCGCTGTGCGCTAATTTCCCCGGCGAATATTGGCGGCGGCTCGACCGCGAGCGCGCCTACCCGGAAGAATTCGTCGCGGCGCTGACTAAAGCCGGTTTCCTCGCCGCGCTGATCCCCGAGGAGTATGGCGGCAGCGGGCTCTCCATGCATGCCGCCGCCGCCATCATGGAAGAAATCCAGGCGGCGGGCTGCAACGGCGCCGCCTGCCATGCGCAGATGTACACCATGGGCACGCTGCTTCGTCATGGCAGTGCCGTGCAGAAGAAGCTTTATCTGCCGGTCATCGCGCGTGGCGAGTTGCGCCTGCAGGCGTTTGGCGTGACCGAACCGACCTCCGGCACCGATACGCTGAGCCTTCGCACCACGGCGGCGCGCGATGGCGATGGCTATGTCATCAACGGCCAGAAGATCTGGACATCGCGCGCCGAGCATTCCGATCTGATGTTGCTCCTGGCGCGCACCACGCCACGCGAGCAGGCGACAGCGCGCACCGCTGGGCTTTCGGTCTTTCTCGTCGACATGCGCGCGGTCAAGAGCAAGGAACTGACCGTCCGGCCGATCCGCACCATGATGAACCACGCCACCACCGAAGTCTTTTTCGAGAACATGCGCGTGCCAGCGGACGCTCTTGTCGGCACGGAAGGCGAAGGCTTTCGCTACATCCTGTCCGGCATGAACGCCGAGCGGATACTCATTGCCGCCGAATGTATCGGCGACGCCAAGTGGTTCATCGAAAAAGCCGCGGCATATGCGTGCGAGCGCGTGGTGTTCGGCCGGCCGATCGGACAGAACCAGGGCGTCCAATTCCCGATCGCGCGCGCCTATATCGGCATGCGCGCGGCCGAATTGATGGTGCGCGAGGCGGCGGCCCTGTACGAGGCCGATAAGGAATGCGGCGCCGAGGCGAATATGGCCAAGCAGCTCGCTGCCGAAGCCTCGTGGGCGGCGGCGGATATGTGCGTGCAGACCCACGGCGGGTTCGGCTTCGCCGAGGAATTCGACATCGAGCGCAAGTTCCGCGAGACGCGGCTTTACACCGTGGCGCCGATCTCCACCAATCTCGTTCTGTCCTACATCGCCGAGCACGTGCTCGGCTTGCCGCGGTCGTATTGAGAGCAGCATGAGCCTCCCGCTCTCCGGCCTGCTGGTCGTTTCGCTGGAACAGGCGGTCGCCGCGCCGATGTGCACATGCCGGCTGGCGGATGCGGGCGCGCGCGTGATCAAGATCGAGCGGCCGGAGGGCGATTTCGCCCGCCATTACGACGGGTTCGCGCACGGCGAGTGCAGCTACTTCGTCTGGCTCAACCGCGGCAAGGAATCGGTGGTGCTCGATCTCACCAAGACTGAGGACAAAACGCTGCTGGAAGCGATGCTCAAACGTGCCGACATTTTCGTACAGAACCTCAAGCCCGGCACCGCGGGAAAGCTCGGATTTGCCATCGCGCGACTCCACCGCGATTATCCGCGGCTCATTTGCTGCTCGATCTCCGGTTTCGGCGACAGCGGTCCGTTCGCCGCGCGCAAGGCCTACGACCTGCTCATTCAAGCGGAAGTCGGGCTTGCAGCGATCACCGGCACCACGGAGCCATCGCGCGTCGGCGTTTCGGTGGTCGACGTCGGCACCGGAATGAACGCCTACGAGGCCATTCTGGAAGCCCTGCTGGCCCGGCAGCGCACCGGCGAAGGCGCCGACCTGTCGGTGTCGATGTTCGATGCCATGGCCGACTGGATGGCGGTGCCGCTGATGCAGCAAGAAGCCGGCAAGCCGCCGCAGCGGGTCGGGCTTACGCATGCAGCCATCGCGCCGTATGGCGCGTTCCCGACCCGCGACGGAATCGACATTCTCATCGGCATTCAAAACGACCGCGAGTGGCGCGTGCTGGCGGAAAAGGTGCTTGGCGACGCCGTGCTCGCCGCCGATCCCGGCTTCGCCACCAACGTGGCGCGGGTCGCCCGCCGCGCCGAAACCGACGGCAAAGTCGCCGCGATAACGCGCACCCTTGACGCCGAACGGCTGACGCAAAAGCTCGCCGCCGCCGACATTGCCTTCGCGCGCGTCAACGATGTGGCGGGTCTGGCGCGGCATCCGCATTTGCGGCGCATCACCATAGGTACGCCAAGCGGCCCTATCTCTTATCCGGCGCCGGCCGAGCGATACGCTTCAACGTCACGACGCTATGGTCCGGTGCCAGCGCTCGGCGAACATACCGACAAAGCGCGTGCGGAGTTCATGGCGTCGCCGCTGGCCGCCGGTTAGTGAGGGAGAAACACGATGGACATCGGCTTCATCGGGCTCGGCAGTATGGGCTCGCACATGGCGCGCCGGCTGATCGAGGTCGGGCATCGCGTCATCGTTTACGACACGCGCCAGGAAGCGATCGGCAATCTGGCCGCGCTCGGCGCGATCGCCGCGCGTTCGCCGGCGGAAGTGGCCGATGCGGCGGAAACGGTGATGGCGAGTCTGCCAACGCCGGATATCGTGTTGAAGGTCGCAACCGGTCCTGACGGCGTGATCGAAGGCAAGCGGGTGCGCCGCTTTGTCGACATCTCGACGACCGGCGCGGTGATGGCGCAGCGCATCTTCAAGCTGCTGGCGGCGCGCGAGATCGTGCAGATCGACGCGCCGGTGAGCGGCGGCGTCAGCGGCGCCGAAAATGGCACGCTCGCCGTGATGGCGTCCGGCCCGCGCGCCGACATCGAGGCGATCGAGCCCGCACTCAAGGTGATCGGCAAGGTCTTTTTCATCAGCGAGCGGTCCGGCGCCGGACAGACCATGAAGCTCGTCAACAACGTCCTGTCGGCGACGGCGATGGCGGCGACCGCGGAAGCAATGGTGACCGGGATGAAGGCCGGCCTCGATCCGCAGCTGATGCTCGACGTGATCAACGCCGGCACCGGGCGCAATACCATGACCGAGGACAAAGTCGCCAAAGCGATCCTCCCCGGCACGTTCAATCTCGGTTTCACCGCCGGCCTGCTGCTGAAGGACGTCAATCTCTTTCTTGCCGAGCGCGAAGCGCTTGGAGTGCCGACCGAGGTGATCGCGACGGTGGCGAAAGCGCTGCAACTCACCTGCGATGAGGTCGGCCCCGATGCGGATGTAAGCGCGGTCATTCAGCCGATCGAGAACCGCGCCGGGATCAAAGTTCGCTCCCGCGGAATTAAATAAAACCATTATAAATCAAAGCATTATTATAACCGTACTTTGTGTGATGGCGGTCACTTCGCTGTCCGCCAGGGTCGTTAAGGTCGCGTCAACGAAATTGGCCTGGTTCGCCGCGCGGTGCCGCGCATCCCCCCGACCCCCCGCCGGCCGGCGGCGACAGCCAAGGGGTGAAATCTCGGTCCCCAACCACCCCAACGGCCCTTATCAGGGTCGACTGAACCCGCCCGGGCCTCGCGCCCGGGCGGGCTTTTATTGCAGCCAATTCTGCCGCATGTTTGATTGAATGCCGCCGAGCCGCGGGGCGAGGTCTCCATTGGCGAAAACTGGTCATCCGGGAACGAGCCTGCTGTCGGGGCTGCCCGGGCGTCTCGCAACGGACCTGTTTGCCGGCGCCAAGCCAGTCAAGCTTCGCGCCGACGAAGTGCTTTTCCTCGCCGGCGATCCAGGCGACGGCTGCTACAAGGTCGAGGAAGGTTTGCTCAAAGTGACGATGGTCTCGCGCTCCGGCAACGAGCGCATTCTCAATTTCTTCGGTCCCGGCGCGATTGTCGGCGAGTTAGCGGTGATCGATGGATTTCCGCGCTCGGCGTCAGTCGTGGCGGTGCGGGACGCGTCCTTGAGTTTTCTCAGCCGCGCGGCGTTCGATGCTTTCGCGCAAAAACACCCCGAGCTCTATAAATCGCTGATCGCACTCCTTGCCGCGCGGCTGCGCGAAACCGATACCGTGGTCGCGGCTGGGAGTTTTTTGCCGCTGAAAGGCCGCGTGGCGTCGACCTTGCTGGAGCTCGCCGACAATTTCGGCCAGGATGTCGGCTCCGGCCGTATCGTTATCCGGCAAAAAATCGGGCAGGCCGACATCGCGGCCATGGCCGGCATCGCACGCGAAAACGTCAGCCGCATCCTCAACGACTGGAAGCGGCGCAAGCTTGTGAGCCGATTGTCCGGTTACTATTGCCTTGAGAACAAGGCGCAACTGGAACATGAAGCCGAGCTGTGACGACATCCGTAACGTCCGCGCGCTCTGAGATGAAAACGCCCGCGCTTGCCGACTTCCGCCGCGTGGTCGTGAAGATCGGCTCCTCGCTGTTGGTCGATGCACAGGCCGGGCGGCTCAAGGAATCCTGGCTGGCGTCGCTTGCCGCCGATCTTGCCGAGCTTCATCGCGGCAAGCGCGATCTCCTCGTCGTTTCCTCGGGCGCCATCGCGCTTGGGCGCGCGGTGCTCAAGCTGCCGGCCGGTCCGCTCAAGCTCGAAGACAGCCAAGCCGCCGCCGCCGTCGGCCAGATCGCGCTGGCGCGGACCTGGACCGAGGCGCTGTCCAAGCATGGCATTATCGCCGGGCAGGTGCTGGTCACGCTCGGCGACACCGAAGAGCGGCGGCGCTACCTCAACGCGCGGTCCACCATAGACACGCTGCTGCAATGGCGTGCAATTCCGGTGATCAACGAAAACGATACGGTTGCGACTACCGAAATCCGCTACGGCGACAACGACCGGCTGGCGGCGCGCGTCGCCACCATGGTGAGCGCCGATCTTCTGATCCTGTTGTCGGACGTGGACGGACTCTATGACGCGCCGCCGGACACTAACGCCGCGGCGCGGCATATCCCGAACGTTTCCCGCATCACGCCCGAGATCGAGGCAATGGCCGGCGCCGCTCCTTCGGAGTTTTCGCGCGGCGGCATGCAGACCAAGATCGAAGCGGCGCGGATCGCCACCAGCGGCGGCACGCACATGATCATCGCTTCCGGCCGGCGCGATCATCCGCTGCGCGCCGTTGCCGAAGGCGCGCGCAGCACCTGGTTTCTGACCGCGGCAAATCCGGTGACGGCGCGGAAGAAATGGATCGCCGGTGCGCTCGAACCCAAGGGGACGCTCACCATCGATGCGGGCGCGGTGGCGGCGTTGCGCCGCGGCAAGAGCCTGTTGCCGGCCGGCGTGATCGGCGTTGACGGCGGATTCGCGCGCGGCGACGCCGTGATCATCCGCGGTCCGGAAGGCACCGAGATCGCGCGCGGGCTGTGCGCTTTCGACGCCGAGGACGCACAGAGAATCCGCGGCCGCACGTCGGCGGATATCGCCTCGCTCCTTGGCTTTTCCGGCCGCGCGGAAATGGTCCATCGCGACGATCTCGTCGTCCGGCCTGAATGAGCCTGACGCCGTTCCTTAAATGCAGGAGCCCCGGCCGCTTTCGCGACCGGGGCTCAACGCCGGGTGATTGAGGGTGAGGGGCTGGGGGCTTCGCCCGGCGCCACACGGTCAACGTCTGGACGGTCAGGCGGTTCCACGGCGCGCGGCGAATTTTTGGCCGCTGGGGGAACGGCCCCCGGCCGGAGGCTGCTTGGAACCCGCGGTGCGCCGGGACGGCGGCACCGCCCTGGGAACCGCCGGCAAGGAGACATCGGCCGGAACGTTGATGCGCCGCCCGCCTGGCAAAACGATATAACGCGCGATGACGCGCAAGGCGCCTTCATCGCCGCCATAGCCCTCAACGACGTATTTGGCGCCGACCGGAAAGCGATGCGGCAAGCGGCTTTGCGGACGACTTATTGGCAGACCCATGAAACTCTCCTCCGTGCAATCCGGGACGAAACGCCGCCGCCGTTTGCGAGGTTCCCCGGATTCGATGACCGTATCGCGAAGGGCTGTGGAGCAGTGTGGACAACGCGGCCGGGAAGCCGCCTCGCCGCAGCTATCCGAACATGGTAGGAACCGTTCGAACGCAAGACGGATCAAGGCCATGAACGCTCCCCTCAAAGCGATGGGGAACCCGGATAAGCTTGAAGCGACGATGCGCGACATCGGCCGCGCGGCGCGCAAGGCGGCGCGTGCGCTCGCGCTGGCGCCCGCCGCCCGCAAGAATGCCGCGCTTGCCGCCATGGCCAAAGCCGTCCGCCGATCGAAGGCGGCGATCCTTGCGGCCAACGCCGAGGACCTGGCCGAAGCCAAATCAGCCGGCGCGACACCCGCTTTTCTCGACCGGCTGATGCTGGACGAGCAACGGATCGAAGCCATGGCGGCCGGGCTCGACGCGGTCCGCAAACTCAAGGATCCGGTCGGCGCCGTCCTGGCCTCATGGCGGCGTCCGAACGGCATGCGCATCGAGCGCGTGCGGGAGCCGCTAGGCGTGATCGGGGTGATCTATGAGAGCCGCCCCAATGTTACCGTCGATGCCGGCGCGCTGTGCCTGAAAGCCGGCAATGCCGTCATCCTGCGCGGAGGCTCCGAAAGCTTCCGTTCGGCGCGGGCGATCCATGCGGCGCTGGCCGAGGGTCTGACTGCGGCCGGGTTGCCGGCAGCGGCGATCGCACTGGTGCCGACGCGAGAACGCGCCGCCGTGGGCATGATGCTCGCGGGCCTTGATGGCGCGATTGACGTGATCGTGCCGCGCGGCGGCAAGGATCTGGTCGGCCGGGTGCAGACGGAAGCGCGCGTGCCGGTATTCGCGCATCTCGAAGGGGTCTGTCACGTCTACGTCGATCGCGCCGCCAAGCTCGCGATGGCGAAGGCGATCGTGCTCAATGCCAAGATGCGCCGCACCGGCGTTTGCGGCGCGGCTGAAACATTGCTGGTTGACCGCGCGGCGGCGCCCAAATTGCTCAAGCCGCTTGTCGCCATGCTCATTGACGCGGGCTGCGAAATCCGCGGCGACGCGGCGGTGCAGGCGGCCGATCAGCGGGTGAAGCCGGCAAGCGAAGCCGACTGGAGCACCGAGTATCTAGACGCCATCATTGCCGCCGGCGTGGTCGACGGCGTCGAGGCGGCAATCGCCCACATCGAACGCTACGGCTCGCATCACACCGACGCAATCGTCACCGAGAATCGCGCTGTGGCGGAGAAATTCCTGCGCGAAGTCGATTCGGCGATCGTTTTGCATAATGCTTCGACGCAGTTTGCCGATGGCGGCGAGTTCGGCTTCGGCGGCGAGATCGGCATCGCCACCGGCCGGCTGCACGCGCGCGGGCCGGTCGGTGTCGAGCAGCTCACGAGCTTCAAGTATCGCATCCGCGGCAACGGACAAACGCGGCCATAAGATCGGGTGTTCACCGCCACGGCGATCGGCCGTCGGGGCGCGGGGTAGGGGGTTGTTGCTGACGGCCATGAACCGCGAGTTCCCGCCGCGTGCGGCTGCCGCAAAGGCAGTTTCAAAACCCCGCCTGGTCCTGCCGCCGCACGCTCCCGGCATGCGCATCGGCTTGTTCGGCGGAACCTTCGATCCGCCGCACGCGGCTCATCGTGCCGCCTGTCTGCTCGCGATGAAGCGGCTCGGGCTCAATCGCGTGTGGTGGCTGGTCACCCCTGGTAATCCGCTTAAGGACACGCAGGGCCTGGCGCCGCTTGCGGAACGGGTGGTGGCGGCGCAGCGGCTGGCCAATCATCCGCGCATCGATGTCACCGATCTTGAGGCCCAGCTCGGCACGCGCTTCACCTACGAGACCGTGAGCTATCTCGTGCACCGTTGTCCCCGGGTCCATTTTGTCTGGATCATGGGCGCCGACAATCTGCGCAGCTTCCATCGCTGGCAGCGCTGGCGCGGTATCGCAAAGCTGGTGCCGATCGCGGTCGTCGACCGGCTCGGCCCGAGTCTCTACGCCTCCGCTGGCGTTGCCGGCCAGGCTCTCGCGCATGCCCGCATCCCCGAATGGGACGCCAAAATCCTGGCGGAACGAAAGCCGCCGGCCTGGGTCTATCTGCATGGCCTCAAATCGCCGCTGTCGTCGACGGCGCTGCGCGCGGCACGAGCCTTGCAACGTGAGTAAGGCGAGCTGGCTAGACGTCGGTTTGTTGCAGCCTTGTGACGGCAAGGCGGTTGAAACTGTTAATGCTGCGTGCCTATCTTAATGATACCCCGGAGGTGATTGCCGGGCCGAGAATGGAGCGAAAGGATAAGGACCCCTGTCCACACCTGTAACTCTTCGGGCCGAACGTCGCGTGCCCGAGTCGGTCTCCAGAATGCGTCCTGACGCCGAGGAGATCCTTCGTTTGGTCCTCAATCGCCTCGACGAAATGAAGGCGGAGGACATCCTCACCATCGACTTGCGAGACAAATCTTCGATCGGCGACTACATGGTCGTATCTTCCGGCCGGTCGCAGCGCCATGTCGGCTCGGTTGCCGACAGGGTGGTCGAGGACCTGCGCAAAGTGGGTGTTGCCGCGCATGTCGAAGGTGTTCCGCATTGCGACTGGGTGCTGATCGACGCGATCAATGTGATCGTTCACGTGTTCCGCCCCGAAGTCCGCGCCTTCTACAATCTGGAAAAAATGTGGTTGGCTAGCCAGTCGGCGCGGCGCGCAAGCTAGGCGGGCGCGAGGAGCTTTTACAGGTTCGCTCAGTCACGGTGCGGTGGCGCCGCGGCTGCGGGTGGTGTACAGCGCACAACCGCCATGCGAGTCGTCGTCGCCGCCATCGGCCGACTCAAACAAGGGCCCGAGCGCGAGCTCGCCGCCTGGTATCGCAAGCGCGCGGAGCAGACCGGGCGCTCGCTCGGACTGCGCGACATCGAAGTCATCGAAATTCGCGAAAGCCGCGCGCACGATGCCGAACGCCGCTGCGTCGAGGAATCGATCGCGCTCGCCAACGTGATTCCCGACGGGGCGATCGTCGTTATCCTCGACCAGCGTGGCGAGAATCTCGACAGCCCGACGCTGGCGGCGCGGTTGCGCGAATGGCGGGCGCAAGACCGCGCGGCGCTATGCTTCATCATCGGCGGCGCCGACGGCCTGGCGCCCAGTCTCGTTGCGCGCGGCAAGCTCAGGCTTGCCTTCGGTGCCGCCACCTGGCCGCATCAGATTGTCCGCATCATGCTGCTGGAGCAGCTTTATCGCGCCGGCACCATTCTCGCCGGCCACCCCTATCACCGGGGTAAGGCTGGCGGTGCGGGCCAAGCTTAACTGTTCTTAATGTCGCCTCACCGACATGTGACGAAGGGATGTTGGCGAGTGTCTTAATCCAGTCGCCATCGTGACTTCTTTGTATTGCGTTCCGGAACCTGGCCTCTACCCTTGGGCAGCATGATTCCCCGCCGGTCGCACCGCACTGATCCGCGCCTCGTGCTCGGGTCGGCGCTCGCTTTTGCACTGCCGCTCGGGGGCGAGCTTTCGGCGTATGCCCAAACCCCGCCCGCTCTGCAGGCACCGGCAACACCGGCGCCGCCGCCGGATGCCGCCGCCCCGCCGAGCGCCGACGAGCTCAAGCAGCACGATCGGGAGCTCGATGCGGCACGCGCTCTGGAGCGCGCGTCGGCGGAAAGCCAGGCCAAGCTGCGCCGCGAGATCGACGCGATCGGCGACGACCGGCGCGCGCTCAATCAGCAGCTCATCGACACCGCCGCGCGCGTGCGCGGCGTCGAAGCCAGCATCGCGGCTACCCAGGCGCGGCTAAAGCCGCTCGACGATCGGGAAAGCGCGCTGCGCAACTCGCTCGAAGAGCGGCGCACGGCGATCGTGGAAATCCTCGCAGCGTTGCAACGGGTCGGCCACCAGCCGCCGCCGGCGTTGGTCGTGCAGCCGGAGGACGCGCTGCAGGCGGTGCGCACCGCGATTACGCTCGGCGCCGTGCTGCCCGACATGCGAGCGCAAGCCGAAGCCCTCGCCGGCGATCTCACCGAGCTTGTGAAGGTGCGCAAGGACATCGACGGCGGACGCGATCACATGGCGCGCGATCTCGATTTGCTTGGGCGCGAGCAATTGCGTCTGACGGTCCTGATCGACGAGCGCCAGAAGAAGCAGTCGGTGACCGAACAAGCTCTTGAAGATGAACGGGCTCGTGCCGCCGATCTGGCGCGCCAGGTCGACAGCCTCAAGGACCTGATCGCCAGGCTCGAATCGGGGCTTGATCCGGCCACGCGCGCGGCTCATGCCGAGGCCCGCTCGATCGAAGAAGACGCGACCAGGCCCGATTTGGCCGCGCTCAAGGATCCCGGCCGGCTAGCGCCCGCCATCGCTTTTGCCGCCGCGCGCGGCCACCTGCATATGCCGGTGAATGGCGTCAAAATCCGCGATTTCGGCACCCCGGACGGTGGCAATGGAACCTTGAAAGGGCAGTCCATCGCCACTCATCCGGGCGCGCAGATCACCTCGCCATGCGACGGTTGGGTTGTTTACGCCGGCGCGTTTCGCAGCTATGGGCAACTCTTGATCCTCAACGCTGGCGGCGGCTATCATGTCTTGTTAGCGGGGATGGAGCGGATATCCGTCGATCTCGGCCAGTTTGTGCTTACCGGTGAACCGGTAGCGGTGATGGGTAGCGGATCGCAGGTATCCGCGGCCGCGGCGACCAAGTCCAAGCAACCTGTACTCTATGTGGAGTTCCGCAAAGACGGCACTCCCATCGATCCCAGCCCATGGTGGGCAACAAACGAAGGTGAAAAGGTTCGCGGATGATGCGCAAAACTTCCCTTATAATTCTTGGCGCGGTCGCAGGTGCAGGACTTACCTTACTCGCGACGCAGCCCCACAACATATTCACCGGATCGCCCGCGAAAGCCGCTTCTTCGGACACCTACCGGCAGCTCAACCTGTTCGGCGACGTGTTCGAGCGCGTGCGCGCCGATTACGTCGAGAAGCCCGATGACTCAAAACTCGTCGAATCGGCGATCAACGGCATGCTGGCCGGGCTCGATCCGCATTCGAGCTACATGGACCCGAAGAGCTTCCGCGACATGCAAGTGCAGACGCGCGGCGAATTCGGCGGGCTCGGCATCGAAGTCACGATGGAGGACGGCCTGGTGAAGGTGGTTGCTCCGATCGACGATACGCCGGCGGCCAAGGCCGGCGTCATGGCCAACGATATCATCACCAAACTCGACGACGAGCAGGTGCAGGGCCTGACGCTCAATCAGGCGGTCGAGAAGATGCGCGGGCCGGTGAATACCAAGATCAAGCTCACTATCATGCGCAAGGGCCAGGACAAGCCGATCGACGTGACGATCGTGCGCGACGTGATCCGCGTGAAATCGGTGCGCTCGCACAACGAAGGCGAAGATGTCGGCTATATCCGCATTACGCAGTTCAATGAGCAGACCACCGACGGCCTGAAAAAAGCGATCTCCGATCTCACCAACCAGCTCGGAGCCGAAAAGATCAAAGGCTTCGTGATCGACCTGCGCAACAATCCGGGCGGCCTGCTCGATCAGGCGATCTCGGTGTCGGATGCGTTCCTGGAGAAGGGCGAGATCGTCTCCACCCGCGGCCGCAACGCCGAAGAGACGCAGCGCTTCAACGCCCGTCCGGGCGACCTGACCAAGGGCAAGCCGCTGATCGTTCTGATCAACGGCGGCTCTGCCTCGGCGTCGGAAATCGTCGCCGGGGCCCTGCAGGACCACAAGCGCGCGACCCTTATCGGCACGCGCTCGTTCGGCAAAGGCTCGGTCCAGACCATCATCCCGCTCGGTGCCGGCAATGGCGCGCTGCGGCTGACCACCGCGCGCTATTTCACGCCGTCGGGCCGGTCCATCCAGGCCAAGGGCATTACCCCCGACATCGAGGTGCTGCAGGACGTGCCGGATGATCTGAAGGCGCGCACCGACACCAAGGGCGAGGCCTCGCTGCGCGGCCATCTCAAGGCCGAAGGCACCGAGGAATCCGGCTCGCAATCCTACGTGCCGCCCGACGAAAAGGACGATCGCGCGCTTAAGGAGGCGCTCGATCTCCTGCGTGGCGCCACGACGGACGCGGCTTTCCCGCCGAACGTAAAGGCTGCCGTTCCCAACTGAACGGGTGGCTTGTCTGATGCGGATGCGGGGCGGCGGTAAGCCGCCCCGTTTCTTTTGCGCCGGGCGGCCGTTCGGTCCGCCGTGATAGACTTCCGGCGCATGATTCGCCGGGGACCGATGCGCCGCGGATTACCCACGGACTGTCGGAGGAATTGGCCTCATGACGGCCGATGACCTGAGCGCGCCGCTCGGCCAGAGCGAGCGCAAGCGCCGGCGCAAATTTCCCGTTCCGACGCCGCAGATTATCGCCTCGGCGCTGGCGCTTTTCCTCGGCGTCTTTGTGGTCTGGGCCGTGGTGGCCGACGATCCGTTCGGCGGCGAGCCGATGGTGGCCGTGCCAGTCGATCTGCACCCGGCGGTCGCCAAGAAGGCCGAGGCCGCCATCACGCCGGAAGGCGGACCCGCCGCGCAAAATCCCGACCGCTATGACGGCCCGGCCAATGGTCCTGCCGCGATCGCGCCCGCGCAACCGGCCGTGGCCGGCAAGACCAAGACAGTCACGATCATCGACGGCAAGACCGGTGCGCGTCAGGACGTCGTTATCCCTGATTCCGGTAACGAGCCGGCGGCGAAAGACGTCGCTCCCGCCGATCAGAAATTCGTCGAGATGACGGCGCGCGGCCCGATTCCGAAAATCGCCGCCGACGGCGTTCGGCCGGCCGAGGCGTTTGCCCGCCCGGTCAAGCCGATTGCCGGCAAGCCCGATGCGCCTCGCATTGCACTCGTTGTCGGCGGCCTCGGCGTAAGCGCGAGCGCCACGGCCGCGGCGATCAGCAGGCTGCCAGCAGCGGTCACGCTCGCCTTCATGCCGTATGGCGCCGATGTCGGCCATATGGCGGTGCTCGCCCGGGGCGAAGGTCACGAAATCCTCCTGCAGGTGCCGATGGAGCCATTCGGGTATCCCGACAACGACTCCGGGCCGCAGACGCTGCTGACCTCGCTCAAGCCGGAGCAGAACCTCGACCGGCTCTACTGGCTCATGGGCCGCTTCCAGGGCTATGTCGGGATCGCCGGCGCCATGGGGGCGCGCTTTACCGCCTCGGAGCAGGCGTTCTCGCCGATCCTGCGCGAAACCGCCAAGCGCGGGCTGATCTTTGTCGACGACGGATCAAACCCACGCAGCGTTGCCGGCCGCATTGCCGGGGCCAACAATTTGCCGTTCGCCAAGGCCGACGTGATGCTCGATTCCGTGCCAACGCCGACCGAGATCGATCATGCGCTCGGCCGGCTGGAAATGACAGCGCGCGAGCACGGCTTCGCCGTCGGCTTTTCCTCGGCGCTGCCGGTTTCGGTCGAGCACATCGCCAAATGGGCGAAGGCGGCGGAAAGCCACGGCTTCCTGCTCGTTCCGATCACCGCGATCGCGCTGAAGGCGAAGCAGAGCTGACGGGAGCGAATGGCAAGGCTTTGAAAGAACGAATAGAGTAGCCACATCGTCACCCGGTTCTCGCCGCCCGCTTCATGCCCCCTTTTGAACAACTCCCTTATCGTCCCTGCGCCGGACTGACCGTGCTCAACCGGGCGGGTCTTGCCTTCGTCGGCCGCCGTAACGGAGGGCCGGAACATACCGACGCCACCCATGTCTGGCAGATGCCGCAGGGTGGCATCGATGCCGGCGAAGACCCGTGGCCGGCGGCTTTGCGCGAGCTTCAGGAGGAGACAAATATCACGTCGGTCGATCGGCTCGGCGAGATTTCCCAATGGTTGACCTACGATATTCCGCGCGAACTCATCGGCCACGCCTGGAGCGGCAAATATCGCGGCCAGAAGCAAAAATGGTTTGCGCTCCGCTTCACCGGCGACGAGCGCGAGATCGATATCTTGCATCCGGCCGGCGGCCACGAACCGGAGTTCGTCGAATGGCGCTGGGAGAAGCTGAACAACCTTCCCGACCTGGTCGTGCCGTTCAAACGCGCTGTCTACGAGCGGGTAGTGAACGAATTCAAGAAGTTCGCCTGAGCGGCGCGTGAAACCAAGCGAGTTGTGACGTGGAAGAAATCGCCGGGCATTGGACCGATTTTTTTATTGCCGAAGTCGGCGCGACCGCCGCGTTGGCCGGTCTGATCATCGTCGCCATATCAATCAATGTGCAGCAGATATTGTCGATTGGCCATCTTCCGGGCCGCGCGAGCGAAGCGCTGACGTTGTTGTTCGGGGCGTTGCTCGTTTGCAGCCTGGCGCTCATTCCCGGACAAGGCGTGTGGCTGCTCGGCGAAGAAGTTCTCGCTTTGCAATTTGTCGTATTGCTCAATTCGATTATTTCGCAAATCAAATCGATCGGCATCAAGCCACAAAGGATATCCTGGTTTATGTGGCGGGCTTGCGCCGTATTGATAACCTGCGCGCCGATGGTGGTCGGCGGCGTTCTGCTCGCATCCGGAAAATCGGACGGTCTCTACTGGATCGCGCCTGGCGTGCTGGTAGCGATCGTCGTCAGCGTGATCAATACTTGGGTGCTGCTGATCGAGATTTTGCGCTAGTCAGTGCGCCGCGGACGCGCCGAGCGCGTCCTGCATGGCTTTCAGTTGCGCAAGATGACGCGCGAGCTTATCGCGCTGCGCTTCGTCCTTGGCGTCGCCGACGTCTTCCTCGGCATCCTTGATTTCGGTGCTCAGCGTGGCGAGATCGAAATCCGCACGCGCGACCGCGCGGTCGGCCAGCACGGTCAGGCCGGACGGGCCGACCTCGGCGAATCCGCCGGTGATGACGACCGGCTCGCGCGCGCCGCCGCGATAGATGGTGACGATGCCCGGCCGCAACACTGTCACCAGCGGCGCGTGACCGGCGAGAATGCCCATGTCGCCCTCGATGCCGGGCAGATCGACCTGCTCCACGTCGCCGGAGAACAACACGCGCTCAGGTGAAACGAATTCGAGGTGAAGTGCGTCGGGCACTATGTTCTTCCTTACGCCGCCTCGGCGAGCTTTTTGCCCTTCTCGACGGCCTGCTCGATGGTGCCGACCATATAGAAGGCTGCCTCCGGCAAATGATCGTATTTGCCTTCGCACAATCCCTGGAAGCCACGGATGGTATCGGCGAGCTCGACGAATACGCCGGGCGAGCCGGTGAACACTTCGGCGACGTGGAACGGCTGCGACAGGAAACGCTCGATCTTGCGCGCGCGCGCGACCGTCAGCTTGTCCTCTTCCGAAAGTTCGTCCATGCCGAGAATGGCGATGATGTCTTGCAGCGCCTTGTAGCGCTGAAGGATCTGCTGCACCCGGCGCGCCACCTGGTAATGCTCCTCGCCGACGACGGTCGCCGAAAGCATGCGCGAGGTCGAGTCGAGCGGATCCACCGCCGGGTAGATGCCCTTCTCGGCGATCGAGCGAGACAGCACCGTGGTGGCGTCAAGATGGGCGAACGATGTCGCCGGCGCCGGATCGGTGAGATCGTCGGCCGGCACGTAGATCGCCTGCACCGACGTGATCGACCCCTTGGTGGTGGTGGTGATGCGCTCCTGGAGCGCGCCCATGTCGGTGGAAAGGGTCGGCTGGTAGCCCACCGCCGAGGGAATGCGGCCAAGGAGCGCCGACATTTCCGAGCCCGCTTGGGTAAAGCGGAAGATGTTGTCGACAAAGAACAGCACGTCCTGGCCCTGGTCGCGGAAATATTCGGCGACCGTCAGGCCCGAAAGACCGACGCGCGCGCGCGCGCCCGGCGGCTCGTTCATCTGGCCGTAAACCAGTGCGCACTTCGATCCTTCGACCGAGCCTTTGTGCGGGTCCTTATTGACGCCCGATTCGATCATCTCGTGATAGAGATCGTTGCCCTCGCGTGTGCGCTCGCCGACGCCGGCGAATACCGAATAGCCGCCGTGCGCCTTGGCGATGTTATTGATCAGTTCCATGATGATCACGGTCTTACCAACGCCGGCGCCGCCGAACAGGCCGACCTTGCCGCCTTTGGCATAAGGCGCCAGCAGGTCGACGACCTTGATGCCGGTGACCAGGATCGCCGCCTCGGTCGACTGTTCCGTGTAGGACGGCGCATCCTGATGGATGGGGCGCGTCTCCTTGTGCGGCACCGGACCCGCTTCGTCGACCGGCTCGCCGATCACGTTGATGATGCGTCCGAGCGTGCCGTCGCCGACCGGAACGGCGATCGGCTGGTTGGTATCGCTCACGTCCTGCCCGCGTACGAGGCCTTCGGTCGTGTCCATGGCGATGGTGCGGACGGTCGATTCGCCGAGGTGCTGGGCGACTTCAAGCACCAGGCGATTGCCCTGGTTCTTGGTCTCCAGCGCATTGAGGATCGCCGGAAGATGATCCTCGAACTGCACGTCGACGACGGCGCCGATGACTTGGGTGATATGTCCGATTTTGCTGGCCATCATGTCCTCTTTACGAATTGCTTCATAGCGCCTCGGCGCCGGAGATGATCTCGATCAGCTCCTTGGTGATCATCGCCTGGCGGGTGCGGTTGTAGGTCAGTGTCTGCTTGCGGATCATCTCGCCGGCGTTGCGGGTCGCATTGTCCATCGCCGACATCTGCGCGCCGTAGAAGGACGCGGCGTTCTCCAGCAGCGCGCGGAAGATCTGCACCGCGACGTTGCGCGGCAGGAGATCGTGCAGGATGTCTTCCGCTTCCGGCTCGAACTCGTAAGCCGCGCCTCCGAGCGCGTCGGTCGCCGTTTCGTCGAATACCGGCGGAATGATCTGCTGCGCGGTCGGCACCTGCGCGATCACCGAGCGGAAACGCGAGAACAACAGCGTACAGACATCAAATTCAAAATTATCGAAACGGGCGATGACCTTTTCGGCGATCGCCTCGGCATGCCCGAAATTCAGCGTACGCGCGGCGCGCAAATCGACCATCTCGACGATCTGCTCGGCATAGAGCCGGCGCAGCTGGTCGTAGCCCTTGCGGCCGACGCAGAAGAATTTGACCTCCTTGCCCTCTCTCGTCAGCGCGCCGGCGCGTTCGCGCGCGAGCCGGACGATCGAGGTATTGAAGGGCCCGGCAAGACCGCGTTCGCCGGTGCAGACGAGAAGGAGATGCCTGTTGTCGCCGCCGGTGCCGCGCAGAAGCCGCGGCGCGGTGTCGGAACCCTTGACCGAGGCGGCAATGTTACCGAGCACCTTGTCCATCTGCGTGGCGTAAGGCCGGGCCGCCTCGGCAACCGCCTGCGCGCGGCGTAGCTTGGACGCCGCGACCATTTGCATGGCCTTGGTGATCTTCTGCGTCGCCTTGGTTGCGGCGATGCGGTTGCGCAGGTCTTTGAGTGACGGCATCGGTTTTCAGGCCGCAAACGTCTTGGCGTAACCTTCGACCGCGGTCTTGAGCTTTCCGGCCGTGGCGTCGTCGAGATCGCGCGTCTCGCTGATGGTTTTCAGGATTTCGGGATTTTTCTGGCGCAGCATGCCGAGAAGCCCATCCTCGAAAGCGCGCACCCGCTCGACGGGCAGCGGGTCGAGATAGCCGTTGACGCCGGCATAGATGACGCAGACCTGCTCCTCCATCTTCAGCGGCGAGAATTGCGGCTGCTTGAGCAGTTCCGTCAGCCGCGAGCCGCGGCTGAGCAGGCGTTGTGTGGTGGCGTCGAGATCGGAGCCGAATTGCGCGAACGCCGCCATTTCGCGGTATTGCGCCAATTCGCCCTTGATGCGGCCGGCGACCTTTTTCATCGCCTTGGTCTGCGCCGACGAGCCCACGCGGGAAACCGAGAGGCCGACGTTCACCGCCGGGCGGATGCCTTGATAGAACAGGTCGGTCTCCAGAAAGATCTGGCCGTCGGTGATGGAGATGACGTTGGTCGGGATATAGGCCGACACGTCGTTGGCCTGCGTCTCGATCACCGGAAGCGCCGTGAGCGAGCCGGCCTTGTGGTCGTCATTCATTTTCGCGGCGCGCTCGAGCAGTCGCGAGTGCAGATAGAACACGTCGCCCGGATAGGCTTCGCGACCGGGCGGGCGGCGAAGCAGCAGCGACATCTGCCGGTAGGCGACCGCCTGCTTGGAGAGATCGTCGTAGATGATGACCGCGTGCATGCCGTTGTCGCGGAAATATTCACCCATGGCGCAGCCGGAAAACGGCGCCAGGAACTGCATCGGCGCCGGATCGGAAGCGGTCGCCGCGACCACGATCGAATAATCGAGCGCGCCGTTCTCTTCCAGCACCTTGACGAACTGCGCCACCGTCGAGCGCTTCTGCCCGATCGCGACATAGACG
>CAYVPC010000049.1:0-19332 GCA_964453555.1 uncultured Hyphomicrobiales bacterium | reverse complement strand
CGAGGCGTTTCGCGGCGTGCAGGCGCAGATCGGCGAAGTGATCGGCTGGCGCAATTTGTTCTGGTCGCTCACCGATGCGATGGCGTTCAATCCGGTGCCGTGGAAGAACGGCGCTGTGTTGCCCAACCCGCAAGGCTCCGCCACCTACCGGTTGTTCATGACGGAGGCCTATCCGGCGGTGCGCAACATCGTCGAGAAGGTAATCGCGTCCGGGCTGATTTATCTGCCCTCGCATGCCAGCGATTTCAAAAATCCGGACATCGACAAATATCTGGCGCGCTATGTGCGCGGCTCGAACGGCATCGACTACAAGGAGCGCATCAAGATCATGAAGCTTCTGTGGGACGCCATCGGCACCGAGTTTGGCGCGCGCCATGAGCTCTACGAGATGAACTATTCCGGCAGCCACGAGCTGATCCGCGTGTTCCAGCTCCAGCAGGCGCAATCAAACGGCGCGCTCAAGGCGATGGAAGCGCTGGTCGAAAAGTGCATGGCCGATTACGACGAGAACGGCTGGAAACATCCGGCCTATACCGACCCTTCGGACATTTCGGTGATCGGCAAGACGTAGCCGCTGCAAACCCCGATTTCACGGGCGTTCCGGGCTTGACCCGGCAATCCATCATCCTGCAAGAAAGATGACCGGAAGCGGCGGCGGCAAGCCCGCAACAACAGCCGCCGGGCGCGCACCAGCGCAGGGAGATACAGATGCCCGACGCCGTGATCGTTTCCACCGCCCGCACCCCGATCGGCAAAGCCTATCGCGGCGCATTTAACATGACGCACGGCGCCGATCTCGGCGGCCATGTCGTCGGCCGCGCGGTCGAGCGCGCCGGCATCGAGCCGGTGGAGGTCGAGGACGTCATTATGGGTTGCGCGCTGCCCGAACGCGCCACCGGCGGCAACATCGCGCGCCAAGCAGCGATCCGCGCCGGCCTGCCGGTCACCGTATCGGGCATGACCGTGAACCGTTTTTGCAGCTCGGGCTTGCAGGCGATCGCGCTCGCGGCGCAGCGCATCATCTCCGGCGAGGCGCACATCATGGCCGCCGGCGGGCTCGAAAGCATCAGTCTGGTTCAGGACAGCAAGAGCCTGCAGGCGCCGAGCGAATGGATGCTTGAGCACAAGCCCGACCTCTACATGCCGATGATCGACACCGCCGACAACGTCGCTGAACGCTACAAAGTGAGCCGCGAAGCGCAGGACGAATACGCGCTGGAAAGCCAGCGCCGCACCGCCGCCGCGCAGCAGGCGCGAAAATTCGAGGCCGAGATCGTGCCGATGACAACGACCAAGAAGGTCGTCGACAAGAAAACCAACGCCGAAAGCCTCGAGCAGGTGACGCTCAAAAGCGACGAAGGCAATCGCCCGGATACCACGCTTGAGGGTCTCGCCGGGCTCAAGCCGGTGCGCGAGGGCAAGTGGATCACCGCCGGCAACGCCAGCCAATTGTCCGACGGTGCATCGGCCTGCGTGGTCGTGGACGCCAAGGTCGCCGAGAAGCGCGGCTTTACGGCGCTCGGCACCTTCCGCGGTTTTGCCGTCGCCGGCTGCGAGCCGGACGAAATGGGCATCGGTCCGGTCTACGCCGTGCCGAAACTGTTGTCCCGGCAGGGATTGAAGGTCGCCGACATCGATCTGTGGGAGCTCAACGAAGCGTTCGCCAGCCAGGTGCTCTACTGCCGCGACCGTCTCGGCATCCCGCAGGAGCGGCTCAATGTCGACGGCGGCGCGATCTCGATCGGCCACCCTTACGGCATGAGCGGCGCGCGCATGACCGGGCACGCTTTGATCGAAGGGAAGCGCCGCGGCGCCAAGCTCGCGGTCGTCACCATGTGCATCGGCGGCGGCATGGGCGCGGCGGGATTGTTCGAAATCTACTAGTTTTACGCATGATCTTTTCCGAAAACCGTTTTCCACTTTTCGGGATCATGCTCTAGGAGCGCATCATGGACCTTCGCTTCACGCCGGAAGAAAACGCGTTCCGCGCGGACGTGCGCGCGTTCATGCGCGAGAAACTGCCGCCCGCGATCCGCACCAAAATGGTCGAGGGCCGCCGGCTCGGCAAAGAGGACATCATCGCCTGGCAGCGCATCCTCAACGCCCGGGGCTGGGCGGTGCCGCACTGGCCGGCGGAATGGGGCGGCACCGTCTGGAGCGCGGTGCAGATGTATCTGTTCCGCGACGAGATGCAGCAGGCGCCGGCGCCCGAGCCGCTGCCGTTCGGCACCAACATGCTCGGCCCGGTGCTGATCGCGTTCGGTAACGAGGCGCAGAAGAAGCGCTTTCTGCCGCGCATCGCCAATCTCGACGACTGGTGGTGCCAGGGCTTTTCCGAGCCCGGCGCCGGCTCCGACCTCGCTTCGCTGAAGACCTCCGCCAAGCGGGTCAACGGCGATTACATCGTCAACGGCCAGAAGACCTGGACGACGCTGGCGCAATTCGCCGACTGGATTTTCTGCCTGGTGCGCACCGATCCGGCCGCGGCCAAGAGGCAGGAGGGCATTTCGTTCCTGCTGATCGACATGAAGACGCCGGGCATCACCGTGCGCCCGATCCAGACCATCGACGGCGGTCACGAAGTCAACGAAGTGTTCTTCGATGACGTGAAGGTCCCGGCCGAGAACCTGGTCGGCGAGGAGAACAAGGGCTGGAACTACGCCAAATTCCTGCTCGGCAACGAGCGCACCGGCATCGCGCGCATCGGCATCTCCAAGGCGCGCATCCGCCGCCTCAAGCAACTCGCCGCGCTCGAGCAATCCGGCGGCAAACCGCTCCTTGCCGACGAGCGCTTCCGCGCCAAGATCACAGCCGCCGAAGTCGAACTCAAAGCGCTGGAGATGACCGAATTGCGCGTGGTCGCCGCCCGCACGCGCAGCAACAAGCCCGATCCGGCTTCGTCGATCCTCAAGATCAAGGGCTCGGAAATCCAGCAGACCATCACCGAGCTCTTGCTCGAAGTGGTCGGCCCTTACGCGCTCCCCGATCAGGTGCCGCACGACGAGAGCGACCGCTGGAACGAGCCGCCGGTCGGTCCGGAATGGTCCGGTCCGCTCGCCCCGCAATATTTCAATTACCGCAAGACCACGATCTACGGCGGCTCCAACGAAATCCAGAAGAACATCATCTGCAAAGCGATTTTGGGGTTGTGATGATTTTCTTTCGTCATTACGGAGCCGAGCGCAGTGAGGAACCCGGAATCCATAACCCGGCGCAGGGCGTATGGATTCCGGACTCGCCGCTCTGCGGCGATCCGGAATGACCACAGAGAGCTGGTGAAATGGATTTCGCGCTGAGCGACGAGCAGCGGCTCCTGCAACAAAGCGTCGAGCGGTTGTTCGCCGACCGTTACCAATTCGAGGCGCGCAAGCGCTACGCGCAGGAGCCGGCCGGCTGGAGCGGCGACCTCTGGCGGCAATATGCCGAGTTGGGGCTCCTCGGCCTGCCGTTTGCCGAAGAACATGGCGGCATCGGCGGCGGGCCGGTCGAGACCATGATCGTGATGGAACAGATCGGCCGGGCGCTGGCGCTTGAGCCGTATCTCGCGACCGTCGTGCTGGCGGGTGGATTGCTGCAACTCGGCGGCGATAAAAAGCTGCAAGCGGAAATTCTGCCGAAAATCGCCGGCGGCGAGCTGATGCTGGCGTTTGCTCATGCCGAGCGGCAATCGCGTTACGATCTCGCCGACGTCGCAGCGAGCGCGCGCCGTGACGGCGCCGGCTTTGTCGTCGACGGCGCCAAGAGTCTCGTGCTGCATGGCGACAGCGCCAGGAAATTCATCGTTTCGGCGCGGCTCGCCGGCAATCGCAACGACCGCGACGGTTTGGGGCTGTTCCTTGTCGACGCCGCCGCGCCCGGCGTCACCGTTCGCGGCTATGGCACGGTCGACGGGCTGCGCGCCGCCGAGGTGCAATTGTCGAACGCGCACGTTGGCGTAGACGCCGTGATCGGCGAGCCCGGCAAGGCCTTTCCGCTGATCGAGCGCGTCACCGACCATGCCATCGCCGCGCTGTGCGCTGAAGCGGTCGGCGCCATGGCCGCCATGCAGGAGACCACCGTCGATTATATGAAGATACGCAAGCAGTTCGGGGTCCCCATCGGCAGTTTCCAGGCATTGCAACATCGCGCCGCCGAAATGCTGATCGCGCACGAACAGGCGCGCAGCATGGCGATGCTGGCGACCATGATGGCGGCAGACGACGACGTGCGCGCGCGCCGGCAGGCGATCTCCGCCGCCAAGGTGCAGATCGGCCGCTCCGGCAAGAGCGTCGGCCAAGCCGCCATCCAGATCCACGGCGGCATCGGCATGACCATGGAGGCCAAGGTCGGCCATTACTTCAAGCGCGTCACGGCGATCGATACGATGTTCGGCGACGCCGATTATCATCTCGGCCTGCTGGCCGAGAGCGGCGGCCTGATCGCGGCGGCTTGAGGGGCGCCAATTCTAAATCGTCATGCCCGGCCTTATGCAGACGGCGCTTCGCGCCTTTTGCCATGCCACGACGCCGACTGGAGAGTGAGATGCGCACTGCCATTACCGAAATGTTCGGCATCCGCCATCCTATTATTCAGGGCGGCATGCATTATGTCGGCTTCGCCGATTTGGCGGCCGCGGTATCCAACGCCGGCGGACTCGGCATCATCACCGGATTGACGCAGAAGACGCCCGAACTGCTGGCGAAGGAAATCGCCCGCTGCCGCGACCTGACCGACCAGCCGTTCGGCGTGAACCTGACTTTCCTGCCGGCCTTCACCGCGCCGCCTTATCCGGAATACATCCGCGCCATCGTCGAAGGCGGCGTCAAGATCGTCGAAACCGCGGGCCGAAGTCCCGAGCAATATCTGCCGCCGCTCAAAGCCGCCGGCATCAAGACCATCCACAAATGCACGTCGGTGCGGCACTCGCTCAAAGCCCAGCGGATCGGCTGCGACGCGGTCAGCGTCGACGGGTTCGAATGCGGCGGCCATCCCGGCGAGGACGACGTGCCCAATATGATTCTGTTGCCGCGCGCCGCCGATGAACTGAAAATTCCGTTCGTGGCGTCGGGCGGCATGGCGGATGGGCGGAGCCTGGTCGCCGCGCTGGCGCTCGGCGCCGCCGGTATGAACATGGGCACGCGCTTCATTGCCACCAAAGAGGCGCCGGTGCATGACAACGTCAAGCAGGCGATCGTCAGCGCCTCCGAGCTCGACACCCGGCTGATCATGCGCAGCCTGCGCAACACCGAGCGCGTGCTCAACAACAAAGGCGTCGAGGAAATCGTTCGGATCGAGCGCGAAAAAGGCGCCGCGCTGACCATCGACGATATCCGGGAGCGCGTCGGTGGGCTTTATCCGCGCATCATGGGGCAAGGCGACGTCAACGCCGGCGCCTGGAGCTGCGGCATGGTTGCCGGCCTGATCCACGACATCCCGACCGTCGCCGAGCTGATCGAACGGATCATGCGTGAAGCCGAGCGACTGATCGGCGAGCGGCTCCAAGGCCTGCTCGCCGACAACGTCACGCCAGCGGTCGAGGTCGCATAGCGATAGTCGCCGGCGTTGACCGCGTTCAGGCCGGCTGCGGCACCTTCGCCAGGACCGGATAATCGGTGTAGCCTTTCGGCCCCGGGGTATAGAACGTGGACGGATCGGGTGGGTTGAGCGCGGCGCCCGACTGCCAGCGTTCCACCACGTCCGGATTGGCCAGGATCGGACGGCCGAACGTGATCAGATCGGCTTTGCCGGCCGCAAGGTCGGCTTCGGCGCGGGCTGGATCGTAGCCGCCCGAGAGAATGAGCGCTCCCTTGAATTCCTTGCGGAAGGTCTGCTTGATCGAATCCGGCACCTTCGGCGCGCCCATGGACGAATGATCCACCAGATGGACGTAGAGAAGTCCAAGCGCGCTCAGTTGCCGCGCCAGATAGGCATAATCGGCTTCCATCTCCGAATAGGGCGGCATGTCATTGAACGCGCCATACGGCGACAGGCGTATGCCTACCTTGTCTTTGCCGATCGCGGCGATCGCCGCCTTGGCGACTTCGAGTGCGAACCGCGCCCGATTTTCGATCGATCCGCCCCACGCGTCGGTGCGCTGGTTGGAATTCGGCCGGATGAATTGTTCGATCAGATAGCCGTTGGCGCCATGCAATTCGATCCCATCGAAGCCGGCAGCGACCGCGTTTTTGGCGGCTTGCGCGTATTCGGCGATCGTGGCCTTGACCTCGGCTTCCGTCAGCGCCTTGGGCGTTGCATGCGGCTTCGGCCCTTCCGCATCGGTATAGATCTCGCCGGCGGCGGCAACCGCCGACGGTCCAAGCACTTGCGCTCCAGCCGGCAAATTGTTGGCGTGGCCAATGCGGCCGGTATGCATCAGCTGCACGAAAATCTTGGCGCCTTTGGCGTGAACAGCATTCGTCACCCTCTTCCAGCCGGCGACCTGTGCGTCGGAAAATATGCCGGGGATACGCGGATAACCGAGCCCGTTGGGCGACGGCGAGGTGCCTTCGGTAATAATCAAGCCCGCGGACGCCGCGCGCTGGCTGTAATATTCGACCATCAGATCGTTGGGCACGTTGCCAACAGCGCGGTTGCGCGTCAGCGGCGACATCACCACGCGATTTTTCAACGTAAGCGGACCAAGCTTGGTCGGTGAGAACAGCAACGACATGAACGCCCTCCAGAGTGCGGATTAACCCGGCAACCGTGCGGTACATGGTGCAGCGTGAACGAACGAACAAGTCGCGCGCCGGTGCTGAATATTTGCGAAGCCCGCGCAAAGAGGCGCATGCATCGTGATGTGCTTATTTTGGCGCCGATAACGGAATGATTTTCTGTTGGCTGCCTGTTCGGCGGCTTACATCTCGCGTGGGCGCTTTTGCATGACAGGAATTCGATTCCCGCCCAGGCTCACGGATGTTACCGTCCCGTCTCCAGCCATTGCTGCTCGCGCTGGTAAAAAGCCTCAAGCAAATCGGGCCGGTCGTCGCCGAGCAATTCCAGATTGAGGGTGTAACCGCGCTTGATCTGCGTGTAGCCCATGAATTTGTAGGACGGCCGCAGCGTCGCGATGATCGCCCAGTCCACCGGCAGTTCGTCGCGCGGGTCGACCGTCTCTAGCCGGTCGCGCTGGTAGATGCCCTCGAACGAGCCGAGCTTCCAGCCGTTGGCGGTCTTGAGCACGCGCGAGAAGAACCGGCAATACTGGAACATGTCGAACTCAATGCCGTCGAATGTGATGCGGTCGAAGATCACCGCCGGCGACTCGACCAGCGCGCGGCCGCCGTTGAATTCGAGCCGCGCCGGCATGATCCAGTGCTTGGCCCGGCTCGCGCCCGAGGCCATCTTCTTACGCGACGCCTCGGCGAAATCCTCGACTGTGCCGTCGAACCAAGACGTGCGCACCGGCGCACGCGGCACGTAGCAGCCGATCATGCCGGCAAAATCGCGCTGATCGCGGCACAGCCGCTCGAACCGCGCCAGGTCGAAAATCTCGGTGCGGTCGAGCAGACGCTCAAGCCGCGCCTGCATGGCGGGATCGGTCATGGCGGCGTTCACTCCCGTTCGAATGTGCCGGCAAAGGTAGCGCGGCAAAAATAGCGCGGATCGGGCGGCCCGCCTACGGTCGCCTGCCGCGTTGCGGCGGATTGCAACGCCGCGCCGCCGGCTAGGCGCCGCGCCGAAAAACGACGCTGAGATTATTGGCCGGCATCGGCACGGTCTCCGTCAGCGCAAAACCACGGCGCGCCGCCAAATCGGTCACCTCGGCAAGATCGCGAACGCCCCACTCGGCGTTTTGCGCCCGCAGCCACGCGTCGAAATCCCCGTTGCTCGGAGCGGTGTGACGGCCGTCGATGCGGTAAGGGCCGTAGAGATAAAGAATACCGCCCGCCGGCACCACGCGGCTGGCGCCGGCGATAAGGCCTTCGCTGACCGTCCAGGGCGTGATGTGAATCATATTGTTGCATACCACCGCGTCGGCGCGCTCGACCGGCCACCGCTGCGACGTGACGTCGAGGCGAAGCGGCGCCAGCAGATTGGGCGCGTCGACAGCCGCCCGATGCGCGGCGATGCTGGCGAGCGCGCCGGAATCGGCATCGGTCGGCTGCCAGCGAAGATGTGGCAGCCCCCGCGCGAAGAAGACCGCATGTTCGCCGCTGCCGCTCGCGACTTCGATTACGAGCCCGGCTGACGGCAGCACGCGGCGCAGCTCGTCGAGGATCGGCGCGCGATTGCGCGCAACGTGGGCATGATAGAGCCGTGGATCGGATGCAGCCGGCATGTCGTGTCTTTCTGCTTCCTCCCCTGTGGGGACGCCGGACCGATGTTTATGTATAGCCGGGCCGCTTCGCGGGTCACCGTAAGCCGGCGTTGCGTACAGAAAATCTAACGAGGACGGTCTCCGTCCACCACCAATTCACGAAGCCCAAGGATACTTCCATGCCGCAATCAATGTCTCAGGCGTCGCTCCCGACTTTCGAAATCAACCTCAATGCGCTCTCCGCCGTGCTCGACAAAGCCGAAGCCTACGCCGCCGCCAAGAAAATCGACCCCGCCGTGCTGCTGCATTTACGTCTGTTTCCAAACATGTTCGATCTCGTCCGGCAGGTGCAGGTTTCGACCGATCACGCCAAGAACGGCACGTCGCGCCTCGCCGGCGTCGAGCCGCCGCGCTACGAAGACAATGAAACGACAATCGAGCAACTCAAGGCGCGGCTCGCCAAGACGGTTGCGTATCTGAAGACGCTCGACCGCAAGCAGATCGATGCGTCGGCCGATCGCGAGATCACGTTTCCGCTCGGCCCGACCAACAAGGGTCACATGACCGGCGCCGATTACCTCAACCATTTCGTGCTGCCGAACTTTTATTTCCACGTCACGGCCGCTTACGCGATTCTGCGTCAGTGCGGCGTCGACATCGGCAAGCGCGATTTTATGGGCGCGATCCCTGTCAGGATGACCTGAGCCGTCGTCATATCAGTGACTGCTCTTGACTGGCGATATTGTACTTCACAGACCCAAAAGGGTATAAGATGTTCCGATTCGCACAAGCAGCGATTGAAGAGGGCTGGAACGTTCCAGCCCCTGCCGCGCAACGTTGGGACGACCTTTCGGTGTCGGATTTTCCGAGCTTCGACTACAGCATGAAGGACGTGAAGCGCGCTGGCGAGGTCATTGCCGGCTCGCATCCTCTCAGCCCGGAAATTCTAGAGGCATTCAAGGTCGCCAACAATTGGCGTGAGGGACACGCCTATCCCATGCGCAGCATTCGTTATCAGTTGATTTGGTACATGAAGCTGCTCGACATTGCTGGCCTGACCGGAGCGCGCCTAAAGCGCATGCAGGCGATACGTCGCAAGCTGCAACGGTTGGGGCTTCACCTCAATCAACTTCAAGATTTGGGCGGATGTCGCGCAATCGTGCCGCAGATTTCTGATGTCAGGGCCTTGGCGGCGGCGCTCCGCGAAAAATCGCGGCATGAGCTGCGGGGCGGCGGCAATGATTACGTTTCCTCGCCCAAGCGGGACGGTTACCGCAGCCATCACCTGATATTCACCTATCAGGGCCGTGGCGATGCCATTGGGTTCAGCGGCCGTCGTATTGAGGTGCAAATCGTACTCAATTACAGCACTCATGGGCGACCGCCGTAGAGGCCGTGGGTTTGGTGCGAGGGGAATACCTGAAAGGCAACCAGGGAAGTGAAGATTGGTTACGCTTGTTCAAGTTGATCTCTGCGGAGTTTGCGCGAGCCGAAGATTGCCCGGAACCGCCG
The DNA here is from genome assembly GCA_964453555.1 of uncultured Hyphomicrobiales bacterium. Classification (GTDB taxonomy): domain Bacteria; phylum Pseudomonadota; class Alphaproteobacteria; order Rhizobiales; family Xanthobacteraceae; genus BOG-931. Next base: position 9,581 of record CAYVPC010000049.1, on the reverse strand, counting down.
GACGTTCCGGCGCGAGCGGAACGGTTGCGTGAAATCAGGGAATTGGACAAGCGCCTACAGGCCGCCGCAACCCTCGAAAATTTAAGTCACGTCGTGCGATGGTCGGACATGACTGGCTCCAAAAGGGGCAAGCCGACCTATTATTTGATCATCTACGACAACACCACCAACGAAGTCGGCGTTGAACCTTATTTTGCGCCTAAAAATGCAATGGAGCATTACGAGATCGCCGAGCTACGTGACAGCAAAGCCGGCGGAGATACCGCCAACATCGTTCTAGTTGAAGCTGACAAAATGGACCTCGTTAGAGAGGCATACCCAAATTATTTTGGGGACGTGCAGCTATTTAGAAAACAATTGAGGTACATCACTCAGGGAAAAGGTGCGCGCGATTTCATCGTAAAACCGCAGGAAACCGTCAGGGCACCGAACCGCGAGAACATAGGATTTTGGGAACTCAGAAAACAGATTAGCAGCGGCGGGTATTGGCGCTGGGGGTATCGGAAGCACTAAGTTTTTTCTTTCTTGAGTGCTGGCGCAAGTTTTCTGAAAGAACGGTCCAACACATCGGGATTTTCGTCGATGCCGAGCTTACGAGCGGTTTCAACAAACCGCTCGTATTGTCGTTTGTCCTTCTCTTTCGGCTTTCGCTTTTGCTTTTCGCCTGCTTTTCCCATAGGGCCGCTCAGTGACGAGGCGTGCGATAGGTCAGGCGCTTGCCAACGACGCCCTTAAGCGCCCGTTCGGTGCGCTGCACGTCATCTACGCCCAACCGGACCCGATTGGAATAGCGGAAGTCGAATTCTGCAAGGTAGCGGTGCAAATGTTTTTCCTTGCAGTGCTGATAGATGCCCTTCATGCCGCGCTTGAAAATCGAGTAGTAGCCTTCGACAGTGTTGGTGTGGATAACGCGGTCGCCATCATAGCGAACATATTCGTCGACGCTGTGCTTGACGGTTTCGTGGCTGGCGAACCGAGCGGCTACGTCAACATAATGCATCGCGTCATCGGTCATCATGGCGGTGTCAGGGTGAACGTGCCGTCGCACGATTGGATAAATGTCGCCCGCGCCGGAACCATCAACGTGAAAGCTGCGGGCGCCCCCGCCACGTTGTACGAGAGTGAGAACAGCGTTTTTGTGTCCCCAACCACCTTTGCGCTTTTTCTCATTCTCCACGCGGCCGATGAAAGTTTCGTCAGCCTCGACGATCTCGCCGGCGCCGCCCATCGGAGTCATGCCGACAACGCGCATAGCTTCACGAATGCGATGGCCGATAAACCACGCGGTCTTTAGAGTGACGCCCAAGGTGCGTGCAAGCTGGTTGCTGCTAATGCCCTTTTTCGATGAGCAAAGCAGATAAATCGCTTGTAGCCATATCCGCATCGGGACGTGGCTATCCTCGAAAACGGTGCCGACTTTCACGGTGAATTGCTTGCGGCACTGGTAGCACTTGTAAACGCCAATGCGGGTGCTTTTGCCGTTCATCTTGCCGACCCGATCAACGCCGCCGCAGTGAGGGCAGATCGGGCCGTTCGGCCACAGACGCGCCTCAACCCAAGCGTAAGCGGCAGTCTCATTTTGGAGGACGTTTGCGTTTAGTACCGATTTGGCCATGTCACTAAAATCCTACTGATAAATCAATATAGTCACGGCCATATGGGTCTGTCAAGTACAATATCGCCATCCGGCCGTGTCTGAAACTCATTTGGCAGGCGTCATCGACAAGTATTTTTCTTGGGAAAATCTTGTCGTTTTACTCGTGGGCGACGGTATCGGCCTGTCGCTATGCATTGCTGGCGGGGAAGCCTTCGTTCACGAGCAATGGCGTCCAACTGGCATCGGCTTTGGCGTGGGGCTACCTCTCATGGCAGTAGCCTCAACTTTCCCATTCTGGAAAAACCGCGCAGCCAAATGGCTTCGCCAAAGCATCGTGCAGGTCGCAACTGCTGGACTTGCCTTCGGCCTTTTGGTTGCCATCGTATATGTCCTTGGCCCCTACCTTCTTCCTCAACCCGCCAAGGCGCCGTCAGCCGATCAAATAGCGACTTCCGTAGCCGACAAATTGAAACCGCTATTGGCTCCAGCAGAACCAGCCCAGGGCCTTGGTTTTGGGGAAACTCAAAAACCTGCGCCAAAGCATCCATCGAAAAACTATTCATCTGAGGAAAAACAGGCGCTCGCAGACCTGATCGGTAAAATTTCTATCCTGCTAAACGATAAGGGCTTACCGGCCGCTCAGACTGCTCAGGCCCTAGGCGGCCTGCCGTGGGTTTCCGAGGACGGATTGAACGAAACTTTCAAAAAGACCGAGGAAGTCAGAACGTCGCTCGACATAATCCAGAACAGAATTTGGAATGATCTTCTTCCAAAGAACGCCGCAATCTACGGAGTCGATTTGAACTATATAATTGATAACAAGGCCAAGTTTGATCAGTTCTCGCGTGCAACGAATCAGTTCTCTGGTCAAATCATCAACTTTCAGCGAAGCCTGCCGTCGCTCGCCGGGTTGATTCAACAGGGTGGCGGCGAACTTTGGTGGAGAACCGGCCAAGAATTTGAAACGTGGATAAGACAATGTCTCGCCCGAATGGACGTTGAGCGGGAAGGATTAAAATGAATTGTCATCCTAGAACGGCAACTCCAATTGCTCAGATTCAGGCTCGCTGGCGTCGTTTGTCTCTAGCTGAGACGGATGCCAGTGACCTCGCCTCAGCAGCCTGCTATCGCCGTGCCGAAAATATCCGGGTTCCTGCGGTTGTTGTAGCGGAACTGAAACTCCGCGACGTATAGCGCAAGATACTTTTCGCTGACTTGGTGGAACGTGCCGACCACGCCGCGCTTGAAGATCGACCAGAAACCCTCAATCGTGTTTGTGTGCACCGCGCCGACAACGTATCGGCGCACCTCATGGTGCACTTTCTGGCGCGGGTATTCCTTCAGCGCGTCATAAACGCCGTGAGAGTCGGTCGCCAACAAGCTAACCTTGTCGGAGACGACTTCGCGCACGAAGCTTTGCGCGGCCTTCGCCGTGACGCTTTTCAAAACGCGGGCAACTACGTTGCCTTGACGCTCTACCGCACCAATGACGGGAATTTTGCCGGTGCCAGCACCGCCCGTGCCCTTGTGCCGCTTGTGCGCGTGGCGATTGTAATCTTTGCCGCCAATCCACGTCTCATCGACTTCAACGATGCCGCCGAGTCTGATTTCCGGTTGGATTAAGAGCCGCGCGGATTTTATGGCACATGGAATGTGCCGTCTCGTAGCTGCCGAAGCCCATCATGCGTTGGATTTGGAGGGCGCTCATTCCCTTCTTGCTCGCCAGCATCAAATGGGCGACCCGGAACCAGTCGCGGAGAGGCTTCTTGGTGTTCTCGAAAATCGTGCCGCTGAGGCAAGAAAACCGATAGCCCTGCGGCGCACACTCGCGGCATTGCCAGTGAAACGGCTTGTAGCTGGAGGCGTCGTAAAGGTCCGCATTGCCGCAGCGCGGGCAATGAACGCCCTGCGGCCAGCGTCGCGCGATCAGGTAGCGAAAGCAGGCTTCGTCGTCACCAATTGGGAAACGAGCCTCAAATTGGGCCGTCGTCATTTGCGGGACTGGTTTCGGTTGCCGGGCCATAGCATTTCCCCTTGGGGCAGTAGCGTAGGAGCATATTGCCATGCCTGAGAGGATTTGTCAAGTGGCAGATAATCGCCTTCGGCCGAGGGTACTCCCGGAGACGGGAGCGAGTGCGGCGCCCGCGCGCGGACCAATACGATCCGCATCCGGGCGGCTTCGGGCATCATGTCTGCCGGCACTATGGCCGGCGCGGGAGGTGCATCCCTGGACTGGGACAGGCGGGCGCGGGTAACGCCCGTTTAGCGGCGCAAACTCCTTCGCCCCCCGGTTGGGGCGAGCGTGACAGGACGATGCGCTCCCGCCGCGTCCCACGAAACCTGGCCTGAAGCCGCGCCCAAGGGGCCAACGCCCCGAACGGTCAGAGCCGTGGTGGAACGCCGATAGGCGAGCGCGCTGCGCTTCAGCGCGCGCCGCATCGCGAGATGCGGAGGTTTTCGAAACACGTTTGCCGGCGTTCCGCCTCCTTTGTTTCCCGTCGTTGTTCCTTCTTCGTCATTGCGAGCGATAGCGAAGCAATCCAGTCCGGTGGTGTCGTTCTGGATTGCTTCGTCGCTAATGCTCCTCGCAATGACGAGAAGCAAACTCGGGCGCGGAAGGCGCCGCGGGAACGATTTGCTTTTCCTGAATGTAAACCAGCCGGGCGGAGCATCGCATTGACCGGCAAAGGCTTTCGTGCGACCTCCGGCGGCTTAAAAGGTGCCGGAAAGACAGCGATTCCGATGGCCATCGAACGCTACAACGCCGCCGAGGCGGAGGCCCGCTGGCAGAAAGTCTGGGACGAGCGCGGCATCTTCGCGACACCGAACGAGCTGACGCGGCCGAAATACTACGTGCTGGAGATGTTCCCCTACCCGTCCGGGCGCATCCATATGGGGCACGTGCGCAACTACACCATGGGCGACGTGGTGGCGCGGGTGAAGCGCGCGATGGGCTTCTCGGTGCTGCATCCGATGGGCTGGGACGCCTTCGGCATGCCGGCGGAAAACGCGGCGATGGAACGCAAGGTCCATCCCAAGGCGTGGACCTACGAGAACATCGCGGCGATGAAGGCGCAGCTCAAGTCGATGGGGCTTTCGCTCGACTGGAGCCGCGAGATCGCGACCTGCGATCCGGCCTACTACAAGCACCAGCAGAAGATGTTCCTCGATTTCCTGCGCGCTGGCCTGGTCGAGCGGCGCAAATCAAAAGTGAATTGGGATCCGGTCGATCAAACCGTGCTCGCCAACGAGCAAGTGATCGACGGCCGCGGCTGGCGCTCGGGCGCGGTGGTCGAGCAGCGCGAGCTGACGCAATGGTTCTTCAAGATCACCGACTACGCGCAGCCGCTGCTGGACGCGCTGGATACGCTCGAGCGCTGGCCGGAAAAAGTCCGGCTGATGCAGAAGAACTGGATCGGCCGCTCGGAGGGCTTGCTGGTGCGTTTTGCGCTCGACCGGGCGACCACGCCGACCGGCGAAAGCGAGCTGGAAATCTTCACCACCCGGCAGGATACTTTGTTCGGCGCGAAATTTGTTGCCGTGGCGCCCGACCATCCGCTCGCGGCCGCGGCGGCGAAAAAGAATCCGGCGCTGGCCGAGTTCATCGCCGAGTGCAAGCAGCGCGGCACCGCGCAGGCCGAGATCGATACCGCCGAGAAGCTCGGCTTCGACACCGGCATCAAGGCGGTGCACCCGTTCGATAAAACGTGGAAGCTGCCGGTCTATGTGGCGAATTTCATTTTGATGGAATACGGCACCGGCGCCATTTTCGGCTGCCCGGCGCACGACCAGCGCGACCTCGATTTCGTCAACAAATACGGGCTCGGCAACATGCCGGTGGTCTGCCCGCCGGGCGCCGATCCGAAGACATTCGTGATTACCGATACCGCCTATGACGGCGACGGCCGCATGATCAATTCGCGCTTTCTCGACGGCATGACCATTGCGGAAGCGAAAGAGGAAGTGGCTCGGCAGCTGGAAAGAGAAAGCGCCGGCAATCGCCCGGTAGCGCAGCGTCAGGTCAATTTCCGCCTGCGCGATTGGGGAATTTCGCGTCAGCGCTATTGGGGTTGCCCGATCCCGGTGATCCATTGCGAGAAATGCGGCGTGGTGCCGGTGCCGGAGAAAGATCTGCCGGTGATTTTGCCCGAGGACGTGACGTTCGACCGTCCGGGCAATCCGCTCGATCGCCATCCGACCTGGAAGAACGTCAAATGTCCGAAGTGTGGAAGCGCCGCGACGCGCGAGACCGACACGATGGACACCTTCGTTGACTCGTCGTGGTATTTCGAGCGCTTCACCGATCCGTGGATCGAAACTGCGCCGACCGAGCGGCCGATGGTCGATGCCTGGATGCCGGTCGACCAATATATCGGCGGCATCGAGCACGCGATCCTGCATCTGCTCTACAGCCGCTTCTTCACCCGCGCAATGCGGAAGACCGGCCATGTCGGCCTCGACGAGCCGTTCGCCGGTTTGTTCACGCAGGGCATGGTGGTGCACGAAACCTATCGCCGGGAGAACGGCGAGTGGGCGGCGCCGGCGGAAGTGAAAGTCGAGGCCGCTGGCGACGCGCGGCGCGCCACGCTGATCGCCACCGGCGAGCCGGTCGAAATCGGCCCGATCGAGAAAATGTCGAAGTCGAAGCGAAATACCGTCGATCCCGACGAGATCATTTCGACCTACGGCGCCGACGTCGCGCGCTGGTTCGTGCTGTCGGATTCCCCGCCCGACCGCGACGTGGAGTGGACCGAGCGCGGCGTGCAGGGCGCCTGGCGCTTCATGCAGCGGCTATGGCGGCTCGTCGGCGAGGCGGCCGAGGTCGCTCAATCGGCGCCGGCCACGCGACCGGACCGGTTCGGCCCGGCGGCGGCGGCCTTGCGCAAGGCGGCACATCAAGCCCTGGCCAGGGTCACCGAAGACATCGAAAAGCTGCACTTTAATGTTTGCGTGGCGCACATTTACGAGTTCGCCAACACGCTCGGCGCGGCGATCGGCGACATCGGCGAGGACGGCGGCGAGAGCCCCTCCCCCGGAACCGATTTGCGCTGGGCCATGAACGAAGCGGTTAACATTCTCGTGCAATTATTCGCTCCCATGATGCCGCATCTGGCCGAGGAATGCTGGGCCGCGCTCGGCCACGACACACTGGTGGCGCAAGCAGCCTGGCCGCAGGTCGAACGGGATTTACTGATCGAGGAAACGCTAACCCTGCCGGTGCAGATCAACGGTAAAAAGCGCGCCGACGTGACCGTACCGCGCGGCGCCGGGAAGGCCGAAATCGAGACTGCCGTTCTGGCGCTGGATGCGGTAAAAAGGGTGCTCGACGGCAAGGCACCGAAGAAGGTGATCATCGTGCCGCAACGGATCGTCAATGTGGTGGCGTAAGGTTCCGCAATGGCGGCGGTTCGCCCGGCTCGCGGCCATTATTGCCGCGGCGGGCATGACCGCCGGCTGCTGGCAGCCGCTCTACAGCGCCGCCCCGACCCCCGGTGGGGAAGGCGTGCAGGACAAGTTCGCCGGCGTCTACATTCCGCCGCTGAAGGTGCCCAAGGGCACGCCCGACGAGCGCATCGCCGTCGCCGTCCGCAACGCGTTGCAGTACGACCTGCATAACGGCGCCAATACCTATTCGCCGGTCTACACGCTCAAAGTGGTCATCAGCGGCGGGCAATTCACCGCCGTGCTCGATCCGACCAGCGGCCGGCCGAACACTCAGATCGAGACCCTTTCGGCCAGCTATCAGCTGATCGAGAACGCGACCGGCAAGGCAGTGGTCAATGACAACGCCTATGCGCACGTCAGTTATGACATGCCCGGACCGGAGCAGCGCTTCGCCGGCCAGCGCGCGCGGCGTGACGCCGAGGACCACGCGGTTCAGGTGCTCGCCGATACGATCCGGAACAGGCTCGCTTCGTATTTCGTCGCCGGCACGTAAAGCTTTCCTTCGCCGCCGCGCGCGGGCTTGACCCGCGCATCCCAAGCGGCCAGTCAAATGTCGTGATACTTGGATCCGGATGGCCGGCATAAGCGCCGCCACAACACATCATGGTCGCGATCAGGACGCAGGACGCGGAAAAATATATCGCTCGACCCGATCCGGGCCGGCCGGTCGCGCTGATTTTCGGCCAGGATGCCGGCCTGATCAACGAACGCGCCCACGCGCTGGTCAAGGCCTCGGTCGACGACGTGAACGACCCGTTCTCGCTGGTCCGGCTGGATGGCGAGGAGCTTGCCGCCGATCCCTCGCGGCTCGTCGAGGAGGCCCTGACCATTCCGCTGTTTGGCGGCAAGCGCGCGGTATGGGTGAAAGCCGGCAGCCGCAACATCGCGCCGGCTGTCGAGGCGCTGCTCGCGCTGCCGGCGATCGAGTGCCGCGTGGTCATCGAGGCCGGCGACCTGCGCCGCAATTCGCCGCTGCGCGCACTGTGCGAGCGCGCCAAGACCGCGGTGGCGCTCGCTTGCTATCCGGACAACGACAAGGAGCTGGAGCGTTTGATCGACAGCGAGTTGCGGGACGCCGGCCTTTCCGCCAAGCCCGACGTGCGCGCGCTCCTTATTCCTTTGCTCGGCGGCGACCGGGCGGCCTCGCGCAACGAGTTGCGCAAGCTCGCGCTCTATGCGCTTGGCCGCGGCCAGGTCGACGTTGCCGACGTCGCCGCCGTCGTCTCCGATGCCTCGGCACTGGAACTCGACGATCTGGTCGACGCGGCATTTGCCGGCCGTGCGCCCGATCTCGAGACAAACCTCGCCAAGGTCCGTACCGCCGGCACGTCCGTCGGTTCGATTTTTTTCGCCGCGCAGCGCCAGCTGGCGCAATTGCACAAATGGCGGGCGGCGATCGAGGCAGGCGGCGGACGCTTCGCGGTCGACAATCTGATGCCGCCGGTGCATTTCACCCGCAAGGAGAGCGTCGAGGCGGCGCTCAAACAGTGGAGCGCGGCGCGGTTGTCCGCCGCCATGGCCGAACTTGCCGCGGCGGTTTTGGCGGCACGGCGCGCGCCAGCGCTGGCCGAAACCATCGCCGAGCGGGCGCTGCTTGACCTCGCGGTGAAAGCGCGAACAAGCGCGGCGTAGTTTCGTCGCTAAGTCGGATTTTCCAGGCTGAAAGTCTGCGAGTCGTCGTCGTAGGCGAAGGCTTCGGCGTAACGCGCCCACGCGGTGACCGAGCGCAAGGTCTCTTCGGCGTCCGCGGTGCTCATGTGGTCTTCCAGTTCGTCGAAAAATCGGCTGCGCGGCGCCACATGGTTGGCGCGCTCCTGCAGGATGCGGCGGATATGGGCGGCCAGCGGCACGTGGGCCAGAAGCTGGCGCTGGAAGATCTTCTTGCGCTCGTCGGTGTCGGCGTCGACGAATTGCTTGCCGATATCGGTGAGCTTGATGTCGCCGCCTTCGACTTCCACCAGATGCAGCATCTGGAGCCCATCGGAAACGGGGAAAAGATCGTCGACCTCCAGATGCAGCTCGTCGGCGATTACCGGCAGATCGGCCTTGCCGTTATAGGGCGCGGCGGCGAGCGCTTCGAGCAGGCCCGACAGGAGATTGGCGGACACGCGCGGCAAGATGGTGTCGATGCTGGTGGCGACCGGACCGGTGCGCGTCGGCGCCTGGGTCCGCGCCGTCATCGCCACATAGATTTTCTCGACCAGATCGCGGAATTGCGGATCGAGGCGGTTGCGCGGCTGTTTGAGTTCGACGGCGATCTCGCGGATGATCCGGCCCGGATTGGCCGAAAACAACAGTATGCGGTCGCACATCAGCACCGCTTCTTCGATATTGTGGGTCACCAGGACGACACCCTTGATCGGCAGCTTGCCATCACCCCAGAGCTCCAGAAAGTCCGTGCGCAAGGTCTCGGCCGTAAGCACGTCGAGCGCCGAGAACGGCTCGTCCATCAAGAGGATGTTCGGATGCACGACCAGCGCGCGCGCAAAGCCGACGCGCTGGCGCATGCCGCCGGACAATTCGCGCGGATAGGCGGATT
>CAYVPC010000048.1:0-19341 GCA_964453555.1 uncultured Hyphomicrobiales bacterium | reverse complement strand
TGAAGCCGCGGATATCCGAGAACAGGACAGTCGCCCGGGTGCTGGCGCCGCCGAGGAGACAGGCGTCGCCGTTGTGGTCAAGCATGCGCGCGGCAATCGCTGGGTCCATGTATCGCGCCATGGTGGCCTTGACACGCTTCTCGATGCTGATGTCCTCGATCATCAGCAGCGTGCCGAGCTGCTTGCGATCGCCGCTTTCCAAGGGCAACACCGTAAGATTGACCGAGACTGGTCGGTCGCCAAATGCGATTTCGACATCGATGGCGACGTTGGCGAGTTTTTCTGCCTGAACCTTCTTTATGCGCTCAATGATCCAATCGTTCTTGCCGCCGAAAAACTCGGCTGCGCCATGCCCGAGAATGACCGAAGGTGCGAGTTGCATGATGCGGGCGCCAGCGCTATTACAGGTGACGATGGTGTCACGCTCGTCCAGCGTGAGGACCCCGTTCGACATGCTTTCGAGCATGCTCTCGTTGTAGTTCTTGATCTTCTGGACGTCGTCAAACAGCTTGGCGTTTTCAAGGGCGATGGCGACCTGCGCTGTGAAGGCTTTGAGGCGTGATTCGTCTTCCGCAGAAAATGGGCCGCCGCTCTTGTTTAAAGCTTGGGTCACGCCAATAACATCGCCGCGCTTGTTGATGAGCGGCGTGCATAAGATGGAGCGGGTGAAGAACCCAGTCTGCTTATCGAAGCTCGTATTGAAGCGCAGATCGGCATAGGCGTGGGGAATATTAACCGTCTTTCCGGTAGTGAACACCGTGCCGGCGATGCCAGTGTGATCGGGGAAGCGGATTTCGCCGATCTTCGGCCCCATGGCGACTCGAGAAAATAGTTCGCTCGTCTTGTCGTCATGCAGGAACAACGTGGAACGCTCCGCTCCCAACATCCGCGTTGCCTCGGTCATCACCCGCTGCAACAGCTGATCGAGATCGATCTGCGAGGTAATGTCGGCGACGATGTCGAGAAAGGCCAATTCCTGCACGCGCGCCTTCTGCATCCGCTCGACTACCTGCGAACTCCGCAGCGCCGGTATTGACTGAGCCGCGATACCTTCGAGCAGCGTCTGATCACGCTCGGTAAAGAGGCCGCCCACTTTGTTGAGCGCCTGAGCTACGCCTATGACGTCACCCTTAGCGGTGCGCAGCGGCACGCAGAGGATAGTCTTGGTGACATAACTCGTCTCACGGTCGATCGCTGAGTTGAAGCGCGGATCGGCATAGGCGTCGTCGACGACGACGCTGCGACCAGTCTGAAATGCTGCGCCGATAATCCCATCGTTACTGAGAAGGCGAATTTCCCGGCGACGGATACCCTGCGCCACGCGCGAATAAAGTTCGCCGGTACCGGAATCGTGGACGAAGAAGCTGCTGCGGTCACAGCCGAGCGCACGCGAAGTCATTTCGACCAGCTCTTCCAGGATCTCATCGAGCGTTTCCGTCCCCGATATCCGCCGCGCAATATCCAGCAGAATGTTGACATCCTCGAGCTGCTCGCGCTTAACACCAAGGCGCGGTCGAACCTTCGCCTTGGCCGCTGATCGTCGCGTATTGCGGCGCCTTGTGTCGCGATCCCGCCCAGAGCTTTCGCCGTCCGTCGTCATGACGCTTTGCCCCGGACGTCATCGAGTTCATGGCGGAGCGCCATGCACGTCGCCTTGAGTTCCAGAATCTCGTTGGCGGCACTTGCCAATGCTTCTTGTTTCATGGCCTGGGTCTGGAATGTTGCCTCCTCAAGTTGTTCCCGCATGACGCGGACAGTGGCCTGGAAATGGACTGCTTCATCTTGGGCAGCGGCGTTGAGGCGTTGGATCTCCTGCCGGTGCTCCCCGCGCAGGTCCTCGATCGCGTCGCGGAGCACCGATGCAGTCTGGCGTAGCTGAGCGATCTCGTCCGCCGAATTCGCGACGGCACGCTCGACTGCCGCCCGTCCCTCATGGCGAGTTTCCTCGAGCGCGTCGCGCAACGCTGTAACTGTGGCTTTAAGCTCGGCGATTTCGTCTTCATATGCTGCACGGACGCTCTGCCGCATGGCATTGCGCTCAGCCTCGGCGTCCTCAAGCGCCTGGCGCAACGCCGCTATCGTCGCCTTCAGATGGTGGTTCCCACTTTCCGGCTCAGTGTTGATTGGGTCATCGGTGAGGACATCGAACTTAGTCATGGTAGGCCCCTTCGCGGTTCCTCGGCCTTAACTCGCATTCCCGGACGACGATAAAACCCGCCGCCGCTAAGGTAGCATGGTGGCTACGATCGGCGCCGGCAAGGCTGATGGTAGCCGCTGACTTGGCTTCGTTTGGGACGAACACACGGCATCCCCTGGCGCGAAGACCGGCCGCCCGTTGTGGCAACTCGCAGGCCGGCAGCCGGTAGCGACCCGACTTCGCGCAAAGCCGAGGAATGTCGCCTATGACCCCACAGCAGACATCATCGCTTGTCTGCTATGCTCGACCAATGACGGACGCGGGCGAAACCGAGCCAACATTTCAACGTAAGGGCTCGCCGCTCGAAGTGTTGCTGGTGTTTTTCAAGCTCGGAGTAAGCTGCTTCGGCGGCCCGATTGCGCACATCGGGTATTTTCGGGAGGAGTTCGTCGTTCGCCGGCGGTGGCTCGATGAACGGGCCTATGTTGATCTCGTGGCGCTGTGCCAGTTCCTGCCGGGACCGGCCTCCAGCCAGACCGGATTTTCCATTGGACTCATGCGCGCGGGCTATCTTGGCGGGCTTGCGGCGTGGAGTGGTTTTACGCTGCCCTCGGCGATCCTCCTCATTCTCTTTGCCTACGGTGCAGGCGGTCTAAGCGGTACAATTGGAACAGGCTTGCTCCACGGCCTCAAGCTTGTCGCGGTAGCCATTGTCGCGCAAGCGGTCCGGGGAATGGCGCGGACGCTGTGCCCAGACAAGGAACGCGCGTCCGTTGCAGTCGTGGCGGCACTCGTCGTTTTGTTCAGCACTTCCCCTGTCGCGCAGATCGGTGCCATCGTATTCGGCGGTGTTGCCGGCCTCTGGCTGTGCCGTGGTGCGGCGCCGGCGGCGACGGGACACGTCGCCATTCCAGTCTCACGCATCGCCGGTCTCGTCGCGCTGACAGCCTTTTTCGCCTTGTTGATAGGGCTGCCGATCGTTAGAAGCTTCACGGGTTGGCCGGGAATTTCTCTCTTTGAAGCCTTCTATCGGTCGGGCGCTTTGGTTTTCGGCGGCGGCCATGTCGTGCTGCCGCTATTGCGCGAAGCTTTTGTTGCCCCCGGGTGGGTGAGCGATAACAGTTTTCTGACCGGCTATGGAGCGGCACAGGCCGTTCCGGGGCCACTTTTCACTTTCGCGGCCTATCTCGGCACCGTGGTCAACGTGTCGCCGCACGGATTGCCGGGCGCCGCAGTCGGACTGATCGGAATCTTCCTTCCCGGGATTCTGATCCTCCTTGCCGCATTGCCGTTTTGGGATTCGTTGCGGAAGCAAGCTGCCGCGCAGGCAATGATGCGCGGCGTTAATGCCGCGGTCGTGGGGCTGCTCGGCGCAGCGCTTTACAACCCGATCTGGACCAGCTCCGTGGCCACGCCGGGAGACTTCGGCGTCGCATTGGTTGGTTTCGTTCTCTTGACCGCATGGCGCACGCCGCCTGTTTTGGTCGTCTTCATATCCGCTTGCGCTGGGATGGCGCTAGCGCTGGGCAAAAGCTGACTGCGAAAGTCCAGAGCGCTTTACGCATTCGATGGTCCTCGGGACCGGGGGCCCAACACTTTCAAGTGAAATCTGTTGTGGCGACGCTACACGAGTCAGTTGGCGTGATCGGATTGTCCGCCAAGGGCCATTAGCGACCATTCCCGATGGGCGAATGTCTGCTATCGGGAAAGGCGGACGTGACGGCGGACATCGGGTTTAGGTAGCGATTGACCCATCTCTACCATGCGCGGCTCAGGATCGTTGCGGTGCAAGGTGGGCTTTCCTACACATGATTTATGGGCTTTCGCGAATAAGGCTCTGTTCTACTTACGGTAAAATCCGGCAACCTTTCCGTAGGACCGGCGGAGCTGCCGCTCCGCGCTACCATCAAGGCGACCGTCGTCCAGACCGTTCACTATCGCAATTCCTCGGCAGCCTGGGGCCACTGCATGCAGAATTAAAATTCAAACTCTGTCGTAGAGCACCCGTCGGTCTTCGGTCGTCCGAAGAGCGCGCGAGGCGCTTGAGCTACCTCGACAGATGAGCGAAAGTATCAAATTAGAATCAAACACGGAGAGGAGATAACGTGATCACTCATATCACACTCGCAAAATCGTCTCTTCTCGCAGCGATACCACTGGTCATTATCGGTTTACCGATAGGGGGCTTTGTTTCCCCCAACGACTCATACTCGCATTACGCCATTAAAGTCGAGTCATTCGAAAAACACAAAAAAACCAATCATCAGTGTGATACCCCCGCCCCGCTATTAGTGTTGATGAGTGCAACGAAGCTTGCTCGCCTACCGACCCAAACAGGTGTTTTGGTAATTCGGTTTGTCCGAACTGCGTTTATTCATCGGGTGATGACAGGTATGAATGTCAATAGGATTTTATCTTTTTTCGTTTGATTGGTTTCTGGCCTGAGGGACCGGTAATTTCCGGATTTAATATTGGTTGTTCGGCTTTTTCATTTGCACTCAGATGGGAAGTGCCGTTGCGAAAGTCGAAAATGGAATCTGAATGGGTTGTAACGTCGCTATTGTTAGCGACCCTGGCGTAATCGCCTACTATCAGGAGCGTGGTGTCGGATGGCGCCCTATGGCATCATCCCTGGGATGGATTGGGGCGAACCGATTGTCGATGCACTCATCATCTTCGACCGACCGTTACGTGTGGCTCACCTGTTTGCAATTCGCTTCGGTACTCGTTGCACTTTCCGGCCCATGCCTCGGCGCTTTTGGGTGCCTTTCATCCTATGGCGCCTCACTCGCCGGCGACACGGCCGCGGCGCTGGTTTCTACCCTCATTATCGAACCTGAGGGCGGACAGGCACGAATTAAAAGCTTACTGCAAGGCGCGACAAAATCGATCGACATGACGATGTATGAACTCGTCGACTCCGATATTGAGCAAATTCTTGTGGATAGGGCTGCGCAAAAAGTCGTGGTGCGCGTGCTCCTGGACCGGAATCGTGAAGCGACGCACAACCAGGCGGCCTTTGATTTCCTTGCGGCGCACGGCGTTCAAGTCAAATGGGCGCTGCCGCAATACCCGGCCACGCATCAAAAGACCATCACCGTCGACGGCACAACGACGCTTATCATGACATGCAACCTCGCGAGCATTTTCTATGCGACCACACGGGACTTCGCTGTGATTGATACTGACATGGCCGATAACGCCGCGATCGAACAGGTGTTTGCGGCGGATTTCGGCGGCCAAACCATCACGCCTCCTTTCACACCGGCGCTGATCTGGAGCCCGACACAGTCGCAAAACGCAATTGTCAGTTTCATCGGCACAGCTCAGCACTCGCTGGCCATCGAGAACGAGGAAATGTCGGACGCGATCGTTATAGACGCCTTGATCGAGGCCGCGAAGCGCGGCGTCAACATCGACATCACCATGACTTTGTTGAAGGACTGGGTGGACAATTTCGACAAGCTTACGGCGGCAGGCGTGCACATCGCTGTCTACGAACCAACAGCCTCTCTATACATTCATGCCAAAGTCATTCTCTTGGACGCAGCCACCGATAATCAAAAGCTCTTTCTCGGGTCGCAAAACCTTTCTTTCGATTCACTTAACAAAAATCGAGAACTGGGCATGACTCTAACCGCGCCCGCTATTTTGTCAGCCGTAGGGGCGACGCTTGCCAAGGACTTCCAGGGTGGAAGAGCATGGCAGCTTAGCGTTCCAAAGAAATAAGCACTCGGCCGCCGTCAGGGTCTGACCCATTTCGTCGTCAAAACAATGAATAATTGCTTCTGCGATGAATCGAGACTTTGAAAGAGTGGTTGCGCTGCATCGGCGTACGCATTTAATTCAGTCGCGATCTGCGCCAGCGTTGCGGCGCGTTGCTTGACACGATCGAAATGGGTTTCCGGGGTACGCTCGGCTTGCGTTCGCGCAGCAATCCGCGCACTGCGCTTTTTGGCAAGATCGCGTATCGCGGCTTCAAGTGGGGGCCAATTCTTCGCTTGATCGGATGTGAGATTGAGGCCCACTTTCAAGGCGGCAATATTCGCATCCGTCAGCGCGGCCGTCTGTGCGGCGCTAAGGTGCCATTTGGGGGCGCTGGCGCCGCCGTCCGATGGTTGCGCGCTTATAGGTTGCACGAACACCAATGCGAGCGCGCCAAGGCTTGCACATAATGCCATTCGCATGGCGGCACCTCCTGTGTTCCAAAGGCAAAAGCGTATTTAACCGGCGCATCTGCGCGCAGGCACAGCATCTTCTATTTCTAGGGAAACAAAAATATGGATGGCTTGTCGACACGCAGGCATTACAACCCGAAAGCACGAGTTATCCACAGATTTGTCACCGGCCCGCGACGCGAGACGCATCCACCGGTACGGGACTGGTTGTATCATTCGCAAGCGACGGATTGAGCGGTTTTGTGGAGCGATCGATGCCTTTGCCTGCGCGGACCGTCACACGCCGAGCTTTCTTAACTGCACCCGCAGTGTTGGCGCTGGCGCAGAGCGTTCTGCCCAAGCCGGCGCAAGCGCTCGTATCACCATCGATCCCTACAAGTCCTGAGCGAAGCCTTGCCGAAGCTGCTGTTATCAGCACCAAGAGCGCTGCTCGGGACGGGTTTTTTAGAGTTCCGTGGCTGCCTCGTTTGTTTGAGTCGGACTTGCTCGTCGATGACTCATTGCTGTTCAGGGACACGGCTTTGCGCGCCGCAAGTGTGGTCGCGAACGGTGCGTTCCACGAGCGGAACTTCTCGAAGCTCCAATTCATAGCGGCTCCGAAGAACAAACACGGTGCACATCGCATATTTGCCATCATGGAGCCGGTCGACGCTGTCTCTTTCCTCATTCTCGCATTACTGGCAGCGCCTGCGATCGAAGCGCGGAAGGTTCCTGCCGCCGCCAGGATCGTCCATTCGTACCGCTTCCGGCCTGAAGCAGGGGGGCTGTTCGACCGGGATTTCACCTTCGCAACTTTCCTTGCCGCGGCGAGCAGCCGCGCCGAGAAAGAAGGCTTTATAGTCAGCTGTGATTTTGCCAATTGTTACGGAAATCTGCACCACACGCACATTGCCGCCGCGCTGGAGCGTAGCGGCGTTGTGGCCTGGCAGGTCAATTACGTTGCCGAATTACTGGCGTTTTGGCAGACCGAAAAGAGCCGCGGTCTTCCGGTCGGCTCATATGCAAGCAACATCCTCGCCGAAGCGGCACTTTTGCAGATAGACAAGTCCCTCGGCGACGCGGATGTCGACTTCGTTCGCTATGTTGACGACTTTCGCATCTTTGCTCCGGACGAAGCCGGTGCGCGGCAAGCCGTGGCAGCGCTTGCCGAAGCCGCTGCGCCATGGGGGCTTTCATTAAATCCCGATAAGACGAAGATCGTGCGCTTCGTGAACGCCGAAGAGGGCTCGCTTGGAAAGACGTCGACGAGCGGCATTGCGCAATACCGTACCAGGACGGCGCAGGACGCAAGCCTGAGTCGTAAGAAGACGTATGGCCAAATACTGCCTATCAATTTCCGCCGCGCTGGTATCGGTGAAATCGGCCGCCTGAGGCGTGGGAAATGGCGGCCGAACGCCGCGGCGTTCCTCGACAGTAGCCCGGTTCCTTACATACGGCTGCGACGTGCAATCCGGCGCGCCATCTACACCGGCCATTGGGAATTTGTGCACGCGCTGCCGGCCATACTCAATCGCTATCCAGAATTCGGGTCCTATGTTGCGAGTGCTCTGCGCCAAACCTCTTCTTTCATCCCGGCGGGTGTCCGCGATGGTTTGAAAGGCAAGTTTGCGGCCGTCTTGCTGTCGCCCACGACGCCGGATTTCGTCGCAATAAAGCTGGTCGACATCCTTTCTCATCCCGCTTACAGGGCGAGGCGCGTTCTTGAACATTTTGCGCAAGCTCGCGCCGTCGATCCGCGTGGCTTGTGCTTTCGATGGGCCTTAGACGCTCTGCGCAACACCGGGGGACTGATGCCAGAGTTTAGCGAGCATTTCGTGAGGATGGACGGCTGGGGCAAGCGCGCCGTGGTTGCGGATCCAAGTGCGCGCGCTTTACTCAATTTGCCGCCGGGGAACAACGATCCTTTCATAGCAAAACTGACGAGCGTGACGCGAGGTCCCCGCAGCGTAACTTAAACGCGCTTTATGTGACCGTTCCTACGTGTTTGCGCTCTCGCGCAAAAGCCGGCTGACACCCGTCATTTTCCGTTGGAAGGAGCGCCGCTAGGCGGTCTTTCTTCAATTATGTTTCATTAATTACATGCTTATCCGGTTTAGACACACAGCCGCTACCGCTTGTGTAGGACACAATGAGGGCAAGTTGCTGTTCTTGTCTGGCGATGGATTTTCCAACCTGCCTTTCGCGCATTGGCCGCGCATTCGCGGAACGTCTCGCCAGTGAAGGTATGCGGAAATTCGTTCCAGCCGTGATAGCCGTCGGGACTTGCGCTCGTTGGGTTGTTCGGGCCGTCGAAATAATCGCAGTAAAGGTCCAACGTGTACCCGCTCGCGTATTGCAACGGCTCTCTAGCGCGACTCAACATCTAGTGGCCATCAGCGTTTGTGTGTGGCAACCGGATAAGCATGATTAATTACGTTTCATTGCATGAGTCCATTGTTGATGCTGTGGACGGCTCCTCCACCCGGCACGAGAGTGCCATAGATGTGGGCGCCGTTTAAGGCTCCCACGATTCGGGAGGAGCCACTCATGCAAACGGTTTCGACAATCGGTCTCGTAGGCAAGTGTCTGGCGGATCATGTTGCGGTGCATGAGTCTCTTCCTGGCCCTTCGCTGCACTTAGTGCAACGCAGCGAAACGTCTGTAATTGGGGGCGAAGCGGACTCGCCGCTGATCGCCTCGAAACGTCGAAAATGACCCCTCTCCGCCATCGGCGGCCTCGGCTTCGGCTGCACAAGACCTTGCGCGTTACGCCAGCTTGGCGGCGAACGTGCGGATCGAGTATTGTTGGCAGGGGGATTGGTCGATCGTACATCGATGTGAGGGAGGGCCCCATGAGTCCGGCAAAACGCTTGCTCATTGGAGCAATCATAGGGGCCGCACTTGGCCTCGCCGATGCGCTACATTCTGAACGCACACTTTGAGTTTGCCCACGGCCCAACCGGACAGCAATAGGGTAACAATGCTGAGCGTCCCCGAAGAGATTACAACGCCCGACACAACATCTGACCTTCGCCAGGTCGGGGCACATCCTAATCACTGGTATCCGGTCGCGTGGTCGCGAGAAATTAAGCCGGGCAAGACATTTGCCACCAGTTTTGGTGGCGAACCGATCGTGTTAATTCGCCCCCAAGAAGGGCCGGCTTTTGCCCTGGAAGACCGCTGCGCACATCGGCAGGTGCCCCTGTCAAAGGGCGTCGTTTATGACTGCACCGTGCGCTGTTGCTATCACGGCTGGAGTTACGATGCATCGGGCCGGTGCGTTGATGTTCCTTATCTTGGAAAAGTTAAGTTGCCAAACGGCGTACGCTCGTACCCCTGTCACGAACGCGACGGAATGATATTCGTGTGGCCTGGCTCTGAGCCGGCCACGGCGCCTCCGGACACTTTGGGCGCGGCCAACGACCGATCTTATAAGACCCGCCGTTTCGGGAAAATCGTGCGCTGTCATTACACCTTCATGCATGAAAACCTGATGGATATGAATCATCAATTCCTGCATCGGAGGACGACGGGCAAGGTGGCACCGCGCTATCTTGGACGCCGCGCTGGCCGCGACTGGATCGAGCTCGATTACAGTTTCAACCGCCCCAATCAAAGACGGGCGCTTGGAGAAGCGGTGATCGTCGGGAGCCTTCGTGGACAATATGCAAATTCTCGCAACCTGATGACCATTCGCACGGAATATCCATATCAAATCTTGCGGCTGTGGGCGTCGGGCGAAGAACCCTTATTGCACGTCTGGCTCGGCTATACGCCCGTCGATAAGGCGCAGAGGCTTAACCGCACATTCATCGTGCTTTCAGTGCGGCGACTAAAAATCCCGGGCGTGCTCGACCTGGCATGGCCGATGCTGTCTTGGTTCACTAATCGGGTCTTCAAGGAGGATTGCGAGATCGTCGAGATGGAGCAGCGTGCTTACGACGGTCAAGGCGCCGATTGGAACCAGGAAGTATTTCCCGCTATTCGTGAATTGCGCAGGTTGCTCGCCACGAACGGGCAGCCGATAAAGGGATGACGCCAAGAAATTTGCTGACCTCCTCTGCCAATGCAGCCCTCCGATGTAAGCGTGGTACATAACCCGGAACGATTGTTGGGTCGGGAACAGCTGCGCGTCGGAGGCAAACCAGACATAGCGCCGCCGCGACGAAGACCGCTGATGGCCCAAAGCTGACGTGCATGTCCCGCCGTTCAATGCCTGCTGTCGGGGTGAAGCGGACACGACACGTTTGCTCGGCCGCACCGGTTCCACAGGCGCAGGCGTGGCGCTAGAGTGACAAGGTCGCATCCGGCCAAGGATTTCAGTGGCCAGCAAGCGTTCGGGAATTTGGCGCCTGCTCCGGAGAGGGAGAGAGCGTGCCGGACCTGAAATACCGCGCCTTTTTGTCCTATAGCCATACCGACACGGGCATGGCGCAGCGCGTGCACCGGCGTCTCGAAAACTTTCATGTCGACAAAGAGCTGATCGGGCGCGCCACGCCGGCCGGTCCGATTCCAAAGACGCTGCGGCCCATTTTTCGCGACCGGCACGATTTCGACGCCGGCTCATCGCTCGGTAAACTGACCGACGCGGCGCTCGACGATTCGGCAGCACTTGGCGCGGCAAGGAGCAAAAACGTCAACGAAGAGGTGCAGCTGTTCAAGTCGCGCCATCCCGACCGTCCCCTTATCCCAGTCATCGTCGACGGCGAGCCGGGCAATCCGGAGAAGGAGTGCTTCCCGCCAGCTTTGCGTTTTGCCGTGACGCCTGACGGCGTGGTCACCGACACGCCGGCCGATGTGCTGGCGGCAGATTTGCGCGAGAAGGGTGACGGTTTCGAGCTCGCGTTGGCCAAGGTGGTTGCCCGGCTGCTCGGACTCGCACCCGACGACGTCTATCGGCGTGCCGATCGCCAGCGGCGGCGGCAAAACCGGTTGCGCATGGCGGTTGCAGCCGTG
Source organism: uncultured Hyphomicrobiales bacterium (assembly GCA_964453555.1). Lineage (GTDB taxonomy): Bacteria > Pseudomonadota > Alphaproteobacteria > Rhizobiales > Xanthobacteraceae > BOG-931. Next base: position 8,091 of record CAYVPC010000048.1, on the reverse strand, counting down.
GTCGCCCTAGCGATGACCGCCGGCGGCGGCTTCTTCTGGCAAGCGCGCCAACAACAGCGGACGCTCGATGAGATCAACGCGTTGGTCGACAAGTATACTGTCGTGTCGCCGACGCAGGCGACGGTTCCAGGCGCCAAAAAAAGTTTAACCGACGCGATCACCACGATTGCCGAAGGCGCAGCCACTGATCCCCGCTATGCGGAGGCCCTTGCCATGCTCAAAGCCGGCAAGCCGGCCGAGGCGGAGCCGCTGCTGAAAGCGGTCGCCGAGGACAAGGAAAAGCGCGCCGGCAAGGACGCCAAGGACGCGGCCGCAGCGTTTCGCAATCTCGCCTCGATCGCCGCCGTGTCCTATCCCGGCCGCGCGCGCGATTACTATGCGCGAGCGGCCAAGCTCGATCCCTCCGATATCCATGGCATGTTGGAGAACGGCTGGTTTCAGGAGCAAGCCGGCCAGCTCGACGCGGCGCAGGACGCCTATGCACGCTTGATTGCCATGGCCAAACCGGCGACTGACGACAGTGATCTTTTTTGGGCAAAACTCGGTACCGGAGACATTCAAGCGCAACGCGGCAATCTTGCCGCAGCGCTTGCCACCTACCAGGACGCAGAAGCGCTTGCCGACCACTTAGCGAAATCCAGTCCTGATAACGCCGGCTGGCAGCGCGATCTGTCGGCGTCGTACGACAGGGTTGGCAACGTGCATCTGGCGCAGGGCGACCTGGCCGGCGCGCTGAAATCCTACCGCCACGGCCTCGTCATCAGAGAGCGGCTGGCGCGATCTGATCCCGGCAATGCCGACTGGCAGCGCGACCTGTCGGTGTCGTACGACCAAATTGGCGATGTGCAGGTGGCGCAGGGTGACCTGGCCGGCGCGCTGAAATCCTACCACGACAGCCTCGCCATCAGAGAGCGGCTGGCGAAGTCCGATGCCGGCAACGCCGGCTGGCAGCGCGATCTGTGGGTGTCGTACATCAGGGTGGGAGACGTGCAGGTGGCGCAGGCTGACCTGGCCGGCGCGCTGAAATCCTACCGCGACAGCCTCGCTATTGCCGAGCGGCTGGCACTATCCGACCCCGGCAATGCCGGCTGGCAGTTTGATCTTGGGATCAGCAATGAAAGGATCGGCAGTGTCCAGGTGGCGCAAGGCGATCTCGCCGCCGCACTGAAATCTTACGAAGCAAAGCGAGACATCATTTACCGCCTGGCAAAGTCCGATGCCGGCAACGCCGACTGGCAGCGCGACCTGTCGGTGTCGTACGAGAAGATCGGTGACGTGCAGGTGGCGCAGGGCAACCTGGCCGGTGCGTTGAAATCCTACCGCGACAGCCTTGCCATCATAGAGCGGTTGGCGCAATCCGATGCCGGCAATGCCGGCTGGCAGCGCGACCTGTCGGTGTCGTACAACAAGATCGGCAACGTGCAGGTGGCGCAGGGCGACCTGGCCGGCGCGCTGAAATCCTACCGCGACAGCCTCGCCATCATAGAGCGGTTGGCGCAATCCGATGCCGGCAACGCCGGCTGGCAGCGCGACCTGTTAGTGTCGTTCGATAAGATCGGAGACGTGCAGATGGCGCAGGGTAACCTGCCCGGCGCGCTCGACTCCTATCAGGCTGGCCTTGTCATCGCCGACCGTTTGGCGAAGTCCGATGCTGGCAATGCCGGCTGGCAGCGCGATCTGTCCATGTCGTACGCAAGACTCGCAAGTGTCTATCTGCGATCGAAGCAGATGATGCAGGCGCGGGAGGCTCTTGCCGCAGGGCGTGCCGTCACTGCGCAACTCATTTCCCAGCACGCAAACCCGCCGCCGCAGTGGCAGCAAGACCTCGACTGGTTCAATGAGCAGATCGCCGCGCTGAAAGAGTGACCATTTCGCTCCGCTCAATCCGCGCTACTGACACCAAGATCGGCGCCACGGAGCCCTACGCGGTGCACCCGGTAGCCACCCGCTTTTATGTAAAGGCGCACGTTTAATTCATCTATACCGCGTATAGTACGGCAGGTTCAGGCACAACGACCAAACCCATCAGCTCCAGAATAGCGGTCGCTTCCAACTGAGCATTCGCCCGTAACTCCCAAAGAAGTGAGCTATGCAAAATGACACGAACAGAATCATGAGTGCTCGCCAATTCAGACCAGCGTCATCATTTGCCGGACGCTCCAAGCGGTGGCCATCGACTGGCGCTCGCTCCGAGCCGAAGAGCTCCCAAAACGCGCAAAGAAACTATGAACGATATCTGGCGCTCGCCCGCACGGAAGCTCAAAACGGCAACACGGTGGGAGCAGAGAATTATTACCAGTACGCCGAACATTATTTCAGATCGATGCGCTCGAGCGCAGAAGAAACGTAAGTAAAAGACTTCGCTGTGATCGCCGCTTGCGTCGCGATCAGCGCCGCGCCGCACTCGGTTTTTGGCTCCGATAAATGGATTTATCGGAAGTAATTTCGATGTCCGCTTTTGAGGGGTAAAGCGGACATCACGGCGAAGCCGAGGAATGTTACCTAATGACCCAAAGCCGACGTGCAGGCGTGACAATTTGATGTCTGTTGTTAGGGGGAAAAGCAGACATCACAAAACGTCTCTGCAACGTCTGTTTTTGACCCGTCGCTGACATTTGGTGATTGCCGCAAAACGTCCGCTAAAGGCGATTGTTGACGATAATCCCGACGGCGCGCAATCTGACCGAAGGCCGGAATCTTCCGAATGAATGCAACGGGCAATCCCATCACGATTGTCGTGCCGAAGCCCGCGCTCGCGGATACAGTGGAGGCAATCTGGGATTGGGAGGATTCCGGCGGCGTCCTACCGGTCAGTCTGCCAAGCCCCAGTCCGCAGATCGTCCTGCATTATCGCGCGCCGATGTGGTCGGACCGCCGACGCAGTCCGGGCTATTACCGGTGCGTGGCCACAGGTCTGCAGACCGGGCTTGTCAACTTTCGCCGTAGCGGGCCGACCGGCGCCGTCCTAGTCCGCTTGAGGCCGGAGGCGGCGAGCCGAGCCCTCAATGCCAACATCGCCGAGTTCGCTGATAATAACTTTGCGCTTGCGGATGTTTTTGGCCAAAGCGGGGTTGCACTGCTGCAAGAGATGCTTGCAGAGGCCAAAGACAGCACGGAGCGGATTGCGCGCGTGGAAGCCTTTCTCCTTCGCCACCTGCGGCAACAACCGGTTTCCATCTTCGGCCACGCTGCATGCTCGCTGCGGCGGAACCCAAGTCAATCTGTGCAGCAGTTGGCACGACGGTTTAATATCAGCAGGAGGCAGCTCTCGCGTGGTTTCACGGCGACGTTTGGCATAAGTCCAAAGCAATTTGCGCGCATCGTGCGGGTCGGGAGCGTGGTGTCGGCGCGGCGCAAAGGCAAAGTATCTTGGGCGGAGGCGGCCTCTGCTTGCGGTTTCGCTGACCAAGCGCACTTAATCAAAGATTTTACCGGGTTGATCGGAGCACCGCCGGAAGCCTTTTTTCGCAAGATGCACAACGAAAATACGCGGGAGTGGAACACCGCACTTGGTGAGTCCCATTTTTACAATCTATTCCTAGTCTGCTCCGTCAATATTAGCGAATGCAAATGCTAGGATAACGGTCATGTCAGAGATGGCAGTCAACGCCCAGGACATCATCAGCCTGAGCAAGCGCGAAGGTTTTCTCGCCAAGCAGCTCTACGTCATATTATCGACAGCGGCCGACGGCATGAAACCAGTGATGGACGATATTAAGGAACATCTTGCCTTCCAGGTCGAGCTTGAAAATGACGGCACAATGTTCGCTGCCGGACCAAACTGGACCGACGATGAGAAATCGTGGAAAGGCGACGGCATGGTCGTGGTTCGCGCCAAATCGCTCGCCGAGGCAAAAGAAATCGCCGCGCGCGATCCGATGCACAAAAGCGGTGCGCGAAAGTTCACGGTGCGCCCCTGGTTCGTCAATGAAGGCACGATTTCAGTGCGCCTCAATTACTCCAAAGGCACTTTCGAAATGACCTGAGGCGCGCGAATGGCGTGGTGGCCTGCCTATGGCGCGATGGTCGAGCGAGGTCCGGTTTTGGCCCTAAGCCGACGCGCCTGTCGTGCCGGTAAATGTCCGGTGCTGAGGGCAAACCGGACATCACGGCGAAGCCGAGGAATGTCGCTAATGACCCGAAACGGACGTTGCCCGCCAGAGCTTGCTCTTGCTGGAAAATCCGCTCCGCCGCGAGCCGATTGGCAACCGCCCGCGCGTGCGTGCAGATGTACTTCGCCTTTAGGGACTGCGGAAAATGACGGCTCTAGAGAATGATACTTGGATTGCGGATCGACTGATCGCATTCGATCAAGTTTACCTGCTTGGCCGCGATTTTCCAGCCGCCTTCGCCGCGCGCAACGCGGTGCCCGGCCCAGCCGGTCAATTGTCGGGTCTCGTCGCCCCAAAACTCGCTGATGAGGAAATTGGATCGCAGCATCCGCTTATCGGCGTCGGCAGTCGAGAAAACCTCGACGTTGGTGATAAGCCGCACCGTGCGCGACGCCGGCGCTTGCGACCACGCGAACCCGGTGCGCATGCGATAAATGCGGTCCTCAAGTCGGCGGCGATCGTCGAACATGATCGCGATCTCGCGCCGGGGATCGCCCCCGTTCGGCGTCGATGGCACCCAATAAACGCACTCCGGTGCATACATCGCCAGCCATTCGTCGTAGCGAAGCTGGTCGAGCAGCCGCGCCTCGCGTTCGAGCAGCTGGCGAAACTCGTCTCGCACAAAGACGTCGGTGACCGCGAGTGCGTCGTGCTGCCATTCGGAGAAACTGGCGATGAGATCGCGATAGAGCGCGTCACTGATGTAATACGAGCTGCGCGAAGGATCGAGCGGCGCCTGCGTTGTCACGTCACGGCTCCCGCCGAATCGCAAAGTTGGCACGGGCCTTCATCAACCGCTTCCACTCTTTGAAATGCTCGCGCATGAACGCTTCGTCGGTCGCCGGCGCGGTGATCGTGCCGTCTTCCAGCGTCTTGACGCGGCCGGGAATGCCGAAGCCGCGGTTCATGTAGATCCACTCGTCCTCGACCGCCATCAGCCCGCGCTGAATTTGCTCGAAGTTGGCGATGTCATCGACTTCGCCGAAATTAGGGAACCCTTCCTGCGTGCGCATGCGAAGCGCATTGATGTCGGTGACCGCATCGTCGCCGAGGCTGCCGTCTTCATCGACGATCATGGTGCCGTACCAGATGGCGTTGGTCTCATCGACGCTGACCGGCTCGAACACCTGGATGTGATTGCCGAGTAGCGACAGGTTCGGAAAGATGTTGATGTTGACGGGTTCGGAGCCGGCAAGGTCGAGCAGCGCGAAGGCGCGGTGGCCGTAGCGTTTGATGAACTCCGCCTCGTAGTGCTCCATGCCGGGATGGGCGCTCTCGAGCGCCCACAAGCCGCCCGGCCGTTGTTCGAGGTTGGGCCGCTTGTCCTTGAAATGATTGCCGTGCCCGGTGTAGCGCATGTACATCGGTTGGGCGTCCGGTGAATCGCGGTAGTACGCCATGCCTTTCGCATTTTCGCCGGCAAAGCGATTCTCGGTTTCAAGCAACGAACGGTGCGAATAAGCGACGTGATAGCCGTCGCACGAATTGTCGTAGGCCAGCTTCCAATTGCCCTTGTACCTAAACCTGTTCGCTTCACAGACGACCACTTTGCCGCCTGGGTTGCGGTCGAGCCATTGGTCGATGATCTCCGCGATCGGCCCGAGATGTCCGGGCAGCGGCAACGCGTCCATGCTGAGCGTGCCAAAGATGAAGCCGCGATAAGATTCGACCCGTGGCACTTGAGCAAGATTATATTTTGGATCGTGCATGTCGCCGGCATAGCCTTCCGGCCAGGGCACCCCGCGCAATTTGCCCGAGTTGAGAAAATTCCAGCCGTGATAAGGGCATTGGAATGATTTGGTATTGCCCTTGTCCCAACGGCATAGCGTCGTCCCGCGATGCGTGCAGCGGTTGTATAGTGCGCGAAGCTGTCCCTCGGCATCACGCACGATGATGAGCGGACGCAAGCCCATGCGTCGCGTTATGAAGTCGTTTGGTTTCGGGATCTCGCTTTCATGTGCGAGATAGGTCCACGTGCCGCCAAAAATGCGGGTCATCTCGGCTTCGAAAATTGCGGGATCGGTGTAAATCAGCCGGTGTGCCCGGTCTTCCTGCACCAGATAGTCCCAATCGTGGAGCTCGGTCCCTTCGAGCCGGGTCGGCGGCGATCCGACCTTCTCAAGCGCCGTCATGAAATAGTCCTCCCCGTTTTCCCCGCAAAAGTTGCCAAGCGTGACCGCTAGAAGAAATCGAAATACTCATTCTGCTCCCACTCGCTCGGCTCGTCGTTTGAACGCGGCATCCCGGGCCCTTCGAGCGAATTCAGATACCGGCCGGCTTCTGTCCGCTTGAGCTTGACGAAGTAATCGACGAACTTATCGCCGAGTGCGCGGCGGAACAACGGTTCGTGGTCCAGCGCGTCTAGCGCTTCCGGAAGGCTCTTTGGCAGCAGCGGTCGTTGGGCGACGTAGGGCTCGTCGTTCGGTGGCGGCGGCGCTGCGCCGGTTTCGATGCCGGCAAGGCCAGCGACGTTCTGCGCCAAAATATAGAGATAGGGATTGGCGGCAGGCTCGCCGACGCGGTTCTCGAGGCGGGTCGCTTGATCGCCGACACCGCCGAGCACTCGAATCATGGCCCCGCGATGATCGTAAGCCCACGTCGCGCGATCCGGCGCGAGCGAGTTGGGTCGGAAGCGGCGGTAGCCGTTGACCGTCGGTGTAGCGAAAGCCGTGCTGGGCACCGCGTACTGCAGCAGACCCGCGAGATAAGATTGCCCGACCGGCGAGAGAAGCTCGCCCGGTTTTTGCGGCGTGAACGCGTTATTTCCGGTGACTGTTTCAGTCAGAGATTGGTGCAAATGCCAGCCGCTCGAACAAAAGCCCTTGAGCGCGGGGCGCGCCATGAAGGTGGCAAAATAGCCGAGGCGCCGGCAGATTTGCCGCGTTGCAGTCCGGAACAGCAGCACGTTGTCGGCGGCCGCAAGCGCGGCGCGCGGCGCAAACGTGCATTCGACTTGGCCCGGTCCCCATTCATTCTCGATCGAACGCAGCCCGAGCCCAAGCGTATCAAAGCTTTCGCCGAGTGCGTCGAACACGGGCTGCATCAGGTCCATGTTCGATTCAGAGTGATAGTGATACCCGGGCTCGACCGGATAGGTCGCAATCGGTCGGCCGCGGATGCCGGGCGCTCCGATGTTATCTTCGCAAAGATGATCTTCGGCAACTCGCAACAAGTACCACTCGATCTCCGGGCCGATAATGCTGAGAAAGCCGCGTTCGAGAAGCCGTTGGAGTGCCTTGCGCAGGAGCTGCCGCGGCGAGAAGTGAAACGGCGTGCCGTCATTGAAATATTCGTCGCCAAGAATCCAGCCAACGCTGGGCGCCCACGGTAGCACGCGGAACGTTATTGGGTCCGCAACGATGGTGAGATTTGGTGACCCGGTCATTTCATCGAGCCCCATGCCGCCACCACGCGTGAAAGACGCGAACACGCGGGCGCCCGCGGAATCGAGTGTCGTCGTGGCGACGCCGATGTTGTAGCCGGCGGTGAGGGCCGAGACGAACGAAGGCGCGGTCAGCGTCTTGGCCCGCGAGTAGCCATGAGTGTCGCTCCAGGCGAGGCGGACAAAGCGTAGTTTTTCGACCTCGACCCGTCGTACGATCTCGGCAGCAAGCCGCCGTTGCTCGCCGCTCCACAAGTCGTATTTTTCGATGAACGTCGCTTGCTCGCTCATGATTGGTTTGCCGCAGATCCGACAGCCGGGCTTTATGTCGCCTGCTGCTGTCTCCTGTTAGGAGGAGGCCGGCCGGAGACGCCTCCTCCTTGAGCCGTCATTACAAACTCCTGCAAGATTGGCGGGATAATCACAGCACGGCGATCATCCCCGACGCTTTCCACGGAGCATGAATCAATGCCACAATTGCATGACCTTCGCACTTGCATTGAAGCAGCTTCACGCCGTCGGCGAGATTTGCGAGTTTGATTCCGACCTGGAGATCTGCCCGATCAGCTGTTTTTTTTATTGATCCGGCGACCACCG
>CAYVPC010000047.1:0-19509 GCA_964453555.1 uncultured Hyphomicrobiales bacterium | reverse complement strand
AATTCTTGCGCGAAGGCGCCGCCATCCACGATTTCAAGCACCCCGACCGCATCGTGGTGGGCAGCGACGACGAGCGCGCCCGCAAAGTAGTGGAGGAGATTTATCGTCCACTGAGCCTGAATCAGGCTCCTGTCCTCTACACCGCGCGCCGCACCGCCGAGCTGATCAAATACGCCGCCAATGCGTTTCTGGCGACCAAGATCACTTTCATCAACGAGATCGCCGATTTGTGCGAGAAGGTCGGCGGCGACGTGCAGGAAATCGCCCGCGGCATCGGCCTCGACAACCGCATCGGCAGCAAATTCCTCCATGCCGGTCCGGGCTTTGGCGGCTCCTGCTTTCCCAAGGACGTACGCGCGCTGATCAAGACCGCGCAAGACCACGACGTGCCGCTCCGCGTCCTCGAAGCCGTCGCCTCGGTCAACGACAACAGAAAGCGGGCGATGGCGCGCAAGGTGGCCGCGATGTTCACCGACGGTCTGCGCGGCAAGACCGTCGCGGTGCTGGGCCTCTCCTTCAAGCCGAACACCGATGATATGCGCGAAGCACCTTCGATTCCCTTGATCACCGCGCTGCAGGACATGGGCGCGCAGGTTCGGGTCTTCGATCCGGCCGGCATGGAGCAGGCCAAGGCTGTGCTTGCGAACGTGACCTACAGCGACAGCGCCTACGTCTGCGCGGAAGGTGCCGACGCGCTGGTGATTGCCACCGAGTGGGAGCAGTTTCGCGCGCTCGATCTGAAGCGCCTGCGAAAGCTGATGAAGCGTGCGGTCATCGTCGACCTGCGGAATATCTACCCGTTCGATGAGATCAGCCGCGCCGGTTTCGATTATGCCTGCGTCGGACGGCCTCCCGCCCCGCGCGCGCGATCGGCGGCCGAGCGGCGGCGAAAGTAAAGCGCGGCGCGAGGCCCGATCACTCCGCGGCCTTGCGCGTTTCGAAGAACCGGTTGCCCGGCCGCGGCAGGCCGAGATTCTCGCGCAAGGTCTTGCCCTCGTATTCGCGGCGGTAGATGCCGCGGCGCTGCAATTCCGGCACCACCTTATCCACAAAATCGTCAAGCCCGCCGGGCAGATACGGGAACATGATGGTGAAGCCGTCGCTCGCCTCGCTCGCCAGCCATTCTTCCATCTCGTCGGCGATGGTTTTCGGCGTGCCGACCATGGCGAGGCCGGAATAGCCGCCGAGCCGCTGCGCCAGTTGCCGGACGGTGAGATTTTCCCGCGCCGCCATTTTGATCACGCGCTCATGCGCGCTCTTGCTGGCGTTGCTCTCGGGAATTTCCGGCAGCGGCTTATCAGGATCGAAGCGCGAAGCGTCGTGCCCGAGCGCGATCGACAACGAGGCAATGGCGCTGTCGTAATATACCAGGCTGTCGAGTTTGGCGCGTTTGGCGCGCGCTTCCTCGACGGTGTCCCCGACCACGACGAAGCAGGCCGGCATGATCTTCATGTGGTCGCGGGCGCGGCCGGCTTTCTCCATACGCGCTTTCACATCGGCATAGAATTCGCGCCCGGCGGCGATGTTGGACGGCGGCGTGAACACCGCTTCCGCGGTCTCGGCAGCGAGCTGGCGGCCGGAATCGGAGGCGCCGGCTTGCACGATGACCGGCCAGCCTTGCACCGGGCGCGCGATATTGAGCGGCCCGCGCACCGACAAATACTTTCCCTTGTGATTGAGAACGTGCAGCTTGTCCGGATCGAAAAACAATCCCTGCTCCACATCGCGGATAAAGGCGTCGTCCGCCCAGGAATCCCACAATCCGGTGACCACGTCGTAGAATTCGCGGGCGCGGCGATAACGCTCGCCATGCTCCATGTGATCGCTCATGCCGAAATTAAGCGCCGCATCGGGATTGGAGGTGGTGACGATATTCCAGCCGGCGCGGCCGCCGCTGAGGTGATCAAGCGAGGCGAAACGCCGTGCCACGTGATACGGCGCGTCGAAGGTGGTCGAGCCGGTGGCAATCAGGCCGAGATGCTCGGTGACCATCGCCAGCGCAGAAAGCAGGGTAAACGGCTCGTACGAGGTCACCGTGTGGCTGTGCTTGAGCGCGTCGAGCGGCATGTTGAGTACCGCCAGATGGTCGGCCATGAAGAAGCCATCGAACTTGGCCTGCTCCAGCGTCTGCGCGAACCGCTTGATATGCGCGAAGTTGAAATTTGCATCCGGAAACGCGCCCGGATAGCGCCAGGCACCGGTGTGAATGGTAACCGGCCGCATGAAAGCGCCGAGATGCAATTGTCTCGATCTGCTCAAAGGCCACCTCCGGCGTTACACCGTCAAAAGAGAAAACGTCATCCTTTGTTTGAGACAATTATAAAGCCGCTTTTGTGGAATTGGCGACAAATTGCGATGCGGCCGCTAAGGCGGGCTTATGATCTTCGGTCCGAGGCTCCGCCGCGAGGGTGACCGTTCCATGGCTATTTGCGGCTACGTCATCATGGTGGCGGTGGTCCTTGCCAGCACGGCTGCCTTTTTAGGCCGGCGGCCTGACATTCACGACGAGGTTGACTGAACGCGGCCGGCTAGCGCGCGGTATTGCGGATCACTGCACCGCTTTCCCGCCGCTATAACTTTCTTCGAGCAGCCGCATATTGGCTTGAATATAGGGGTTGGCTGGATCCTTTGCCTGCGCCTCGCGGAACGTCTTTTGCGCGCGCGCGTAATCGCCGCGCAGCATATAGGAGAAGCCGAGATTATTGAGAACTTCCGGCGTCTTGCCCACGATCCGCAGGGCTTCTTGATAGGCGCGGTCGGCGAGGTCGAAGCGGCGCAATCGGTCGTAGGAGGCAGCTAGCCCGACCCAAGCCTCGGCATCGCGCGGATGTTTTTCGACCGCCGAGCGGAAGCTTTTCTCGGCCAGCCCGAAATTGTTGCTGCGGAAATATTTCTTGCCGAATTGCAGGTCATCAGAGGGATCGTCGCCAAGGAGACCGGGCTTGGCCAATGGCGCGGTCGGTTCGCCACTCGGGCCCGGCTCGGCCGGCTGCGTGACAATGGAGCCGGTCGTGTCGTTGGTGTCGGCTGGCGTCGTAGCGGACTCCTCGGCGCCCTTGGATGGCCATAAATCGCTGAGTTTTGACGAGGACGCACAACCGCCCAGCGGCGCAAGGCAGAGCGACGCGCCTATGAGGAGCAGGACAGATCGGGTGCTCATCAACGCGCTCCGGACTACACGCGCCGGATTAAATTCCCCAAAGGCTAGGGTGCTTTATCCCACCGGCGGGCCGGACCAGCCCGGCGTTTGTTAAGGCTAGGTGATGACAGTTAAGGAATTGCTTGTCCGCTTGGGAAAGGCACAAAACCGCTTGTTACTGGCGAGATCAGCCCGTCCCTGGCCATCGGCCAGCCAGCAACGAACGGCGCTTACCAATTGCCGGTAGCCAGACGGACGATGACCGGCGTCAAGATGACGATGAACAGAACCGGGAAAATGCATAGCATCATCGGAACCGCGAGCTTGGCCGGCAGGGCGTAGGCTTTTTCTTCCGCGCGCGACATGCGTTTGTGGCGCATGTCGTCGCTATAGACCCGGAGCGCATTGCTGATGCTTGAACCGAACTCATCCGATTGCTGGATCAGGCTGGCAAACGAGCGCGCCTCTTCGAGGCCAAGACGGTCAGCTAAATGCTCAAGTGCTTCCGCCAGCGTACGGCCGGCGCGGATTTCCAGATTGGTGATGTGAATGTTGAAAGCCAGCGAACGGTGAGAGTCGGCAAGTTCACGACCAACCCGTTCAAGCGCTGCCTCCATGGCGAGACCAGCATCCGCGCAGACCACCAGAAGATCCATGAAATCCGGGAATCCCGCCTGGTGCTCTTGCCGCCGCGCCGCGATCCGGCGATCAAGATAGAGGCTCGGCGCCAGATAGCCGCAGACCCCACCGGTCATGACCAAAAGCCAAAACGATGCTTTGGCATGGAGCGCCAAAAGCGACACGACAAACAACGACGCCAGCACCATGCTGGCGGCGAGAGCAACGCGGGCGAGGAAAAAATACGCGACGCCGTGCTGATTATAAATACCGGCCAGTAACAACCGCCGGCGCAAAACCTTCATATCCTTGTTATCGACCGATGCGTAGTGCTTGGTTGCACGTTCAATGAACTTGCGCACGGCTTCCAGGCCAGATTGATGCAACGCATGCGAGTCGGTGGAAAACCCATGATCCGCGGCAACGCTAGCGGCCCGGCGGCGCACCTCGTTGCGCGCCCGCGCGCCAACCATCAACGCGAATGCAAGCGTGCCGGTGGCGAGGAAGACCAGAATGCCTAATGTCGCTACCCCGCTGTCGCCGAATGCGCTCATGTATTCAGACCTTAAAGTTGACCATTTTGAACATCGTCAGATTGCCGATCAGCATCCAGGCGCCGGCGCTCACCAAAAGAACTTTGGTGAGGTTTTCATGCCAGACCGCAGCGTAGAATTCCGGCGCCGTCAGCTGAACCACTATGAACAAGCCTATCGGCAATGCCGAGAGAATCATGGCTGAAGCACGTCCCTCGGCTGCTAAGGCGCGAATTTTTCGCCGCATCTTGAAACGCTGGCGAATGACGTTGGAAAGGTTGTCGAGAATTTCGCCGAGATTGCCACCGGTGGAAGCCTGGATGGCGACCGCAGTGATGAACAACGGCAAATCATCCGAGCCGATCCGAAGGTAAAGATTCCGCATCGCTGTTTCGAGACCTGCCCCGTAGGTGATTTCATCGGAGACCACACCGAATTCGCTGCCAATTGGATCGGGCATTTCCCGACCAACAAGCGAAATCGCGATCGGAACCGGATGGCCGGCGCGCAGACTGCGAACGATCGTGTCGAGCGCGTCGGCAAACTGGGAATTAAATTTCTTTTGCCGTTTGGCGCGCAGCATGCGTAGAAGCAACAATGGCAGCGCGGTGGCGCAAAGGAGGGCTGTTACTGCCGCTTCCATCCAGTTGCCGCGAAGCAAAACCGTAGCGACAAAGGCCGTAACGCTGCCGATCACAATGAGCAACGCAAGGCGACCCAAGCCGATGGTGATGCCGGATTGCAAAACCAGGCGATTAAGCGCAACCAGGTTGAGTCGGTAATCGCCTTGCGCGGTGAGCCCGCGCTCACGCCGGAGCGCGATGAGAACGTTTTCGCGATCGAGGCGGTCCTTAGCAAGCATCAGCCGCCGGTTGATCTGATTCCGGTAGGAAGCAGTCGAGAAACAGAGGAGATAGACCGCCTCGGCCGTCAATGCCGCAGAAAGAGCGACCAAAAGCCAGATCAGATAAATCGGGTCGAGATCAAAAAACATGACCATCACAGCGGCTGCGAAGGGTCGAAATAAGCGCCCGGAATCTTGATTCCCATGGCGGCCAATTCGGCGAGAAAACGCGGACGCACGCCGGTGGCCTGGAAGTGGCCGATCACGCTACCGTCTGGCGCCGTGCCGGTGCGCACGAATTTGAAGATTTCCTGCATCTGAATGATGTCACCTTCGAGCCCGGTAATCTCGGCGATGCTCATCACCCTGCGTTTGCCGTCGGAGAGCCGCGAGAGCTGCACGATAATTCGGATCGCGGCTGCGACCTGACCGCGAATGCTGGCGACCGTCATCGGCATGCCAGCCATGCCGATCATTTGTTCTAGCCTCGAGATGGCGTCGCGCGGCGTATTGGCGTGGATGGTTGCCATCGAGCCTTCGTGACCGGTATTCATGGCTTGCAGCATGTCGAAGGCCTCTTCGCCGCGGCACTCGCCGAGGATCACGCGATCCGGACGCATGCGCAGCGCATTTTTCACTAGGTCGCGCTGGCGAATTTCGCCTTTCCCTTCGATATTTGGCGGGCGGGTTTCCAAACGACCGACGTGAGGCTGTTGCAGCTGCAGTTCGGCGGCATCTTCGATGGTCAGGAGCCGCTCATCCGCAGAGATAAACGACGACAGTGCGTTGAGCATCGTCGTCTTGCCCGAACCTGTACCGCCGGAGATGATCAGCGTTACGCGCGCCATTACCGCCTTCGCTAACAGTTCAGCCATCTGCGGCCGCAGTGCCCCGATCTCAACGAGCTTGTTGAGGCTGAAAGGCTTTTTAGAAAACTTGCGGATGGACACCAGTGGCCCATCGACCGCCACCGGCCTTACCGCCACGTTGACGCGCGAGCCGTCGAGCAGCCGCGCATCGCACATCGGCTGGGCTTCATCGACCCGCCGGCCGACCGCTGAGACGATTTTGTTGATGATACGTAAAAGATGCGCCTCATCTTTGAAGCGAACACTGGTTGGCTCGAGCAAGCCACCGCGTTCGATATAAACGTTTTCGTGGCCGTTAATCAGAATGTCGTTAACCGCCGGATCCTTGAGCAGGGGCTCAAGCGGCCCGAGGCCGTGCATTTCATCAAGAATCTCCGACACAAAATCGTTCAGCTCCTGGGCATTGAGCGCCAACCGCTCCGCCAAAACGTATTGCGATACGAGCTGCTGAACGTGGCTGCGGATCTCCTCGGGCGGCAGCTTTTCCAGCGCCGCCAGGTTGATTTCCTCAATCAACCGGCGATGCAGCCGCACCTTGGCGTCGAGAAGCTTTGCGGTCAGCAAGAGCTTGCCGACTTCGGGAACGGCCTCGGGGATGACGGACAGCGTCTCCTCCTCGGCAACGACGGCCGCCCCGACGGGAGCGGGCTCCGGAGCAGCGACGCGGCGAACTGAAAAACGACCTACCATGGATATTCCCTACGGCGCGGTCGCGCTGCTCACCCGTCCACCCTCCAAATTAACGCCCGCCCCACGCGGGCCTAAGTCCCTGCCAGCATTCGCCGTACGTTTGCTAGCTTCATTGCCGGTTTGCGGCAGTACGAACTTCTTCAGCTGCGCCGTGATCTTGTTGCCGGGCTTGAGTTCATCAAGCGGCATGCCGCGATCGATAGCTTCACGCACGAGGCTGTAGTGGTTCGGCACGTAGCCAGCGACATCATTTCCGATCGCGCGCGCGACATCAGCGCGACGCAATCCAGACGAAAACAGCTTTTGCTCGAACCGGTTAACGATCACTTGCGGCCTGACGTCGTCGCCCAGTCGTTCGCGGATCGCTTCGATGAGTTGTCTGGCTTGGCGCAGACTCGGCACCGTCGCTTCGCTGACGATGAAAACCTTGTTGGAGCCGAGGAGCACGCTATCTGTCCAGGAAAACCAGGTGCGCGGCATGTCGAATACGGCAAAATCGAAATGTGAAGATACAAGGTCCAAAAGCCGGGTGACGACATCCGGATCGAACGACCGCATTTCCGCCGGCCGGTTGGGCGCTGCGACAACCGCCAAGCCGGAAGCGTGATACGACAGCATGACTTCAAGCAGTTGCCGGTCGAGCCGTTCCGGCCGCGGTTCGATCTCACCGAGACTCAGGCGCGGCTCGATATCGAGATAATCGGCGCAGGTACCGTGCTGGAAGTCCAAGTCCACCAGGCAGGTCGGTGTCTTGCTGCGAGTGCCGGCATTGAGGAGCAGCATCGCGGTCTGCACGGCCAGTGTCGTGACGCCAGCGCCGCCAACTGCTGGCAAGAAGGTAAAGGTCTGCGCCTCAACCACTTCCTCCTTGACAGGAGACTTTGCTGCGCGTGCACAAGCGCGCATTAGCTCAACCGGCGACACCGGCTTGACCAAGCAGTCTGTCACCCGCAGTTGCAGGAGGCGGCGCGCAACTGGGCCGTCGACACTCTGGGCGATCGCGATGACCGGAGGGCAATCGCCAAGGCGTCGCATCATGTATGCAAGCGCCATCAACTCGGCTTCGTCGGCGGCGCCGAGATCGGCTATCAGGATGCTGGCGCCGTCGACATCGGCTTCGCCGCTCTGCGACAATGTGCTCTTGACGACGCTAAGCCCGATTTTATCGCTGGCGCCGAACGTCGCGCGCGCGGTGTCCTCGAACCCTTGATCGACTGTCAAAACGACAACCCGCGGCGAACTCGCCGGGCTTATGGAGCGACGATCGGGCATTGTTCAGTACCTGATTCGAGGTACGGATTTCACTGAGTGGGTGTCGGGTTCGTCGTCGTTAAAGTGGTGGTCGTCGTCAAACCGCTCGGTCCCCCCGGACTGGTTGCGCTGGCGGGAGGCGTGCCCTGCTGGGTACCGATCTGTGCCGCCGCCGGCGATGGATTTGTGACCTGCATCATCATCGGGTCTACCGGCGGGGTGACCAGGTTGGTGCGGTAGCGCTCGACGGCCGATTGCATCCTCTGGCCGTTGAAAGCGATGTTGGTATTGCCGCTAGACGCGGGCCACGGATCGATGACCTGCGCGACCTTGTTGGCTTCGATCGCATCGCCGGCGCTGAGCGCAATCGTATCGCGCCGATCGAAATACAGGCCGGGATCGGAACAGCCGGCCAGCATGGCGCAGACGATAACGGCTGCGGCAATAGCGCTTGGGCGAGCCTCAGTTTTTGGCCACCACATAGGCGCCTCCTTTCTTTGGCAGGTCGAGAACGTGACCGACATAGGGCCGGCTGGGTGCGCCGAACGCGAGCCGCGCCATCGCCGGGCTGACCTCCGCCTTGCCATTGAGGAAGAAATCGACGTCGTTTGCCGGCAAGGAGTTGTCGAGCGGCGAATGCGCCACGTTCGTCGGTCGCATCGGATTAACGAGATGCGGCGTCACCAGGATCACGAGATCGGTCTCGTTCTTCTGGTACTGGCTCGAACGGAACAGCGCACCGAGAACAGGCACGTCGCCTATCCAGGGCAGTTGGTCCTGGGCGGTATTGCTGGTGTTCTGCAACAGGCCGCCCAGCATGAAGCTCTGGCCGTCGCGCAATTCGAGCGTGGTCGAGGCTTTGCGCAGAATGAGCCCAGGTACCGAAGTTCCGGCGATTGTCACGGTATTGTTGGTATCGAGCTGGCTCACTTCCGGCTTGATCTCGAGATTGATGAGACCGTCCTTGAGCACGGTTGGGGTGAAGGAAAGACCGACACCGTATGACTGAGGGGCGAACGTGACCGTGCCGAGCGAGCCCGGCACCGGAATGTAAATTTGCCCGCCGGCGAGGAAGCTCGCGGTGTCACCCGACAATGCCACCAGATTGGGCTCCGCCAGGCTGCGGGCGAGGCCTTTCTGCTCGAGCGCGTTAAGCGACACGTCGAGGGCGTTTCTCCCGCCGATCAATTGGCTGACGAGGAACCCGTACGGCGCCACGCCGGAGAGCACGCCGGCGGCAACGCCGCTCGTCGTCAGCGGCAGCTGTGGTGCGCCCGCAGGCGGCTGGCTGTTGGCAGTGACCTGATTGCCGATATTGACGGTCGAATTGCTGCCGAACATATTCCACTGCACGCCAAGTTCGCGGCTCGCCGAGCGCGAGACTTCGATGAAGCGCACTTCCAGCATGATCTGCTGCGGCCGCATCACCTGGACGGTATTGATGGGATCGGGCACGAACTGCCGTGCGATCATCACCGCTTTGTCGAGGGTAACCGCGTCCACGGCCGTCCCGCTGAGCAGAATGCGGCCGTTAACCGCTGAGACTCGTATGCTGCCGCCGGAAAGCGCCGCTATTTCGGCGCTCGCCCGCGATATGTCATAGGAAACTTCAATGTCGAAGATTCCTACCGGCTTTTTGTTATCGCCGTAAACGGTGACGCGCGTGGTACCAACCTTCTTACCGAGGATCGACAGGGCGTGATCGGTCAGCGGGTTGACGTCGGCGACCGTGGGATCGCCAACCGAAATATCAACCAAGCCCTGATCAGTCCGAACGTCTTCCGTCTTGCCAAGGATGACGTTCACCCGCGCGGCATGGGCGGGATTCAGCAAAGCAAGCCCTTGCTGCGCCCACACCTCGCATGGAAAGACGGCCAGTACCACGACTGCGGTTGCCGTCGCCAACCGGCAACGTTGCACTAGCGTCCGAAGTCTATCGCGGTTCACAGATCGCCGGATGCGCCCGGCAATTGTGTTTCGAATTTGATACTGGCTCTTCACGTTCGCCTCCCGCCACTGGTTAGTTATTCCCAACTCTGCTCACGTCCCCAAAAGTAAATCGTCTTCCGTCTTGTCCTTAGTTCTGCGCCGCCGGCGGATCGGGAAGAGCCGCGGCGTGTGTCGGCGTCCGTTCGACCGGCACGCTGTAGTCCATTCTCTTCAATGCGCGCATCACGCCGATGGTGACGAAGTGTGTGTCATGCGATGGCGCGGTGGCGTGCCCGAGATCGGCGAACGTGATACGCCGGGTTGCCGCTTCGCTGACCTCGCCGGCTTTGCGCAACATCAGCGACAACGTGCCCATGATCGACGCAAGCGCGACTTTTTCCCCATCGGTGGCGTTTACTTCGAGCGTGACGGTTTTTACGAGGGCGGGTTTGTCGGCACGTTCGTCAGCAAGTTGGTCAACGGCAAGCACGCGCACGTTCTGCAGCACAATGTCGCTCATGGCGGCATTTGGCTCTCCCGCCCGTGACACTAAGACATCCACACGATCGCCCGGCAGCACGAAACCAGCCACGCCTTCCACGTCGTTAACGCGAATGGTGACCGCCTTCATGTCATCGGACAGAACCGCCGAGAGCGTCGCGCGCTGGCCCAGCCCGGTGATCTTGCTAGCAAGGATCGCCTCGTTGGTGTCGATTGGCATAAGCGCGACACGCCTGCCCGAGGTGAGGTCGGCAATTTTGCCGAAAGCGCCGGCCGGCAATGCATCGCTCGGCCACGGCATCTCACGCAGTGAGTGTGCGCTCAACTCGTCGCCGAAGCGTAGAGGCTGGCTAGCGACAACAATCGTGTGCGCCGGCGGAACCGACTTTCGCTGCGCCTCGAGATTGCGCATGCGCATTTCGGTTTGGTTAGTGAGCCAAGTTTGCGCCAAAAATACCGCGAGCAGGCCGAACAGGCCAGCAAAGCCGATCATCACAATAGTGCTTTTGCGCACGACCAAATTCCTGTTCACGCCGCGGAGATGTTTTTTTCTTCGCGCGCTGACATTGGTGCGCCGGTAGTATTGAATTGGTGAAAGTGCCTAGGCTTTTCCCCGCTTGCCGCTGGGTTCTCGGCCTATGCTGAAGATTGCTTGAAACCGTATTCTTTACAGTCTGTGTATGGAAACATTCGAAGCGAATGGATAACCTTTACGAAAATTGAGAAGTTCGGCAACACGGCGCTAAGATTTCCATCTCGTGAATATCCTGGGAGTACCGCATGAGCATCGCACGTTTTCTCAACCCGCAGGCTTTATTCAAGCCGCCCGGCTATAGCCACGTCGTCGAAGTCACCGGTTCCGGCCGCATGGTCTATATCGCCGGCCAGGTCGGCGCCGACCGCGATCTGAAGATCCCTCCGGACGCCCGTGCGCAAATGGTGCTGGCGTTCGAGAATCTGAAATCGGCGCTGGCCGAAGTCGGCACCACCTTCAAGGATGTGGTGAAGATCAACAATTACCTGCTCGACATCGCCGACCTCAAGCATTATCGAAAAGTCCGCGACATGTATATCAACACCGTCGCGCCGCCGGCCAGCACGCTAGTCGTGGTGTCCAGGCTTGCGATTGACGGTCTGCTGTTCGAGATCGAAGCGGTCGCGATGCTACCGCCGAAATAAAGTGCGACACCACGGCGCACAGCGTCAGGCGCAGACCGCCCGGACGTTCGCCGCGCTCACCTGCCGGTGAAATCCTTTCAGCGTCAGCGCCTCCAGCGGCTCAAGCTCGGCGATATTTTCCACCGCCGCCTGGACCTTACCGTCGATCAGAATCTGCCCATCTTTCGCCTCCGCGCAAAGCCGCGCGGCAAGGTTGGTGACCGAGCCGATGGCGGCGTAGTCGAACCGGCCTTCGAAGCCGATACGGCCGAGCGTGGCGTACCCGTGTGCGATGCCCATTCCGAAGCCGAGATTAAAGCCAAGCTTGCGCCACCGGCCGCTCAAATCGGTGACTGCCGCGCGCATCTCCGCCGCCATACGCACCGCCTGTCCGCAGGGATCGTCGATCGGCACCGGGTCGTTGAGCATCACCATCAGGCCGTCGCCAGCGAAGCGCTCGATCGTGCCCTGGAATTTGTGAATGATGGTGCCGACGCTTGCGTGATACTCGCGCAGGATGCCCATCACCTCCTCCGGCTCCGCGGTCTCGGCGAAGGCGGTAAATCCGCGCAAATCGCAAAACACCACCGTGACCTGCCGGCGGTGGCTGTCGAGCGCACGATCATCCCCTGCCGACAGGATCAGCTCGGCAACCTGCGGCGACAGAAATCGCTTGAGGCGATCCATGCGCCCGATCTGCGCAAGCTGCTGCTCCACCCGCTCCTCCAGCGTCCGGTTCCAGCCGGCAAGGTCGGCGGCCTGCGCGCTCACCTTGTCGGTCAGTTCCTTCATCCGCAGCATGGATTTGACGCGGGCCACTAGCGCGGCCTGGTCAAGCGGCTTGGTCAGATATTCGTCGGCGCCCGCTTCCAGTCCGGCGACCACGTCCTTGCTGTCGGCCTTGGCCGTCACCAGGATGATGGCGGTAAACGGCAAATCCGGATCGGCTTTCAGCCGGCGGCAGACTTCGATGCCGTCGATTTTCGGCATCATCACATCGAGCAGAATAAGGTCGGGCCGGTGCTCGCGCACAGCCGACAAGGTTTCCTCACCGTCCGCCGCCTCCAGTAACTCATAACCTTGCGGCGCCAGCCGGCTGCGCAGAATGTCGCGGTTGGTCTCATTATCATCGACGATGAGAATGCGCGGAGGATTGTGCATCGGAGATTGCGCGCCGCGATTACTGCAAATGCTCTTTGATCTTGGCGAGCAATTGCCGGGGACTATACGGTTTGGTGATATAGCCGTCGCAGCCGGCGGCGCGGGCTTTTTCTTCATCGCCGGACAGCGCGTACGACGTCACCACGATAATCGGGATAGCCTTGAGTTCGGGATTGGCCTTGATGCGCCGCGTGGCTTCGTAGCCATCCATCACCGGCATCTGGATATCCATGAGGATCAAATCCGGCCGGTGCGCCTCGGCGGCGGCAACGCCCTGCTCGCCGTCTTCGGCTTCGCACAATTGAAAGCCGACGCTGGTGAGCAGGTCGCGCAGGATCCGCCGGTTATCCTCCTGATCTTCCACCACCAGAATACGCTTGCTCATGCGGCATGCCCCTCGCTTTCGGCCTTGACCGGAAGCTTGATCGTGAATGTCGATCCTTTGCCGAGCTCGGAATCGACGACAATGCGGCCGCCGTGCAGCTCGACAATCCGCTTGGAAATGGAAAGCCCCAATCCGGTCCCGCCTTTTTGCCGCGTCGAGGTGTTGTCGACCTGCTGGAACTCCTCGAAGATTTTCGTCTGATCGGCGACGGCGATGCCTGGACCGGAATCGCGGACCGCCACGCTGAACGCGCCGTTGGAGCAGGACGCCTCGATCGCCACCTCGCCCTTATCCGTGAACTTGATTGCATTGCCGACTAGGTTGAGCAGCACTTGCGCCAGCCGCCGCTCGTCGCCGCGCCCGATCGGCAGACCCTTGGCGACATTTGTTTTCAGGACGAGCTTCTTCTGCGACGCCAGCGGCTCGACCGCGACATAGACGCCCTGTACCAGCTCGGCGAGCGAGTAGTCGGACAGCGACAGCGTCAGCTGTCCGGCCTCGATTTTGGACAGATCGAGCACGTCGTTGATCAGCCCAAGCAAATGCTTGCCGTTGGTCTGCACCCGCTCCAGGACCGAGCGCATCTTTTCCGGCGCCTCGCCATAGATGCTGTCGAGGATCAATTCGGTATAGCCGAGAATAGCGTTGAGCGGCGTGCGCAGCTCGTGGCTCATATTGGCGAGGAACTGCGATTTGTGGCGGCTCGCCACTTCGAGCTGCCGGCCCTTGTCCTCGATCTCGTGGAACAGCCGCGCGTTCTGGATCGCCAGCACCGATTGCGCGGCAAAAGTCTTCATGAGATCGACGGTATTCTGCGGGAAGGCGCCGGGCGCGCGGCGGCGAACAACCAGCATGCCGACGATCTCCTCGCCGCGCAGCAGCGGCGCGACCAGCCGGGCCCGGTAGCCGGCGCGCAATGTGATCGCATTGATCTCCGAGGCGCCGGCGCTCTCCTGCAAATCCGCAACCTGGATCGGCTCGCCTGCCGCCATGGCCGCCGCGACATTCGGTTCATCCAGGCCGATATGCCGCTGCGAAAGTGCTTCGATCAGCTCCCGGTCCATACCGTAGGTCGCGCGCTGATGGAATTCGCGTTGCATTTCGTCGAAAACGTAGATGGCGCCCGCCTCGGTGCCGGAAAGTTGCACCGCCTTGGCAACGATGGTGGAGAGCACGGTCTCCAGATCGAGCGTCGAATTCACTGCCTGCGAGGTTTCTCCCAGCGCGCGCAACTCCTCGACCGACCGGGCCAGCTCATGGGTGCGCGTCCGCAGTTCGTTAAGCAGCCGCGCATTTTCGATGGCGATGACAGCCTGGGCGGCGAAGTTCTGCACCAGAGCGATCTGCTTATCGGTGAAGGGACGAACCTCCTGGCGATAGATTGCAAATGCGCCGACAAGCTCGTCTTCTTTGAGTATCGGAACCGCGAGCAATGTACGAAGGCCGCCAAGTTCGACGGCGGCCACCGCCCCTGGGGTGCGTGCGATATAAGCCGGCTCGTCGCGCATGTCGGTCACGTGCTGCAACCGTCGCGTCGCGATGAGCCGGCCGAGTGGATCATTGACAGGCGGGCGGACGGTCGGCTCGCGGCGTCTCAGCTCCGACCATGGCGAAGACGCGCCGTGCATGGCGACGATACGGAATGCATCACTCTCGTACAGCAAGAAATTGCCGAAGTGCGCTCCGCAGATACGGGTCGCGTTTTCCAGCATGGTCTCGAACACAGGTAACAGCTCACCGGGCGACTTCGAAATGACTTGGAGCACTTCCGAAGTCGCCGTCTGCTGCTCCAGCGATTCGGTGAGTTCAGCGGTGCGCTGCTGCTCGGCCTCGAACAGCCGCACATTCTCGATCGCAATAACGGCTTGATCGGCAAACGTCGTCACCAGCTCGATCTCGCGGTCCGTGAAAGGCTCTACCCGATTGCGCGCCAGCGCAACGACGCCGATCGGCTCGCCGTCGCGCAGGAGCGGCACGCCGATCATCGAGCGAACCCCGCCAAGCCTGGCGTCGTCTTTTTGTTCGTAAAACGGGTCGTTCAAAGCATCGTCGATCTGCACCACCTGCCGGCTCATCGCCGCGCGCCCGACGACCGTGCCTGGCCCGGGCAAAATTATGCTTTGGCGCTCGACGTCAAAATAGGCCGGATTGGAGCTGTGGCCGGCGGCGAACCGGTAAACTCCATCCTCACGCCGGAAAATGACGGTCTGCTCCGCCCGACAAAGCCGTTCGGCAGTATCAACAACACTTTGCAGGACGGGCTGGAGGTCGAACTTGGATCGACTGATGACGCCAAGAACCTCCGCGGTAGCGGCTTGCCGCTGCAAGGTTTCACGCAACTCGGTCAGCAGCCGCGCATTCTCGATCGCGATGACGGCCTGCGCGGCGAAATTCTTGACCAGTTCGATCTGCTTGTCGGTGAAAGCGCGAACCTCCTGACGATAGACCGTAAACAGGCCGACGACCTCGTTTTCCTTCAGCATCGGCACGATCAACATCGTCCGTACACCGCCCTCTTCCGCCGCGGCGATGATTTGCGGCGTAGGATTTTCGAGAAAACCCTCGTCCCGCCTGAGGTCGGGGATATGAACGACGCTTTTCGCCCCCACCGCGCGGCGAATGCCGGTTTTGGGGCCTGGCTTGAAGTCCGGCGCGCCCGTGCGCGCCTGGTTGAATGCGGGTGGCAAATTATGCGTCGCCAGAAGTCTAAGGTTCTCTCCGTCCCAGCCGTGAATAATTCCGAACTTGGCGCCGGAGATGCGAATGGCGTTCTCCAGCATGGTTGCAAACACTGGCCCAAGATCGCCTGGCGAGCTCGAGATGACCTGCAGCACCTCCGAAGTTGCC
The DNA here is from genome assembly GCA_964453555.1 of uncultured Hyphomicrobiales bacterium. Lineage (GTDB taxonomy): Bacteria > Pseudomonadota > Alphaproteobacteria > Rhizobiales > Xanthobacteraceae > BOG-931. The sequence goes on along the minus strand of CAYVPC010000047.1, from coordinate 3,584 downwards.
GTCTGCTGCTCCAGCGATTCACGCAGCTCGTTCAGCAGCCGCGCGTTCTCGATGGCGATGACGGCCTGGTCGGCGAAAGTCTCGACCAGTTCGACCTGCTTGTCGGTGAATGGTCGCACGCTCGTGCGTTGCAAGACGATGACGCCGACCGGCGTTCCTTCGCGCAGCAGCGGAACGCCTAGCATGGTGCGCATGCCGCCAATTTTTGCCGAGTCCGTCATTTTGAAGTCCGGATCGGCTAGAACATCGTGAATTTGAATGGTTTTGCCTGCAGTCACGGTGCGGCCGACGACTGAACCGTGACCGCCCGGGATGGGATGACCGTCCATGTAGGCTTGCAATTCGTGCGATTGACCGTAAGAGGCGACCTGCCGATAGGCCTCGCCATGCTGGCGATTTATCGAGGCCATATCGGCGTCGCACAGCCGCGCCGCGGATTCGACCAGGGTATCAAGCACCGTCTGCAAATCGAATGTCGAGCGGCTAATGACCTTGAGCACTTCGGAAGTAGCGGTCTGCTGCTCCAGCGATTCGGTGAGGTCGCCCGTGCGCTGGCGCAGTTCGTTGACCAGCCGCGCATTCTCAATGGCGATGACGGCCTGGGCGGCGAAATTCTGCACTAACTCGATTTGCTTGTCGGTAAATGGCCGGACTTCGGTGCGATAAATCGAGATCGCGCCGACCAGCGCGTCGTCCTTGAGCATCGGCACCGCGATGATCGAGCGAGCGCCGGCCCCTTCGACCAGCGCTGCCATGCGCGGATTGCCCTCGGTATAGCTTTGGTCCACGGCGAGGTCGGTGATATGAACGACTGCTCTTGCCCGGGCCATCCGGGCGAGTGGCCAGTTGGGATTCTCACTGAGCACGAATTCCGGTTGCCGCCGTGATATTTCGATATGCGCGGAAGGCAGGCCGTGCATCGCGACAAAGCGAAAGCCGTTCTCCGTGCGCAGAAACAGGTTGCCGAATTTAGCCTCGCAGAGCCGCGTCGCGTTCGCCAGCATGCTCTCGAACACCGGCTGCAGGTCGCCTGGCGAACTTGAAATGACGCTCAGCACCTCCGACGTCGCTGTCTGCTGGGCTAGAGATTCGCGCAGCTCATTAAGCAGCCGCGTGTTTTCGATGGCGATGACGGCTTGATTGGCAAAGTTAGCGAGCAACTCCACGTGCTTGTCGCTGAACGGCCTAACCTCTTGCCGATAAACGTTGATCGCACCGATCAGTTCATTGTCCTTGAGCAGCGGCACGTCGAGAATACTGCGCGCGCCGGTCTGAGCGATAAAACTTCGGCGTTGCGAGTCGGTGCGGTAGGCAGGATCTTCGGAGACGTCGTCGATTCGCACCGGCAACTTCGTCGCCGCCACTTTCGCCAGCGCCGAATTGCCTGTCATGCTCACCCACGGATCGCGGCGCCGCGCTTCGGCGAATGCCTGCGGCACGTTGTGCATCGCAGCCGTCCGATAGCGGCCGCCCTCGGCCAGGAACATCGTACCGAAATTCGCTTCGCAGATACGGGTTGCGTTTTCCAGAATGCTGCGAAACACCGGCGCCACGTCACCAGGCGACGAACTGATGACTTGCAGCACTTCCGACGTAGCGGTTTGCCGCGCAAGTGACTCGCGCAGCTCGTTAAGCAGCCGCGTGTTCTCGATGGCAATGACGGCCTGCGCGGCGAAATCCTTGATAAGATCGATCTGCCGGGTCGCGAATGGTTGGACTTCCGTGCAATAGACGGCGATGGCGCCCACGAGCTCATTGTTCTTGAGCATCGGCACCACAAGCAGCGTTCGCACCCCGGTCAGCCTGCTGAACGCGAGCATGTCAGGCTCGCCCTGCTTATAGGCAGGATGCTCGGTCAAATCGGGAATGTGGACCGGTTGTTTGGTGGCGACCACGCGCAGGAGCGGCCCGACACGGATGACGGGTTCGCGCCGCCGTAGTTCGGCGAAAGCGGGCGGCGGGTTGTGCATCGCGACAACCCGGAAACGCCCGTCGCCTTCGTAAAGCGACAGCAAGCCGAAGCTGGCTCCAGCGAGGCGCGTGGCGTTCTCCAATATGATCTTGAAGACCCGTTGCAGGTCGCCGGGCGCGCTCGATATGACGCGCAGCACGTCCGACGTCGCAGCCAGTTGACCGCGAGCCGCGGCCAACTCGCTTTGCGGATCGGCGGTCGCCGGGTCCTTGGCTTTGACCAGTTTGCGCGTGGTCGGGGTCTTCGCGGCGGCCGGCCGTGAAGCCTTGCGCGGCTTTCTCGCACGCGATTTCAATGTCGCCTCACCCAAAAGCGGCCATACGGAATTCAGGAAAGCATACTATTTTGCAGTATCGGGCGCGAGGTGGCGAAAAGCCTAGGCGCCCGGCTTGGCCCCGTGCAACACGCGCCACACCCGTTCTGGCGTCAGCGGCAACTGGATGTCGGTGACGCCGAGCGGGCGGAGCGCTTCGAGCACGGCGCTGACGACCGCCGCCGGCGCGCCGATTGAGCCGGCCTCGCCGCAGCCCTTGGCGCCCAGCGGGTTGTGGGTGCAGGGTTGGCTTTCGTCGAGCTCGGAAACGACCGGCGGCATGTCGGCCGCGCGCGGCAGCGCGTAGTCCATGAACGAGCCGGACAGCAATTGGCCGGAGTCATCGTATACGCAGTGCTCGCGCAGCGCCTGCCCGAGCCCCTGCGCGACGCCGCCCTGGATCTGGCCGTCGACGATCATCGGATTGATCACGGTGCCGACGTCGTCGACGCCCCAATAGCCGAGCACGCGCACCTCGCCAGTTTCGCGGTCGATCTCGGCCTCGCAGGCATGCGCGCCATTGCTCCAGGCGAACGACGGCGGATCGTACACCGCCGAGTCGTGCAGCCCGAGCTCCATGTCGGCTGGAAAGGAGGCAGGAACATAAGCGGCGCGCGCTACCTCCCGCAAAGTCATGCCCCGGTCGGTGCCGGCGACGGAAAACACGCCACCGCCGAAGGTCATGTCGGCGGCTGACGCTTCCAGCAAATGCGCGGCGATGCGCTTGCCCTTGTCGATGATCTTCGCCGCGGCGCGATCGAGCGCCGAGCCGCCGACCGCAATCGAGCGCGAGCCGAAAGTGCCGGAGCCGAAAGGCACCCGGTCGGTATCGCCTTCGATCACTTCGACGCGCGCGATCGGCACGCCAAGCCGGGACGAAAGAATCTGTGCGAACGTGGTGGCGTGGCCCTGGCCGTGATTGTGCGTGCCGAGCAGCGCCTGCACGCTGCCATCCGGCTGCACCCGGATGGTGGCGGCTTCGAAGAAGCCGATCCGAGCGCCGAGCGCGGCGGCGAAGCGCGACGGCGCCACGCCGGACGATTCCACGTAGCAGGCGAAGCCGAAACCGCGCAGCTTGCCGGCGCGCTCCGCGCTCTGCCGCCGTTTGGCGAAGCCGCGGTAATCGGCGATGTCCAGGAGCCGCGCAAGAATTTTGGGAAAGTCGCCGCAATCATAGACCGGGCCGATCGGCGTCTTGTACGGCATGGCGTCGGCGGGAATGAGATTACGCCGCCGGATTTCAGCCCGATCGAGCTTGAGCAGGTCGGCGGCTTCGTCGGCGAGCCGCTCCAGCACGTA
>CAYVPC010000046.1:0-19555 GCA_964453555.1 uncultured Hyphomicrobiales bacterium | reverse complement strand
GATGAAAAACCTCGATGCGGTCGCGGGCCAGTTTTAGCGCGTCGAGCGCGGCTGGCGCACAGTCGCGCGGCGCGGCGGCGGTTTCTTCCGGGGTCACCTTGAGCCCGGCCCGGTCGAGATCGAGCCGATCGAATTTCAGCGTGTACTCCTTCAGTGCGCGATCGCCACGGTCGATAACGTCAGCAACGATGGCGCGCACCGCCGCTTCGACGTCGGCGGATGTCTCGCGTTTGCCGTCGAGAAAAGCGCGGAACTTTTGCGCAAAATCGGCCGAACGTGTGTCGAGGCGGATCGCCATTGCTTTGACCTGTCGGATGCGATGACGCCTATCAGCACTCGGTTCTTATAACAATTCTAATATGGGGCTTTTCGATTGACAAAAACGCCCTTGTTGCCCAACTCCATGGAATAATCGGCGGACACCCGCGCTATGGCTGTCATGACCGGAGGAAAAGCGTGAAGTTCGGCCGCAGCATCGGTTTCTTCGCTTTGGTGTCGTTCGCGGCGGTGGTTGCCGTTCCGCGCACCGCGACAGCCGACGATACGGTCACGCTGTCGTTAACCCTGAAGGATCACAAGTTCGATCCCGCCGAGGTGCACGCGCCGGCCGGCGTGCCGATCGAATTTCACGTCAAGAACCTCAACGGCATCGTCTCCGAGTTCGAAAGCGGCGATCTGCACTTCGAAAAGATCGTGCCCAACGGCAGCGAGGCCGTCGTTCATGTGCGGCCGCAGCAGCCGGGCCGTTACAACTTCTTCGACGACTTTCACCACGAGACGCAAGGTTTTCTTGTCGTGCCATGAATCGTGCCATGAGGTGTCCGTGCTCGCCGCGCTCCTGATCGTCTTCCGCGAGGTCTTCGAGGCCGGCCTGATCGTCGGCATCGTCGTGGCCGTGACCGCGGGCGTGCCGGGCCGCGGGCTGTGGATCTTTGGCGGCGTCGCCGCCGGCGTGCTCGGCGCCTGCGTGGTGGCGCTGTTCACCGGCGGCTTGTCGGAGCTTTTCGGCGGCAACGGCCAGGAAATCTTCAACGCCTCGATCCTCGGCTTCGCCGTGCTGATGCTGACCTGGCACAATGTCTGGATGGCGCGGCACGGCCGCGAGATGGCCGCCGAATTGCAGGCGGCGGGCGAGGCGGTGGTGGAGGGCTCGAAGTCGCTGGCCGCGCTCGGCGTCGTGGTGGCGATCGCCGTGCTGCGCGAGGGCTCCGAAGTGGTGCTGTTCCTCTATGGGGTGGCGGCGGCGCAAGGCGGCGCGAGCCTCGCCATGGTGTTCGGCGGCCTCATCGGGCTGGTGCTTGGCTCGCTGGTTTGTCTAGCGACCTATCTCGGTCTCGTTACCATTCCGACGCGTTATCTGTTCGGCGTAACCAGCGCCTTGATAGCACTCCTGGCCGCGGGCATGGCGGCGCAGGCCATCGCCTTCCTGGAACAGGCCAATATCCTCACCGCGCTGGATGAGACGGTGTGGGACACGTCCTGGCTCTTGAGCGATTCAAGCTATCTCGGCCGCGCGCTGCACACATTGATCGGCTATGTCGATCAGCCGACCGCCATGCAGCTCATCGTCTATGCGGCAACACTTGCCATGATCGTCGTGCTGATGAAGCTGTTTGCGTCGCCGACGACGCCCCGGCCGCACGTCGCCGCCGCGGAATGACGGCTCAAGCCGTCACCGATCCGCCGGCAAAGTGATCGGGGCAGATGGCCGCCGTGGTGACCTCGCCGAGATCGGCGAGCTCGGCTTCGAGGCATTCGACGTCGAGACGAATGACGCCGCCGCCGGAGAAAATTAGCGAGATGACCCCCGCCGGCGCGTCCTGTTCGGCGAATTCGACGGCAAGCAGATTGAGCCGCGCTTCCTTGTCCGACTGATCGAGGCCGCGGCATTTGCAGCCGAGCACGCGCTCGAACCGCAGCGCGGTGCGGCAGCGCCGATATTCCGCGGCATGCTTGGCGTCGACCACCGTCATCCAGTCGAAGCGGTTGAGCGCCATCACGAAGCGGCGCTCGCGTGGTTGCCAGAAAATATCGACAACTTTGACCAGCGCGTCCTGAACGTGCGCGGACACGACCTCGATGTCATCCTTGTCGAGCGCGACGAGCTTAAGTTCCTCCATGACTAGCGTCCCGTGCCGGTGTTCCTTCTCCGATTTCGGAAGGTAGGGAGGGCGTTGCGCTGCTGCAAGACCCGGACCGGACGCGCCGAACACCGCATCTGCAGCACGGCAGTGCATTGCACGCAAAAGATTTCAGATGCTTTGTGACAAACAATGACCGGCCCCATGCAAAGTTGGAATTGCGTCTGGTCCGATAGGTTGCTAGAACCCCTTCAACAATACTGATTGTTAACTTGCCCGGCCGTTTCTGCGGGCGCGTCTGCGGACCCTTGCTACGATCCTCATGACATAAACACCATTTGTCGAGTTTTCTGCCAACCCGCCACGACATACCCATTGGCTTACTTCGAAAGGGAGGATTTATGGCTAAGAGAGCAAAAAAGCGGCGCGCATGGACGGCCACCGAAGTTCGTGAACTGAAGACGCTGGCGAAAAAGAAGACCACGGCGGCTAGAATTGCCAAGAGGCTGCGACGGACTGAAGGCGCCACCCGGCAAAAGGCCTTCAGCATCGGGCTCTCGCTCGATTCGCGTTCCTGATTTCTCATTAGCGATTAAACTTTCGGGATTTGACCGGCGCTGGGGCCTGCGCGCAGGCTTTCGCGCGACCCCTTGCCTTTTTCGACCAGGAACGATGTCCCGGCTGTGCCGGCGGCCGGCCTTTCAGCCCGTTTCCTGAACGGAATCGGCTCATTTTCCGCGTAAACCAAGCCGAGACGATCCCGCCGCAGCCAGTCATAATGTAGGCGGGATCGTGCTATGAAACGGGCTTGGTGATGGGCATTTTTTGATGAGCCAGCTTCCCCGCCCGCCGCGCCAGGAGACGGCGAGTTCCGAACTCGCAGTCGCGCTTGGCTCTTGCCGCCGGGCATTCCTTGCGATCGCGCTGTTTTCCGGCATGAGCAACATTTTGATGCTCACCGGCGCGCTGTTCATGCTGGAAATCTATGATCGGGTGCTGCCGAGCCGCAGCGTGCCGACATTGGTCGCGCTCTTGATCCTCGCCGCCGGCCTATACGCCGCACAGGGCTTCATCGACGCGATCCGCAGCCGCATCCTGGTTCGGGTCGGCCACAGCCTCGACGAGGCTTTCAGCCTGCGCGTCTATGACGCTATCGTACGGCTGCCGCTCAAGATCGGCGGCAAGAGCGATGGCGCCCAGCCGGTGCGCGATCTCGACACCGTGCGCGGATTTCTGTCCGGCGCCGGACCGTCCGCGCTGTTCGACCTGCCGTGGATGCCGGTCTATCTCGCCATCTGCTTTTTGTTTCACACTTACATCGGTTTGACTGCGCTATTGGGCGCGATCATCCTTGTCACGCTTACCGTCGCAACCGAATTAAAGACCCGGCACCCGACCCGCAGCGCCACGCAATTTGCCATGGCGCGCAACGCGCTCCTTGAATCGAGCCGGCGCAACGCCGAAGCGATCACCGCCATGGGCATGGCAGGCCGCATCGCACAGCGCTGGAACGATCTTAACCGCCGTTACGTGGCCTCAAGCGGCCGCGCCGGCGACGTAGCCGCCGGGATGGGCGCCGCGTCACGGGTTTTGCGGCTGCTGCTGCAGTCGGCCATCCTCGCGGTCGGCGCCTGGCTGGTGATCCATCAGGAATCCACGCCCGGCATCATCATCGCCGGCTCAATCCTTGGCGCTCGCGCGCTGGCGCCGGTCGATCTCGCCATTGCCAATTGGCGCGGCTTCGTCGCTGCGCGGCAGAGCTGGCATCGGCTGGAACGCTTGCTCGGCTATTTGCCGGCGCAAGCCGAGCCGATGCCGCTGCAACCGCCGACCAAGACGCTGGTGGTGCAGAATGCCGCGGTCAGCCCGCCCGGCGAGCACAAGATCGTCTGCCAGGACGCAAATTTCTCGCTCGCCGCCGGCAAAGCGCTTGGCGTAATCGGCCCGACCGCTTCCGGCAAGTCGTCGCTGGCGCGTATGCTCGTCGGGGTTTGGACGCCGGTGCGCGGCAGCGTGCGGCTGGACGGCGCAACGCTCGATCAATGGTCGCCGGAGGCGCTCGGCCGTCACATCGGCTATCTGCCGCAGGACGTCGAATTGTTCCCCGGCAACGTCGCGCAGAACATTGGGCGCTTCGAGGATCCGCCCAACCCGGCCGCCGTGCTCGCCGCCGCGGAAGCGGCCGGCGTGCATGACCTGATCGTCAACCTGCCCGACGGCTATGAAACTAACGTCGGCGAGAGCGGCAGCGCCTTGTCGGCCGGCCAGGCGCAGCGCATCGCGCTCGCGCGCGCACTGTACCGCGATCCGTTCCTGGTCGTGCTCGACGAGCCCAACTCCAACCTCGACGCCGAAGGCGACGAAGCGCTTACGCGCGCCATCCTCGGCCTACGGGCGCGCGGCGCCATCGTGGTCGTGGTCGCCCATCGCCCGAGCGCTATCGCCGGCGTCGACTATATTCTGGTTATGGCCAAGGGCCGCCAACAGCAATTCGGGCCGAAGGAAGAAATCCTCAACCGCGTCACGCAGCCGGCGACGCCGCCGCGGGCCTTGAAGGTCGTGCCCGGCGAAGGAGGCGTCGGATGACCGGCAAGCCGCCCGACGATCCCCTCGCCTCGATCCGCCGGCACATCCTTCTCGGCTGCGCCGTGGTGGCCTTCATCGCCGTCGGCCTCGGCGGCTGGGCGTCGACCGCCGAGATCGCCGGCGCCCTGATCGCGCAAGGTTCGCTGGTGGTCGATTCCAACGTAAAGAAAGTGCAGCACCCCACCGGCGGCGTGGTCGGCGAAGTGCGCGTGCACGATGGCGACCGGGTCAAAGCCGGCGACATTCTTATTCGTTTGGACTTGACTGTTACCCGCGCCAATCTGGCGATCGTCACCAAGGGCCTCACCGAGTTTTATGCGAGAAAGGCGCGTCTGGGCGCCGAGCGCGACGGCGCCGATACGGTCGCGCTGCCGAAAGAGCTCGCTGACAAGGCGGACGATCCCGACGTGCAGGAGGCGATGGCGAGCGAGCGCAAGCTGTTCGAGCTCCGCCGTACCGCCCGCATCGGCCAGAAGAATCAATTGGGCCAGCGTATCAAGCAGTTGCAGGAACAGATCGTCGGGCTGACCGCCCAACAAGACGCCAAGACGAAGGAGATGGAGCTCATCGACAAGGAGCTCGAAGGCGTACGCGATTTGTGGGCGAAGAACCTGGTCCAGATCAACCGCCTGACCTCGCTCGAACGCGAGGAAGCCCGCCTGCAAGGCGAGCGCGGCCAGCTCATCGCCAGCGCCGCCGAGGCCAAGGGCAAAATCACCGAGACCGAGTTGCAGATCCTCAACGTCGACCAGGAATTTACCAGCGACGTCGCCAAGGAGCTGCGAGAGACCGACAGCAAGATCGGCGAATATGTCGAGCGCAAGATCACGGCGGAAGATCAGCTCAGGCGGACCGACATCCGCGCGCCGCAGGACGGCGTCGTCTTCCAGTCGACCGCCAATACTGTCGGCGGGGTTGTCACGGCAGGCGATACCGTCATGCTGATCGTGCCCGAGACCGATACGCTCCTGGTCGAGGCCAAGGTCGATCCCAAGGACATCGACCAGGTGCAATTCGGCCAGCCGGTGGTGCTGCGCTTCTCCGCCTTCAGCTCGCGCACGACGCCGGAGATCAACGGCACGGTGGTGCGCGTCGGGGCCGACACTTCGACCGACCAGCGCACGGGGCAGAGCTATTATCTGGTCCGTATCTCGATGACCGCCGATGAGATAAAACGGCTCGGCGACGTTAAGCTCACGCCGGGCATGCCGGTCGAGGCGTTCATCCAGACCGGCGACCGCACCATGATCTCCTACCTGACCAAACCGCTGCGCGATCAGCTCACGCGCGCGTTCCGGGAGAGATAGACCGCGCGTCCCGTCCGGCTGCACTCGCTTTGGAGAGCGATGCCCTCCAGTTATAATGCACGCCTTCCGAAGCGGGGCCGTTAGACCATGAAGTTCATCGTCCGCTGGGCGCGGCAGTTCGGTTTGACGCGAGCGGTGTGCATATTGCTGCTATTCGCGCTGGTCCCTTTGCGGATCGCCGATCCGCGGCCGCTGGAAGAAGTGCATCTGCGCACATTCGATCTCTTTCAGGTGCTTCGTCCGCGCCTGCAGACGGCGCGGCCGGTCGTCATCGCCGACATCGACGAGGCAAGCCTCAAGGAGATCGGACAATGGCCGTGGCCGCGCACGATTGTCGCCGACCTCGTCACCAAGCTGCGCGAGATGGGTGCAGTCGCCGTCGGGCTCGACATTGTGTTCGCCGAGCCCGATCGCATGTCGCCGGCGGTGGCCGCGGCCGAATTTCGCGGCATCGACGACGCCACCCGGGACAAACTTGCGAGCCTTCCCAGCAACGATGCGGTCCTGGCCGATGCGATCAAGCGCGCCGGCGCTATCGTCGTCGGCGAAGCCGGCTCGGCGGCCGTCGCACCGCCGCGTTCAGACGCCGAGGCGGCGTTGCAGACCGGCTTCGCCCTTCGCGGCGCCGACCCGCGGCCTTTTTTGGTGACCTTTCCCGGGTTGCTGCGCAATGTGCTGCCGGTCGAGCAGGCCGCAGCCGGCCGCGGGTTGTTCTCGATCAACCCGGAACGCGACGGCATCGTACGCCGGGTGCCGGTGATCATGGATGCGCAGGATACGCTGGTGCCTGCGCTGACCATGGAGATGCTACGTGTTGTCACGCGCGCCGGCGCCATCCTTGTCCGCACCGACGAAGCCGGAGTGCGCTCTGTCGCAGTGCCTGGGCTGGAAGTGCCGACTGACCGCAACGGCCAATTCTGGGTATATTTCAACAAGCACGACCCGGCGCGCTACGTCTCGGTGGCCGATGTCCTCCATGGACGCGTGCCCGCCGACCGCTTTCGCGGGCGGCTGGTTTTGATCGGCACGTCGGCAGTCGGGCTGCTCGATATCAAGACTACGCCGGTCGAACCGGCCATGCCCGGCGTCGAGGTGCATGCGCAGATTCTGGAAAACATGCTGACCAAGTCGTTCTTGAGCAACCCGAATTACGCTATCGGCGCCGAACTCATCCTTGCCGTCGTACTCGGCCTCGCCATCATCGTCGTCGCGCCGATGTTACCGGCGGCGATCGTGCTTGCATTGGGCGCGCTGTTGATCGTCGGGCTCGCCTGCATGTCCTGGTATTTTTTCGTCGAACACAGTCTCCTGATCGATTTCACCTATCCGCTGATCTCGAGCTGGCTGATCTACCTGGTGCTCACGTTCGTCAATTACTTCCGCGAGCAGCGGCAGCGCCAGCAAATCCGCTCCGCTTTCGGCTTTTATCTGTCGCCGGCGCTGGTCGAGCAGCTGGCGAAGTCGCCGGAGCGGCTGGTACTTGGCGGCGAGGAGCGCCGCATGACCATCCTGTTTTCCGACGTGCGCGGCTTCACCAGCATTTCCGAGCATTATAAGGACGATCCGCAGGGCCTCACCCATCTGATGAACCGCTTCCTGACGCCGCTGACCAACGCCATCATCGAGCGCAAAGGCACCATCGACAAATACATCGGCGACGCCATCATGGCGTTCTGGAACGCGCCGGTGGACGACGACGAACACGAGGCGAATGCCTGCGACGCGGCGCTTGCGATGCTGGAGCGCGCCGAGGCGCTTAACGTCGAGCTCAAACGCGAAGCCGAAACCAACGGCGGCGTTTACATGCCGCTACGCATCGGCATCGGTCTCAATACCGGCCCGTGTGTGGTCGGCAATATGGGCTCTGATTTCCGCTTCAATTATTCCGTGCTCGGCGACACCGTCAATCTCGCCTCGCGGCTCGAATCGCGGACCAAGGATTATCGCCTGTCGATGGTGATCGGCGCGCGCACCGCGGAGCGGGCAAAGGCGAAGTTCGCCACCATGGAGATCGACCTCATCCAGGTGAAGGGGAAGAAACAGCCGGAAGTGGTGTTCACCGTGCTCGGGCGAGCAGACGTCGACAATGACCCGCGCGCCAAAGAGTTGCGCGATCTCAACGCGCAAATGCTCGCGTCCTATCGCAAGCAGCGTTGGGACGAGGCGCTCGGCCTGATCGACCGCTGCCGCAAGTTTGCCAACGGCTTCACCGTTGACGGACTCTACGATATGTATGTCGAGCGCATCGACGCTTATCGCGCCGACCCGCCGCCACCGGACTGGGACGGCGTCTACGAAGCGGAATCGAAGTGACGTCGATTACGCCGTCACTTCGGCGCGCGTTTGGCGAGGATGCGCTGCAAGGTACGCCGGTGCATGTTGAGCCGGCGCGCAGTCTCGGAAACGTTGCGGTTGCACAACTCGTAGATGCGCTGGATATGCTCCCAGCGCACGCGGTCCGCCGACATCGGGTTTTCAGGCGGTTCGATCTTCTTGTTGTCGAGCGCCAATAAGGCCGCCGCAATATCGTCGGCGTCGACCGGCTTGGCCAGATAATCGACTGCGCCGAGTTTCACCGCATTTACCGCGGTCGCGATGTTGCCGTAGCCGGTAAGGATGATGGCACGCCCGTCCGGCCGGCGTTTCTTCATCGCCGAAATGACGTCAAGGCCGTTGCCGTCGCCGAGCCGCATATCGACCACGGCAAAAGCGGGCGCCGCTTTCTCGACCTGCAACAAACCGTCGGCAACCGATTCGGCGGTGGTGACCACGAAGCCGCGGCCTTCCATCGCCCGCGCCAGGCGCTGCAAGAACGATTTATCGTCTTCGACGATGAGGAGCGAGCGCTCGCCGGGTATCGGACCTGTAGTTGTCGCCGATGGCATAATGGTGTTCGTCGCGCCGTTCGGGGCACCGGTCAGGGCGTTGATCATGGCAATTTACTCCATTGCAACGGAAGCCGCTCGCCCCGCGATATCCGATAGTTAAGATACGGGCATTGTGCGCTCAAGAGGGGCTACAACCAGGGGCCGCTCGAAATCGGCGCGACGCCACGCCACCGTGACCATAGCGCCGTGCTGCGGCTGCATCTGGTTTTTGAGCGCCAGACGCGCGCCCGAGCGTTCCAGCAGCGTTTTGGCAATGAAAAAACCGAGTCCGAGTCCGAAGTCCTCTTGATCAGCGCCGCCCGGCCCGCGCAGCGCGGGCTGGCGATGGGTGACATAAGGGGCGCCGAGGCGGTCGAGCACTTCCGGAGCAAACCCCGGCCCGTCGTCGCTGATGGCAATGCTCACCTCCTCCGCAGTCCATTGCGCGAAAATCTCGACGCGCTTGTTGGCAAAATCGACGGCGTTCTCGATCAGATTGCCCAGCCCGTAACGGATCGCCGGATTGCGCGCCCCGACCGGCTCGGCGGCGCGGTCAGACGGTAACGTCACGTCAATCTGGACGCCAAAGTATCGGTGCGGCGACACCACCTCCTCGATCAGCGCCGAAAGCGCCACGCGATCGAACGGCTCCGCTGTCGGCAATTCCGTGATCTTTGACAAAATCTCGCGGCAGCGCTGCGCCTGCTCGCGCAGCAATTTGATGTCATCGGCGTGCGGCGACCCCGGTTCCAGCGCGCGCTCTATTTCGCGCACTACCAGCGTGATGGTCGCGAGCGGCGTGCCGAGCTCATGTGCGGCCGCAGCGGCGAGACCGTCGAGCTGCGAGAGGTGCTGCTCGCGCGCCAGCACCAATTCAGTCGCCGCCAGCGCCTCCGACAGCTGGCGCGCTTCCTCGGCCACTTGCCAAGTATAGACGCCGATATAGCCGATCGCGAGCAGGATCGAGAGCCAGACTCCGACCACGTAGGTTTCGGGCAGCTTGAGCGGCTCTTCGCTGTCCCAGGGTAATTGATAATGGACGAAGATAAGCACGGTCGCGCACAGCACGGCGAAAATGCCGATCAGCAGCGTCATGCGCGGCGGCAGCGCCGTGGCCGAGATCAGCACCGGCCCGAGCAACAGAAAGGAAAACGGATTCTCCAGCCCGCCGGTGAGATAGAGAAGCGCCGCGAGTTCGGCGATGTCGAAGCCAAGGAGATAGGCGGCACGGTCGGGCTCGAGCCACTGCGTGTCCGGGAAACCGAACCGCAGCGCGACGTTGAGCAATGCCGCTAGCCCGATCACGCCGAAGCACGGCAGGACCGCCACCTCGAATTCGAGGCCGAAATGCACGACCAGGACGGCCACGAACTGGCCGAAAACGGCCAGCCAGCGCAGCCGCACCAGCGTGTCGAGCCGCACGTTCCGCGACCGGTGATGAATCCGCGGCAGGCCGAACATGGCGCTAATGTAACGATTGCCGGCAGCGAATTGGAGGACAAATCCCCGCAGCGTCCTACGGCCGCCAGTCGGCGCCGGCGGCGGTCTTCTCGGCAGCGCCAGCACGCGCTTTTTGGATCTCGCCGATCAGCGCGCGCAAGACCTCCGGCACTCCCTGTCCGCTCACGGCGGAAATGATCAGCGGTGTCTTTTTAGCCGTGCGCTTGATACGCCTCGCCTGTTCCTTGATTTCAGCGGCGCTCAGCGCGTCGGCCTTGTTAAGCGCGACGATCTCCGGCTTGTCGGCGAGCCCCTGGCCGTATGCGGACAATTCCGCGCGCACGGTCTCGTAGGCCGCTCCGGCGTCGCCGTCGGTGCCGTCGAGGACATGCAAGAGGACCCGGCAGCGCTCGACATGGCCGAGGAAGCGGTCGCCAAGGCCGACCCCTTCATGCGCGCCCTCGATTAGGCCTGGAATATCGGCCAGCACGAATTCGCGGCCGTCGATCTCTACCACGCCGAGCTGGGGCGTGAGCGTGGTGAACGGATAGTCGGCGATTTTCGGCCGCGCCGCGCTCACCGCCGCGAGGAAGGTCGATTTACCGGCATTGGGTAGCCCGACGATGCCGGCGTCGGCGATCAGCTTGAGCCGCAGGCGGATCGTATGTTCCTCGCCCGGCTGGCCGGGATTGGCGCGGCGCGGTGCGCGATTGGTCGAAGACTTGAAATGCGCATTGCCGAACCCGCCGTTACCACCATTGGCGATCACGACGCGTTGCCCGCGTTCGGTCAGATCGGCAAGCAGCGTCTCGCCGTCTTCCTCGTAAATCTGCGTACCGACCGGCACCTTGAGCACCGTATCGGCGCCGTTGGCGCCGTGGCGGTCCTTGCCCATGCCAGCGTGGCCGTTTTTGGCGAAGAAATGCTGCTGATAGCGATAGTCGATGAGCGTATTGAGCCCGTCGACCACCTCCGCGATGACGTCGCCGCCCTTGCCGCCATCACCGCCATTCGGGCCACCGAACTCAATAAATTTCTCACGCCGGAACGATACGCAGCCGTTGCCGCCGGCACCGGAGCGGATATAGACCTTTGCTTCGTCGAGGAATTTCATTTGGGCGTACCGGTAACAATGTCCGCGCGGCAAATCCATCGTCTACGCGTGGCGGCTTGCCTGATATAGTGTGGACACGGGGACGCGGCACTGGGGTTCCGGCGGGTTCGAGTAGCGAATGCAAGGCGTTTGGTCGATTCTGAAGCTTACTTCAGGCGCCGTTATCTGGCGGCCGACGCGCAGTCTGCAGTTCGTCGGACTGCCGAGCCTGCTCGTCTGCGCCATCGCGCTTTTCCTCATCCGCATGGCGTTCCAATTCCTCGCCGCTGGCCCGGGCGGCGGTTTTAATCCATACGGCCTCAACGCGCTCGTCGCTTGGGTCGCGCTCGATATCGCTGTCGCAGCGCTGTTCGTACAGCCGGCCGCCCGCGCAACCGCGCTGTCGGCCATGTTGGCGCTTCTGGTTATCGCCGAGCTAGTCGGCAACGGCATCAGATTCGTTGTGGCGCTTGTTCCGGCGCTGGCCGGTTATTGGAGCGAGCGTTACGCACCGATTGCGATCTTCGTTGTGGTGTCGCTGTGGTGGATCGGCGCTATGGCCGCGGTCTTGCGCACCTTCACAGTGCAGCCGCGGCTGATTGTCGTCGGGCGCGCAGCTGGTTTGTGGCTCGCGCTCATGGCGGTCGTTGCGGTCGTCCCACACGCGCCGGTCTTCATCGGACGCGATTTCGACGTCAACGCCGCGAACTGGTGGGAAGTGCTGCATGCGCGGCTGGCGGCCCGCGGACCACAAAACACCGGAAGCGAGGCCGAGGCGGCACCGCTTGAGCAGGCGCAGCGCGCGTTGCTGCAAGCGCAAATCGCCGGTCTTGCGCCTTCGACCAAGGGCGCGCCCGCCGTCTACGCGCTCGGCGTCGCCGGCTGGGCGGATGACGTCTTTCTCAAGGAGCTTGACGGCGGCCTGACCGCGCTCGGCGGGGTGCTGCCGATCCGGGGCCGTGTCGTGCGCATCATCAACAACCGCGAAACGCTGCAAAGCGTGCCATTGGCGGATCGGCGCAATTTTGCCGCCGCGGTGCGCGCGATCGCCAAGCTGATGAACAAGGATGACGATATTTTCCTGCTGTTCATGACCTCGCACGGCGAGCCGACCGGTTTCGGCTTGCGCATGCCCAACGGGGCGATCAGCGAGCTGCCGCCGCAGGAGGTTGCGGCGACACTCAACAACGAAGGCATCAAGAACCGTATCGTCATCGTGTCGGCGTGCTACGCCGGCACCTTTGTGCCGCCGCTTGCCAACGACGATACTATTGTGCTCACCGCCGCGGACGCCAAGAACACGTCGTTCGGCTGCGCGCCCGAGCGCGATTGGACCTATTTCGGCGATGCGTTCTTCCGCCAGAGCGTGCGGCCGGGGCGTGATCTCCAGCAAGCCTTCAATAATGCCCGCACGCTGATTCAAGGCTGGGAAATGATGGACAAGGCGACGCCGTCAAATCCGCAGGGCTTTTTCGGGCCTGCGCTGGTGGCGAAGCTCATGCCGTTCTTTGCCTCGCCACCGAGCCCCGGGCAGTAACGTTACGCCACCCGCCGGACACGGCCCCAGGCCTTGAGCGACAGCCACAATCCGCGATCGAGCCGGAAGCAGTCGACCGGCGCGGCGGAATTGATGGCGCGGATCCGGGTCAAGCGCACGCCAGTCCATTGAAACGCGCACTTTTCCAGCACGCGGCGCGAGGCCGGATTGCTGACGCGGGCGCCCGCTTGCAGCGTGTCGTGTTGTAGTTCACCGAACGCGTAGTCGATGAGCGCGCGCGCCGCTTCGGTGGCGAAGCCGCGACCCCGATAGGGCACACCTAGCCAATAGCCGAGTTCCGCAGCATCGTCCGCGCGCGGCTCAATCCCGCACGTGCCGATCAGTGTGCCATCGCGGAAAATGCCGAAGCAGGCTTCGCCGTCGCGCCGGTTGATAGTCGCAACGAATTGTTCTGCGTCCGCGATGCCGTAGGGATGCGGGATGCGCGCCGTATTCTTGCCGATGCGCTGGTCGCCGGCCAGCGCCGCAATCGCTTTGACGTCTCCGCAACGCGGCGCGCGCAGAACAAGCCGCCCGGTCTCAAGCACGGGGAGACCGTGCTCTGCAACCTTCGGCGCCAGGACTTCTTCCGGCAGTGTCATCACACGGGCTCCTGCAAACAAACCGAAAGCGGGAGCCGGCCATCCGGTCTCCCCCTTTCGCAGCCCGTTCGGGCCCGCCGGTTCGACTGGATGCCGGCGGACCTTTACAATTGATCCACCGCTTTACGAAGCCGCAGCCTCCGCCATCGGAAACACCGATACGAAAATGCGGCCCTTTTCCTTGGTACGGAACTCAACGCGACCGTTGATCAGGGCGAATAAGGTGTGATCCTTGCCCACGCCGACGTTGCGGCCGGCATGCCATTTGGTGCCGCGCTGGCGGGCGATGATGTTGCCGGCCAGCACCTCTTCGCCGCCGAAAATCTTCACGCCCAAGCGCTGACCGCCGGAATCACGGCCGTTGCGCGAGGAACCGCCTGCTTTCTTGTGAGCCATCGCTCCAACCTTCCTGTCGGCTACCTATACCGAATTCGTGACAAAACCATCACCGCTTCCACTCACTTCTTCTTCTTGCCCTTGGCTGGAGCGCTCTTGGCCTTGGGCCGGCCTTCTTGCCTTTGCCGGCCTGCGCCTTGGCCTTCGGCTTCTCAGCCTTCTTGGTCGCAGTCTTGCCAGGCGATTCGGTTCCTTCCGCTGCGGCGGCGGGTCCCTCGTCGGCGGCGGCGGGCTTCGGCGCCGGCGTCCGTTTGGGCCGCGGCTGCACTGTCTTGCTCGGCTTCTTGCCGTCGGTCAGGATCTCGGTGATGCGCAGCAGCGTAAACTCCTGACGATGACCGCGCTTCCTGCGTGAGTTTTTCCGCCGTCGCTTCTTGAACGCAATGATCTTGGCGCCGCACGATTGGTCGAGCACTTGGGCCGCAACCGTCGCGCCCGCGACCGTCGGCGCTCCGAGCGTCACAGCGTCGCCGCCGACGACCAGGACTTCGCCGAACTCGACGATTTCGCCGGGCTCGCCCTTGACCTTGCCGACCTTGAGCACGTCCTCGGCGGCGACCCGGTACTGCTTGCCGCCCGTTTTGAAGACCGCGAACATCTTTTTGTCCTCGTGTTCGAACCCGGTCGTCGGATTGTCCATCCGGACCGGCTTTTTCCAGTCGTATCTGCTGGCTAAAGGCGCGCCCCCGGCAAACCCTTAACGGTTAGCCCAGCTTGCGCCCGCGTCCTTATGACGGGGCGACAAATCGCTGTCAAGAAACGCCGGAGGGGTGGTCGCGCCCCGGACAGGCTTTCGCCTCGTATGATAAGAGAGCCGCTGGAAAAAAAGCTTGCAAGGAGTTCACATGGCCAGCAACGGCACGCAGCACAAGCAGAAAATCGGATGGATCGGCGCGGGCCGTATGGGTATCCCTATGGCCGAACGGCTGATCAAGGCCGGCTACGACGTCACCGTCTGGAACCGCACGCGCGCCAAAGCCGAGCCGCTCGCGAACGCCGGCGCTAAACTGGTCGACCATCTCTTCGAACTTAAAAATGTCGACGTGCTGTTTTCGATCGTCTCAACCGGGAAAGACGTGCAGGAAGTCCTCTACGGCAAGAACGGCGTGTGCAGCCAGGGTGGCAAGATACCGACAATCGTAGTCGATTGCTCGACAATCTCGGTCGAAGACTCCGCCGCCGTGCGCGACAAACTCGAGCAGCTCGGCGCTGATTTCGTCGCCGCGCCAATGAGCGGCAATGCCAAGGTCATCAAAGCCGGCAAGGCGTCCGCAGTCGTCTCGGGCAAAGAGGCAGCCTGCAAGGCGGTGATGCCGCTGATCGAGGTTTTCGCCCAGCGCGGCGTCGCCTACGTCGGCGACGGCGAGCTCGCCCGCGTCTGCAAGATCGCGCACAACGTCATGCTCGGCGTGGTGATCGAAAACCTGATCGAAATCACGCTGCTCACCAACAAGATGGGTGTGCCGCGCCATGCTTTCCTCGCCTTCCTCAACAACAGCGCCATGGGCTCGATGTTTACGCGCTACAAGTCGCCCGCTTTGGTCAATCTCGACTGGACCACGACGTTCACGCCCGAGCTTCTGCGCAAGGATCTCGATCTCGGACTCGAGCTCGGCCGCGAGCTGGGCGTTCCGATGCCGGTGACGGCGGCTGCGCGCGAGGTGCTGCAAAGCCATTTCGGCGCCGCCACGCTGCAAAAGAATCCGGAAGCGTATTTGCAGAAGGATTTTGCCGCGCTGGCCGAAACGATGGCGCTCGCCGCGGGCATGAAGCTCGAAAGCGAAAACGAGAACGTGCCGACCGGGCTGGAGACTTAAAGTTACCTTCCCGAATTGGCGGAGATGACTATTTGATGTCCGTCTGCGCGCTGATCGCCATCAGCCATTGGCCGTTGCGCCGCACCCACAGCCGCGCCGCGCGGTAGGGCGGACGTGAATTGTCTGGCATGAGGTGATTGGTGACCATCGCGGCAGCGTCGCCGTAGACCGCAAGCCGCATGCTCTGAACTTCGGCGACCGTCACGGGGGTGTTTGCTGCCTTCTGCCACTCGATGGCCGCGATACGGTCGGACTTGCCGGCCGGCGCATGCCCACTGCGATAAATTACAAATTCTTCAGCGGCATGCTTTGACCATTCGCTGGCGTCGTGCGCGACGATAGCCTTTTCGATCGCCTGGAACGCCGCGATGACGTCCTGCTCAGGCAGCGAGCGCACGCGATAGGGCAAGGTCTGGCACGGATTCCGGCACTCGTAGGGCGGCGCGTCAACGGCGGGCGCGGGCGCCGACGCGATAGCGGCCGGCGTATCCCCAGCGGCGGTGGCGACCTCCTGTCGCAGGAGCGCGCGCCAGGCGCCCTTCTGCCGCGCCCAGATATCGAGGAAAAAAACGTCCGCGTTCTGTGCCGATTTGCGACGGCCGGTGACCGCAGCCAAGAGGCCATAACTGCGCACCTTGACGTCGCTTGCCGGCGCGTCTGCGGTATTCTTGAGATCGTCCAGGAAATCCCGGCGCGCATAAATCCTGCCGTCGACATCGACGAGCGTAAATTGCAGCGCGAGCAGCTTGCGCGCGGTTAATTTGTCGCCGGCGCGACCCGCGTCGCCGAGTGCGATATCGGCGGCAAGCACCGGCGCCTCGTCGGCGCCGATCGTTTGCGCCTTGGGCTGCGTTCGCGATATTGCAAAAGCCGCGATAACTACGCCGGCGATGAGCGCGCCGAGCGATCCCCAACGCATCGCCGGGCGCAATACGAGCGCAATGGCCGCCGGCCGATCCCGACCGGTGGCTGCCGGAACACCGTTTATTCGCAAACTCGACCCCCGCCGCGGGTTACCCGGCCGCTGCCCGCACACCATGGCATTTCCCTGCGAGAACGCTCAAGGCGCGGATTACCCGCGCGGCCAAACAAATCGATCAAAAGTGGAGTTTTAATTGTGGACGCGGCGCCGATAAACGTGCCGGTAGCGGCGGTGTTCGTTCGCCATCGCAACACGGCATTCCCTGCTCAGCTGCCCGTATTTTGACATCATGCACTTGGTGATTTTCGGCACATCGGGAATGAAATCGGAACAAAGCCGCATGGCGTCGGGCGTGCAGGCCTGACGGGCCTCGGGACTACCCTGCGCGGCGGCGGTGTGCAGACCAATCAACAACAGGCCGACCGAAAGTACTGGCCAGCTGACGATACGCGAGTTCCGCATGTGCCACGCCCCCGTTCCGTCCGGGTCGCGCCCGGCGGAGCACCCTAGAACATGAAGCGGAAAAGTGGAAACCAGTTTTCCAAAAAAAGATTGCGATTTAAAGGAAGCCGCGGGCGATGCGCCCACCGCGCCGGAAATGAGGCGGCTCGTCTGTTCAGTCAGCTTGGCATCCGGTCGGCCGGCATCAGTGCGCACCCCAGGCAAAACCCATGATGCCGGCCTTGTTTTCTTTCTGCTGCTCCGGCGGACATGGCGCGACGGCACCCTCGGTGAGTTCCGCCGTCTTGTTGTCGAACGCCAGATGCCGGCACAGCGTGCCGTCGCGCATGGTAAAGATGATATCGCCGATGCGGTGTGTTTCGCGTTGCTCGGCTGCCGTCCGCAGCAGCGGGTCGATGACGGCGCGGCCGCCGATCAGGAGCGCCATTGCCAGCAGAACCAGGAACAGGGAGAGGACCACGGCCACGCGCGTGGTCTTGGTTTGCTGTTCAAGGCGGCGCGTGCGCGAAGACCGGCGCGCGATAGCGCGGCGGCCGCCGGGATGAGCCGGTGCGCTCAACACCGCCGCTTTGGTGCCTGCGGGCTGGACAACACGCATAGCGCCATAAAACAACGAAACCCTTGCATGGCCGATAAAGAAACATTTTCGATTTGACTGAATTCGTCAGTGGAATAATCGTCAGAGAAGCCATGCGCACACAAGTCGCCATCATCGGCGCCGGCCCGGCCGGCTTACTGCTCGGTCAGCTGTTGCACAAGCATGGCATCGATAACGTCATCCTCGAGCGGCGGACGGGCGAGTACGTGCTTGGCCGGGTACGCGCCGGCGTGATCGAGCAGGTGACGATGGATCTGCTCGACGAGGCGGGTGTCGGCGCGCGGATGCACGCGGACGGCCTGGTCCACGAAGGCGTGCAGATTTGCGTCGATGGCGTGCGCCACCGCGTCTCATTCAAGGAAATGACCGGAAAGGTAGTGATGGTCTATGGCCAGACCGAGATCACCAAGGATCTGATGGACGGCCGCGCCGCCGCCGGTGCGCCCACCATCTACGCCGCGCACGACGTGGCGCTGCACGATTTTGCCGGCGACCGGCCGCGCGTGACCTGGCGCTCCGGTGGCGGGACGCACGAGATCGCTTGCGACTTCATCGCCGGCTGCGACGGCTTTCACGGCGTGTCCCGCAAGAGCGTGGCAGCGCGCGCCGTCACGACGCATGAGCGCGTCTATCCGCTTGGCTGGCTCGGTATCCTTTCCGACACACCGCCGGTGTCCGACGAATTGATCTACGTTCACCATCCGCTTGGCTTCGCGCTCTGCTCCATGCGCTCGCCGACCCGGAGCCGCTACTACCTACAATGCAACCTGGCGGAAGACATCGATTCCTGGCCGGACGAACGTTTCTGGGAAGAATTGCGGCCGAGGCTCGACGATGAGGCGCGCGAGCAGCTGGTGACCGGCCGGTCGATCGAGAAGAGCATCGCGCCTTTGCGCAGCTTCGTCGCCGAGCCGATGCGCTTCGGGCGACTGTTCCTCGCCGGCGACGCCGCGCATATCGTGCCGCCGACCGGCGCCAAAGGGCTTAACCTCGCGGCGAGCGACGTGCGCTATCTCTCGCAGGCGCTGATCGAATATTACCGGGATAAATCAACCGCCGGCCTCGATTATTATTCGGAGCGCGCGCTCAGGCGTGTGTGGAAGGCTGAGCGTTTCTCGTGGTGGTTGACCACCATGTTGCACCAGATTTCCGACAATCCGTTCGACCAGAAAATCCAGCTCGCGGAACTCGATTATCTGTTCCGCTCAAAGGCGGCCGCCACGGTGTTCGCCGAGAATTACGTCGGGCTGCCGTATTAGCCGCGTCGTCGGTGCTTGCCCGGAAAACCGCCGAGACCGTTGAAGGTCATGTACAGCGAACAGGCGCTCACCGCGACGGCGAATCGAACGCCGCCCGGTCGATCGCGACGCCGTCGTCGATCGCCTCGATGTATCGGGCGAGTTCGGGCGGACGCACCAGACTGCCAACGTACGTAGTGACGATGCGATCGTGACTTACCGGCATGACGCCCAATCTTCCGTGCTGCGATGCGGAACTACGGAGAGTTTAGCACGTTACATTATTGGTTCGCTCCGCAAAGGAGGCTCACATGCCGGCGCTGCTGTGGATCGCGTTCTGGTCGAATTTGATGGGGGTCGCGATGGGCTGGCAGGAAACCACATTGCCAATCCGCTTGCGGGACAATGACCGTCGCGATCGGCCGACCAATCAACGGTCCAATTAACGATACAGCCAAGCAAACAGGCCTTGGCGGGCGCCGTGTTGCAGGACGTCCACCGCGCCGGTATCAATACGCGCCTTTTCGGGGAAAGCGCGCGTTATGGCTCGTCTGGTGATGAAATTCGGCGGCACTTCGGTCGCCGATATCGATCGCATCCGCAACGTCG
>CAYVPC010000045.1:0-19642 GCA_964453555.1 uncultured Hyphomicrobiales bacterium | reverse complement strand
TGATGCTGGCCGAGGGCGTACCGGCGGCGATGATCGAGAATGTCGGCCGCATGGCGGGCATGCCGGTCGGTCCGCTGTCGCTCAACGACGAAGTCGCCGTCGATCTCGCCTGGAAGATTCTCAAGGCCACCGAGGCCGATCTTGGGCCGAAGGCGATCGACGAGCGGCAGAAGGCGCTGTTGCAGGACATGGTCGAGAAGCGCGGCCGCTACGGCCGCAAGAACGGCAAGGGCTTTTACGATTATCCGCAGAATGGGCCGAAGCGGTTGTGGCCCGGCCTCGCCGATCTGCAGGCGACCAAGCTCGACCCCGACACCATCGATGTCGCCGAACTTAAGGCGCGGCTGCTGGCCATCCAGGCGCTGGAAACCGCCCGCTGCGTCGAGGAAGACGTCATCACCGACATGCGCGAGGCCGATGTCGGCTCGATCCTTGGCTTCGGATATGCGCCTTTCACCGGCGGCACTCTCTCCTATATCGACGGGATGGGGACCAAAGCCTTCGTCGATCTGTGCAGTCGGCTGGCGAAAAAGTACGGTGACCGGTTCAAGCCGAACAAGCTGTTGCGCGACATGGCCAAAACCGGCGACAGCTTCTATCACCGCTTCCCGCCGGAAAAGCGCAAGGCCGCGTGACGCTTCGACCTGCAGTCCGCGGCCCTTTCAGTCCGGAATCCCATGGCGCGTGACCAGGTCGATCTGACGCCGATCGAACGGCGCGACGAGCTTGTCGCCTGGCTTGTACAGGGCATCAAGCCGAAGTCGCAATTCCGCATCGGCACCGAGCACGAGAAGTTCGCCTTCACGCTCGAAGGCCATCAGCCGGTGCCTTACGAAGGCCGGCGCGGCATCCGGGCCTTGCTTGAAGGCATGGCGCTATTGCTCGGCTGGCAGCCAATCATGGAGGGCGGCAACGTCATCGGGCTGTTCGACGTGCCCGGCGGCGGCGCGATCTCGCTCGAACCGGGCGGCCAGTTCGAGCTGTCCGGCGCGCAAGTCGAGACCGTGCATCAGACGTCAAGCGAACTGATGGCGCATCTCGCCCAGGTGCGCGAGGTCGCGCAGCCGCTGCGGATCGGCTTTCTCGGCATCGGTATGACACCAAGCTGGACGCGCTCCGCCATGCCGAAAATGCCGAAGGGCCGCTACAAGATTATGACCGCGTACATGCCGAAGGTCGGCAAGCTCGGCCTCGACATGATGTATCGAACCTGCACGGTGCAGACCAATCTCGACTTTTCCTCCGAAGCTGACATGGTCAAGAAGCTGCGGGTGTCGATCGCCTTGCAGCCGGTGGCGACGGCGCTGTTTGCCAACTCGCCTTTCACCGAGGGCAAGCCGAACGGATTTCTTTCCTTCCGCGCCGAGATCTGGCGCGACACCGACCCGAACCGAACCGGCATGCTGCCCTGGGTGTTCGAGCCCGGCATGGGTTTCGAGCGCTGGGTCGATTATGCCCTCGACGTGCCGATGTATTTCGTCAAGCATGCCGACGAGTATGTTGACGTCGCCGGACAATCCTTCCGCGATCTGATGGCCGGCAAGTTGCCCGGCATGCCGGGCGCGCTCGCCACCATCTCCGACTGGGCGAACCACATCTCGACTATTTTCCCCGAAGTCCGGCTCAAGCGTTATCTGGAAATGCGCGGCGCCGATTCGGGACCGACCCGCAATCTCCTGGCGCTGCCGGCATTGTGGGCCGGCGTCCTCTATGACGATGTCAGCCTCGATGCCGCCTGGGACCTGGTAAAAAGCTGGAGCGCTGCCGATCGGCAAAAGCTCCGCGACGACGTGCCGAAATTGGCTCTCGCCGCCACCGTGCGCGGCCGCACCGTGTTCGAGATCGCGACCGAGATGCTTAAGCTCGCGCGCGCCGGGCTCGCCCGGCGGAAGCGCCTTGATAGCGAGGGCCGCGACGAGACGCGCTATCTCGAAGTGCTGGACGACCGGCTGGCGCGCGCCACCACCCCGGCGCAGGAGTTGTTGGAGAAGTTCCAAGGACCCTGGGCCGGCTCGGTCGATCCGGTTTATACGCAAGAAGCGTACTGAGGATGCTTGTTCATTGCGAAGAGCAATGACGATTTACTCCAGCCCGTAGAGCTCTTTCGCTTCGTGGAGCGCCTGCGCGCAGCGGGTGGCGTCGCCGGCGGCGTCGGCATTGCGCGCCCGGTCGAGCGCGGCATCAGCCGCCTCGCGCGCCTTGTTCTCGGCGCTTTCGACCGAACCCGGCGTCGGCTGATGGTGCAGTTGCGCGCCGACCGATTGCGCGGCGGTCGGGCCACTCTCGGATCCAGGCGCGATCTGCTGAATCCGACGCTGGACTTCCGCAATCTGCGTCGTGCACGGCCCCGCATGCGCCACGGCGGAACCGCCCAAGAACGCCACTGCTGCCAGCATCAGTAAACGCGATTGGCACATGACCGGCTCCCGATCAGGCCCCTTTGTCAAGATAATCCCGCTGCGAACCGTCGAGAAGGGGCTGCTGGCCACTTCTGCCCGGAGCACGGCGAACATTATTTCCAAGCAAACCGTCAAAAAATTCACGTTTTCTGGACTATTCTTTGCTTCGCTGGATGCCGGGGTGGGATCTAAACAGGTTCGCGGATCATGTCCGACAATGCGAAACGAATAAGCCGCCGCTTGTTCGCCGCGGCCTTGGCTGGCGGATTTACCACCGCACTCACCGCCTGCACCGGCACGTTCATGGCCGAGGAAGAACAGCCGAAGGGGCCGGATCCGGCCTTTGCCCGCAAAGTGGTGACCTACCCTTCGCCCGAACCCGCCGGCACCATCATCGTCGATCCAGGCAGCCATTATCTCTACCGGATACAGGGCGACGGAACGGCCATTCGCTACGGCGTCGGCGTCGGCGCCGAGGGATTCGTCTGGAACGGCCTTGCCGTCATCCACACCAAGCAGGAATGGCCCGACTGGTATCCGCCGGCGGAGATGCTGGCGCGCAAGCCGGAACTGCGCGAGCACATGGTGCAATTGCAAAGCGGGCTGGGCATGAGGGGCGGCCCGGAAAATCCGCTCGGCGCGCGCGCCATGTATCTCTGGCAGGGCAACAAAGACACGCTGTATCGCCTCCACGGCACCAACGAGCCGTGGACGATCGGCCACGACGTATCGTCCGGCTGCATCCGCCTGACCAACGACGACATTGTCGACCTCTACGACCGCACGCCGGCTGGCACCAAGGTCATAGTCCTCGCCACCGCCGGCCCTGGACCAGCAGCCACGCAATAGCGCTGAATCGACATCGCCCGGCGATTCAGGCACGGACTGGCCATGGCGTCGCCCGTCACTGCTGCGCTTTGCGCGCTGATCGCAACCGCCTTTTGGTCACTGTTGGGCTACGCGCTCGCGCGCCATCTGCTGCCGCGCCCGCTCGCGCTTGGCGCCGCAGCCGTGGTCGGCTGGGCCGCGCACAGCGCCGTGGCGTTGCCGGTTTTTCTCCTGCTTGGATTTTCTCCGATCGAAGTCGCCGGGGTGAGCGCGGTCTGCGTCTTGCTTGCCGGGGTCTCGCTGTCGCAACGCGCGCCGGCGAGCGAGATCGAGCGTGACCTGAACATTCCGCCGTGGGCATTCGCCGCTGCCGCCGGCCTTGCGCTCATTCCGGCGGCCGCCATCCTGCCAAAATTCTCCGGCGATGCTGTGGTGCTTTCGGACCCAATCTTCGATCACGCCAAGAGCGCGTTCATCGACGCCATGACCCGGCTCGGTCTACCGCCGGTTAATCCGGTGTTCGGCGAGGGCGGAACGCCGGGCCGGCTCGCCTACTATTACCTTTTGCACTTCAGCGCCGCCGAGATCGCGCGGGTGACGTCCGCGAGCGGCTGGGAAGCCGATATCGCGCTGACTTGGTTCAGCGCGTTCGCCTCGCTCAATCTTATGATGGGACTTGCGGTCTGGTTCGCAAAGCGCAACACCGCGGCGCTCTGGGTCGTCGTCCTCGCCGCCGCCGGCGGGCTATGGGAGACCATTTTCTCGTTTATCCCGGTGGCGAAACTGGCCCCGGTGCTGCTGCCGCCGATCGGCATGTCCGGCTGGCTGTTTCAGGCCGCCTGGGTACCGCAGCACCTGATGGCGGCCGGCTGCGCGGTCACGGCGATGGTGCTTGTCTGCCGCTACGCGCTGCGGCCAAGCCTGACGCTGGTGTTGACGATCGCGCTCCTGATCGTCGCCGGTTTCGAAAGCTCGACCTTCGTCGGCGGCATCACCTTCGGCCTTGCCGCCGCCATTGCCGCGCCGCTGGTCTTCACCGCCGTCGATGCGCCACGGCGCTTGCGCTTTGCCGGCGGCATGGCGCTCGCCGCCTTGCTGGTCGTCTGCCTGATCGCACCCTTCGTGCTCGACCAATTCGCTCTGGTAAAGGCACGCAACGGCGGCAGTCCGATCCTCGTTTATCACTATGCGGTATTCGGGGAATTTTTCCCGCGCGTGTTGCGGCGGGTGCTCGATGTGCCGGGCTATTGGCTCGTCATCCTGCCGATCGAATTGCCGGCGGCCTATGCCGCCGGCGTCATCGCCTTGACCGTGGCGCTGCGCGCGGCGATGCCGAGGATGGAGAAGCTTGCGCTTGCGGCCCTGGCCTGCCTTTCCGGTACCGGACTGGTGATCTCGTGGCTGCTCGTTTCCTCGCTCGGCAGCAACAATGATCTCGGGCTGCGCGCGATCCTGCCCGCCGAACTCGTCCTCATCGTCGGCGCGGCGTTGGTAGCGGCGGGGCTGCCGGGCGTGCAGCGGCGCGCCGCGGTGATTGCTGCGGCGTTGATCGGGCTTCTGGCCAGCCTGACGGACACTGCGACGATGATTCGCGACAACTTCGCCGGCAGCAATCCGCGCGATGGCAACGTGTTCGCGCAAACGCCCGAATTATGGGCGGCCGTGCGCCGCTACGCCGCGCCGGGGGCGCGCGTCGCCAACAATCCGCTGTTCCTCGCCGATCTGACGCCGTGGCCGGGCAATATGTCCTGGGCGCTTCTCTCCAACCGCTCATCGTGCTTCGCCGGCAATGACATTGCAATCGCCTTTGCGCCGCTGCCGGTGGACCGGCGCGAGGCGATCAACACCCAGTTCATCCGCGTGTTCGGTGGCGAAGGCACGCCGCAGGACATTGGCGACATGTCGACAAAATACGGTTGCGACGTGATCGTGGTCGTGCCGCAGGATAAGGCCTGGGCGAAAGACCCGTTCGCCGCAAGTCCCGATTACCGTCTGGCGGAAGATCGCGACAACCGGTGGCGCATTTACGTGCGGTCGAAGTGAACTCTCAGAGCACGCCCAGCGCGCTCAGATCCCGGCGAACCAGTTGAAACCCTGCTCGCTCCAGAACGTTTCGGTGAAAGTGTTGGTCACCTCGATCGCGCGGATCCATTTCGCGTTCTTGTAGCCGAGTTTTGTCGAGGTGCGCAGCCGCAGCGGATAGCCGAACGGATCGGCGATTGTCTCGTTTGCGTAGCGGGTCGCGAGGATGGTCTGCGGATGCAGCGCCGCCGCCATGTCGATCGACTCCGTATAGTCGTCATTGCAATGGAAGTAGACGTATTTCGCCGTTAGATCGGCGCCGACGCGCTCGAGAAAATTCTTTAGGTTGGGGCCGGACCATTGTCCGATATAGTCCCAGCCTTCGACGCAGACATGGCGGATTATGATCTCCTGCTGCGGCAAATCGTAAATCTGCCGCGCGGTCCACGGCCGCTTGTCAGCGATGCGGCCGGATAATTCCAGCCGCCAGCTCGCGCCATCGATCGGCTTGACGTCGGCAACGTCGTAATAGGCGTTAAAGCGCGGCGGCTTGACCACCTGCGCGGGCGAGAAGGTCGGCGCCAGATGATCGGGCCGGAAGATTACGCTTTGCACGCGGTCGTTCCACGCCGAGACCGCGCGCAGGAAAGTCTGCACCGGCTCCTCTTCGGTCACGTCGCAGCCGGACAGAAGCGTCAGCGCGCCGAGGCTGAGCGTGCCGCGCAGCACGTTACGGCGGTCGATGGCGTCGACGAGCTTGCGGTTCCCGGTCAGCACGCTTTGATCGACCGGTCGCTCCGGCCGGAACATCGAGGGCGCGCGGGTGCGAAGCGGCATCTTTATCACCGCGCCGGCGTCGGCTTTGCGTCGGCCGCCGCGTCGCTCTTCACAACCGGGCCGCCGGTCAGCATGGCGAGGATGGTCTGCGGCACCAGCAAAGCGAGCGCGATATGCACGGCAAGGAAACCGACGATGGCCGTCATGCAAAGAAAATGCACCAGCCTGATGGTTTGAAAAGTGCCGAACAGCGAGGCGAGGTCGGAGAACTGCACCGGCTTCCACAAGGCAAGCCCGGAAATGACGATGAGAATTCCGATCAGCATGACGCCGAGATAAAGGATTTTCTGCACGGCGTTGTAGTGGGTGAGGTCGTCGTGGGCGAGGTGGAAGCGGAGCGCGTCGCCGATAGTCGCAAAAAGCTCACGCAACGAGATCGGGAGAAGCTTCTGCCGGAAACGGCCGCTGGCTATACCGTAGGAAAGGTAAGCGAGGCCGTTAAGGACAAAAATCCACATACCGAAAAAATGCCATTGCAGGCCGTGCTGCGCCCATTTGCCGATGATGAGCGCATCGGGGAAATGCAGCCAGCCGAACAGCACGTCGTCGTTGTAAATCTTCCAGCCGCTGCCAATCATGATGAAAATGGCGACCGCGTTGATCCAGTGCATGACGCGCACCGGCAGCGGGTGCAAGCGGCGCTCTTTGTGCGCAAGCTCCTTACGCGTAAGTGATTTGACGGAGGACGCCGACATCGAGACTGTTCCCCAACGGCGATTCACGGGCGCCAATGGTCGCGAGGCGGGGCGACACTATGGTTGCTCGGAATCGCGCGCAACTAAAAAGCCTTCACAAAGTCGCGCGGCAAGTTTGATCGGATCACCGTAGCGGAGACACAATGCGCAGTTGGCTGAAAGCGGTCGGTTTGGCGTTATGCACACTGACAGCGGCCGGCGCGGCGCAGTCCGGCACGAACGACAAGCCACCGCTGACGTCTGAACAGCGCATGCAGTCGCGCTTTCCGCAGCCCGTTCGTGTCGGCGACCTTATCGGTTTGCCGTTGCTCGACGCCAGTCACAGCACGCTCGGTTACGTGCGCGAGGTGGTGCGCACCAAAGGCGACAAGATCGAGCTTGTCATCGGCTATGGCGGTTTTCTCGGCCTTTTCGGCTGGAACGTTCGTCCCATCGCCGTGCCGATCGAGGTCGTTGGCATCCGCGGCCGCGAACTCGCGTCGCTCGATATGCCGCGCAACGAATACGCAAAGGCGCCGACCTGGCAAAGCCACGACGCCGACGTCCTTCCGTCCGACACAACTATCCGCATGGCGCTCTGCCGTGGATACTGAGATCACGACTTGGTGAAGCACATAACTTTTCGGTGTTCGCAGACTTGTAGGCAGTGAGCCGGAATTGATTGGCGCGGCGGCGCACTTTAACCGAAGACTGCCGTTCGGTTGCGTTTGCCGGTTCGTTTTCAGAGCTCTTTTTGGGGGTGGCATCGCATGGACGATGCGAAGAATCTTAACGGCAAATCTGTATCGATCGATTGCGCTTCCCGCGCACCAACTAAATCTTCCAAGCTTGCGTCTTGCGGCATCGCCGTCATGGCCAAGGCTTCGATGCCCGGGCGCACCAAGACGCGGCTGGTGCCCCCGCTTTCGTTCGATCAAGCCGCCGCGCTCAACACCGCCTTTTTGCAGGACATCGCCGGCAATCTCCTGCTCGCCGGCCGCCACGCCCCGATCGCCGGCTATGTGGCTTACGCGCCGGCCGGATCGCAAGACTTCTTCCTTTCGATCCTGCCGCCAGCGATCGGCTTGATCGGCGCGACTCTGCCCAATTTCGGCGACTGCCTGCTGCACGCGATCGGGGCACTGTTTGCGCGCGGCCATGAGTCGGCGGTCGTGCTCAATTCCGATTCGCCGACCTTGCCGACCGCATTGCTGATCGAAACCGCCGACGTGCTGGCGCGGCCGGGCGAACGCGCCGTGCTCGGTCCCTCGACTGACGGCGGTTATTACCTGCTCGGCTTGAAAACCGTCCATCGCCGCCTGTTCGAAGATATCGCTTGGAGCACCGAGCGCGTCGCCGAACAGACGCTCGAGCGCGCGCGCGAACTCAAGCTCGACGTTCACACGCTCCCGGCCTGGTACGACGTCGACGACGTCGAAGGCTTGCGCCGGCTGCAAGGCGAGATGCGGCGGCCGCCCCCGGCCGAGCGCTGGCTCGCGCCGCACGCGCCGAATTATCCCGTCGCCACCGCCGCGCTGATGGACGACCTTTGGCCGGACGGCGAAATCACCCGCGGCGGCGAAGACGGCACGCGCGCCGCCGCAGGAGGCGTCTGATGGACCTGACGGCGCAAAAGCCGGTTGTCGACCCCCGGCGCTATTTCGAGAGCGTGCGCGCCGACAGCGAGGTACCCGCGCAGATGCCGGTCTGCCTTTATCTGGAGACCACCAACCGCTGCAATCTGTTGTGCACTACATGCCCGCGCACCTACGAGGAGCTCGAGCCGCCGGCCGACATGAGCTGGGAGCTTTTTTACTCGATCGTGGACCAGATCCCCAATCTGGCCCGCGCGGTATTGCACGGCGTCGGCGAGCCGATGCTGGTCAAGAACCTGCCGCGCATGGTGCGCCACCTCAAGGACCGCGGCACGTACGTTCTTTTCAACACAAACGGCACCGTGCTCAACGAGAAAAACGGCCGCGCGCTGATCGAGGCCGGGCTCGACGAATTGCGCGTCTCGTTCGACGCGGCCGATGCCAAAACCTACCGCGCCGTCCGCGGCAAAAACTATTTCAACCGCATTTTGAAGAACGTGCGTGCCTTCCGCGAATTGCAGGAGCGCGAAGGCGCCACCCGGCCGCGCGTATCGGCCTGGCTGACCGGCATGCGCGAAACCGTCGAGCAATTGCCCGACTTCGTGCGGGTAGCGGCGGAAACCGGCGTAAAGGAAGTCTATCTGCAACGTCTCGTCTTCTTCAGCGAGAATGCCATCGGCAAGGCGACGCCTGACCAGGCGCTGTACGAGAGACTATCGCGCGACGAGGCAGCTCATCTGGAGCGCGCCGCTGCGCTGGCGGCTTCGCTCGGTATGACGTTTTCCGCCTCGGGCGCCGCTTCGGAGCCGGGCATGAGCCTCAAGCGGAGCGACTCCGGCTCGCCGTGGTCGCTGTGCCGGCGGCCGTGGACGGTCATGTACATCACCGCCAACGGCCGCGCGCTGCCGTGCTGCATCGCGCCGTTCTCGCAGCGCGGTTACGAGAATTATACGCTCGGCGACGCCACCCAGCAGGCCTTGCGCGAAATCTGGAGTGGCGAAGGGTACCGTGATTTCCGCAAAGCCTTGTTGTCGGACAAGCCGCCGGACGCCTGCGCCAGTTGCGGCCTGCGCTGGAGCCTGTAGCGCGTGGGGGGCGTTACCGTCGTCATTCCGACGCTCAATGAAGCCGAATCAATCGGCGCAGTGATCGCAGAGATGCCGAGCGCCATCGTCGGACGCGTGATCGTCGCCGACGGCGGCAGCGCCGACGGTACGATAGAGGTCGCGCGCCGTGCCGGAGCCGAAGTCATTGCCGCCGGACACGGCTATGGCCGCGCCTGCCTCGCCGGCGCGCAAGCTGCCGATCGAGCCGATATCGTCGTGTTCATG
Organism: uncultured Hyphomicrobiales bacterium; assembly: GCA_964453555.1. Taxonomy (GTDB): domain Bacteria; phylum Pseudomonadota; class Alphaproteobacteria; order Rhizobiales; family Xanthobacteraceae; genus BOG-931. Next base: position 9,956 of record CAYVPC010000045.1, on the reverse strand, counting down.
GACGGTGACGGCGCCGACGATCCGTCGGCGATCGCGGACATGGCCGCCGCCATCGGCTCGGGCGATTACGACTTCGTCATCGGCTCGCGCGCGCGCGGCAGCCGCGAGCCGGGCAGCATGGCAAGCCATCAGATTCTCGCCGGACTCGCCGCTGGAGCGCTGATCAAGATTCTTTACGGCGTGCGTTACACCGATATGTGCGCGTTCCGTGCCATTCGTCGCGACACGCTGCTTAAGCTGGGCATGCGCGAACTCACCTACGGCTGGAATCTGGAAATGCAGATGCGGGCCGCGCGGACGGGTTTGCGCGTGCTGGAGCTGCCGGTCGCCTATCGGCGCCGCAGCGGCGGCGAATCCAAGGTCGCCGGCTCCTTGCGCGGCACTCTTAAGGCCGGCACACGCATCGTCGCCACCTTCGCACGCGTGGCGCTGGAGTAATCTTCAGATCGCGACCTTGCGGAGGAAGCCGTCGACGGCGCCACGCAGGCTCTCGGCGGCCTTATCGACCGCCTGCGACGCCGCCAGCACCGTATCGGCGGACGAATGCATGTCGGTGATTGCGCCGGAGACGCGCTGGAGCACCGCCACCACCGATTTGGTCCCGGAAGCGGCCGCCGCGACGCTTGAGGCAATCTCTCGCGTCGCAGCGTTCTGCTCCTCGACGGACGTGGCGATGGCGGCGGTGAAATGCCGGATCTCCAGCATCCGGGTGGCGATGTTGCCGATGGCGCCGACCGCGCTCTGGGTCGAAGACTGCACCGCCGCAATCTGGGCGGCGATGTCGTCCGTCGCCTTGGCGGTCTGCACCGCTAGCGCCTTGACCTCGGAAGCGACCACGGCGAAGCCCTTGCCGGCGTCACCGGCGCGCGCCGCCTCGATGGCGGCATTGAGCGCCAGCAAATTGGTCTGCCCGGCCACGCTCTGAATGAGCTTGACCACATCGTCGATCTTCTTAGCCGCGCTGGCGAGGCCCGCAATTTCCTGGTTGGTCGATTGCGCTTCACTGGCGACGGCGCCGACGACCTCGGTGGCGCGGACAAGCTGGCGGTTGATCTCGGCGATCGACTTGCCGAGCTCATCGGCGGCAGTGGCCGCCACCTCGACACTACCGAACGCATTGTTCGAGGTCACGACCGCTCCGGCGGTCTGCGCGGTGGTTTCCTTTGACGTTCCCGACAGCGCCGTCGCGGTCGATCGCATCGCCGCCGCGCTGTCTGCGACAGTCGCTAAAATGCTCTCGAGGCTTTCGCGGAACCAGGCGATTGCCTCCTCGACGACGGCCCGGCGAGCCTCCTGTTCGCCAAGCTGTGCGCTTTTGCGTTCCGCCAAACGCCGCTCGGTGATGTCGTCATGCGTGCCAACCCAGAATCCGGAACCGGGGATCGCGCGGTTGACGACGGAGACCGCGCGCCCGTCGGGCGCCTCGCTTACGAAACGCACGATCTTCCCGGCCACCATCTGCTCAAGAAGCTCGGCGCAATATTGCGCCGGATCGCGCGGCAGACTTCCGGTCTTCGCCCGTTCGTGGATGATATCGAGGAGTTTTGCGCCCGGTCTCACCACGTCAGGCGACAGCCGGTACATGCTCAGATATCGGACATTGCAGACGACGAGCCGGCCTTTGACGTCGAACATGACCACGCCCTGGGTCATGTTGTTGAGCGCGAGTTCCAGCAAATAGCGCTTGTCGAGCCGCGGGCCGCCCGCCAGTCCGCGCAAACGGTTGAGGACAGCAAACATCGTGCCTCGCGCCTGGTCGCCCTCCCCCTACTCCGTTGCTAACCGACATGGATTTACGATTCGTTAATCAACGTTCACACGCTCATGCCGCCGTCCACCATCAACAGGCTCCCGGTGGTGAAGCTCGATGCGTCGGAAGCGAGGAACAGAACCGACCGGGCCACCTCGTCGGGCCGGACATGGCGGTGCAGCGGAATGATTTCGTTGAAGAACTGCGTGCCGTCGCGGCCGATCAATTTGCCCAGCTTCTGTTCGACACTGAGCTGAAATTGATTGTCCACCGGCCCCGGATGCAGCGTGTTGACGCGGATGTTGCGGCCGGCGAGTTCCTTGGCGAGCACCCGCATCAGGCCGACCTGGCCGTGCTTGGCGGTGATGTAGCCGTAGACGCCGGGGTCGCCGGTCACGCCCGCGACGCTTGAGGTGATGATGATCGAGCCGCCGTCGTTCATCTGCGGCACCGCGTGCTTGGCGCAGAGGAACGCGCCCTTGATGTGCACGGCGAGAACGGCGTCGAAAACATCTTCCGGATATTCGGTGACCGGCGCGACCAGACCGAAATTGCCGGCATTGCTGAACAGGACATCGATCTTGCCGAATTTCTCCACCGTCCGCGCGATGACGTTCTTGACCTGATCCGATTTGGTGACGTCGGCCGTACACCAGGAGAGACTGCCGCCCGCTCCACCGATAGTGGCGGCGGTCTGCTTCAGCGCGGCTTCGTGCAAATCGCTGATCATCACTTTCGCCCCCTCCTCCAGCAAAAGCTTCGCCGACGCCGCGCCGATCGAACCGGCACCGCCGGTAATCACGCACACTTTGCCCTGCATTTGATTTAGCATCATCGCCCTCCCGTGGTGGCGGAACTTACCACGGCGGGCGCGTGGCGGGGCAAGAAGCGGCAGCAAGTCCTGACGGCAAGACTTGACGACGAAGACTTGACCACGAAGGCTTGGAGTCCGTTTTGCGCCGATGCTATGAATAAGAAAAGCGCGGCGCGAACGCGCCGCTGCCGCCGGGAAGGAGTCTATGCACAAGATCGCCATCGACGAGAGCATCGTTGCGCAGGTCAAGGCACAACGCGGCAAGCTCAACCGTTACGACAGCCTCACCGGGCCGAAGACCGCACTGGTGGTCATCGATCTGCAAAACGCTTTCATGCTGCCCGGCATGCCGGTCGAAGTTCCGACCGCGCGCGAGATCGTGCCGAACGTGAACAAGCTCGCGGCCGCGACCCGCGCCGCCGGCGGCAGGGTGGTCTGGGTCAAGATGTGCCTCGAGGGCCAATCAGACGCCTGGCGCGTGTTCTTCGATGGCGATCCGCGGCGCGCGACTTTGGCGGAGCTCACGCCCGGCGCGCGCGGCTTCGAACTGCATGCCGACCTCGACGTGCGGCCCGAGGATGCGATCGTTGTCAAACGCCGCTACAGCACGTTCATCCAGGGCTCTTCCGACATCGACCGGCAGCTGCGCGCGGCCGGTATCGACACCGTCATCATCGTCGGCACGCTCACCAATGTCTGCTGCGAATCCTCGGCCCGCGACGCCATGATGCTCAATTATCGCCTCCTGTTCGTATCCGATGCCAACGCGGCGCTAAGCGACGCCGAGCACAACGCGACGCTCGGTTCGATCCTGCGCGTATTCGGCGATGTGGCGACCACCAGCGAGGTAATCGCGCTGCTCTCCGCCAAAGGCCACGAGCAGGCGGCCTGACAACAATGAAAGTGCATCGGGAAACAAACAATGGCCCAATGGCAATACACCAAGGGACTGCACGACGTCGGCCGCGGCTGCTTTGCCTATTTGCAGCCCGATGGTTCATGGGGCTGGAGCAATGCCGGGCTGATCACCGATGGCGATCAGACGTTATTGGTCGACACGCTGTTCGATTTGCCGCTGACCGCGGCGATGCTCAAGACCATGCGCGACGCGGTACCGGCCGCGCGTAATATCAAGAAGCTGATCAACACTCACGCCAACGGCGACCACACCTTCGGCAATCAGCTGGTCGAAGGCGCCGAGATCATCGCCTGCCGCGAATGCGCCGAGGAATTCGCCGAAGCGCCGCCCGCCATGCTGATCGCGTTCGAGACCAACTGGAAAAATCTCGGCGAGGGCGGCGCGTTCTTCCATGACGTCATGGGCGGCGTGTTCGATTGGCGCGGCATTATCGGCACACCGCCGAAGACCGTGTTCGACAAGTCTATGGAGCTTTTTGTCGGCGGCAAGCGCCTGGCGCTCACGCATCTGGGGAGCGCGCATACCCGCGGCGACATTCTGGTCTACGTACCGGGCGACCGCATCCTCTATACCGGCGATCTTCTGTTCGTCGGCGGCCATCCGGTGATCTGGGAAGGCCCGATCGGCAACTGGATCGCGATATGCGACCACATCCTATCGCTCGATGTCGACGTTATCGTGCCAGGCCACGGGCCGATCGCCGAAAAGACGCAAGTGCGCGAATTCAAGGCCTATCTCGAATACATCGCGCAAGAGGCGCGGCGGCATTTCGATAATGGCGTGCCGGCCGAGGTCGCCGCGCAAAAAATATCGCTCGACCGCTTCGCCTCCTGGCTCGACCCCGAGCGCATGATCATCAATGTCGCTTCGCTCTATCGCGAATTTTCCGGATCGACCGCGCCGCTCAACCGTATGGAATTGTTCGCGGCCATGAAGCGCTGGCGCGACCGCGCCGCGCATACCCACAGCCACGCCGGCCACGCGCATTAGACTTTATGCACTGCAGCACCGGAAACCCGGCGCAATTTCAGATGGGGCCAGAAAACTGCGCGCATCGGCCGCAGCGGATAAAAGCGGTGCCCAGGGGCGGAATTGAACCACCGACACCTGCATTTTCAGTGCAGTGCTCTACCAACTGAGCTACCTGGGCCCATGCTTTTGCGCGAAGCCGGTAAAGGCCTTACGCAAGCGCGCGGTTATAGAGATTGCCTTTCCGGCTGTCCAGAATACCGGCTTTATCAGGTCGGAACCTCCCCGCTTTCGTCGCAGCGCTCGTCCTCTTCCTCGTCTTCCGTCACCGGCACGGCATAGACGCCGGAGAGCCAGCGGTTGAGATCGACATCGCCGCAGCGCCGCGAGCAGAACGGCCGGAACTTGGCGGCGACGGGCTTGCCGCAAATCGGACAGGCGCTAGCGGGTTTTGCTTCTGGCATGGAACAAATATGGGACACAGGTCAGACCGTGCCAATTGCTCCGTCGTTTACAGCGCGTTGAGCCAGCCGAAGTGGATCGGATAGCCTTCGCCGCTGAGCAAAGTCAGCGTCTCGTAGAGCGGCAGACCGACCACGTTGGAAAAAGAGCCGACGATCTTGACGATGAAAGAACCGGCAATGCCTTGCGCGGCGTAGCCGCCCGCCTTGCCGCGCCATTCGCCGGAGGCGAGATAGGCCTCGATGTCCTCGGCCGACAGCCGCTTGAAGCGAACCCGCGTCTCCACCAGCCGCTGCCGGAACGCTTCCTTCGGCGTCACCAGGCAAATGGCGGTATGGACACGGTGGTTGCGGCCGGAGAGAAGCCGCAAGCACTGCGCCGCCTCGTCGAGCAGCTCGGCCTTCGGCAGGATGCGGCGGCCGACGGCAACCACGGTGTCGGCGGCGAGCACGAACGAGCCCTTCAGTTCTTCGTCAAGCCGGATCATGGCGAGCGCGGTTTCGGCCTTGGTGCGCGCAAGCCGCGTGGCGCAGGCGCGTGGCAGCTCGCCCTTTTTCGGCGTCTCGTCGATGTCGGCCGGACGCAGCGCGTCCGGCTCGATGCCGGCCTGATTGACAAGAGCGAGCCGGCGCGGCGAGCCGGAGGCGAGTACAAATTTGGCGCGGCCGATCATTTGAACCGGTAAGTAATCCGACCCTTGGTCAGATCGTAGGGCGTCATCTCCACCAGCACCTTGTCGCCGGCCAGGACCCGAATGCGGTTCTTGCGCATGCGGCCCGCGGTATGCGCGATGATTTCGTGCTCGTTTTCGAGTTTGACGCGGAAGGTGGCGTTCGGAAGCAGTTCCGTCACGACACCTGGGAACTCCAGAAGTTCTTCCTTCGCCATTCGTCGCCGGGACCTATTGGCATGCGACCGCGACTCAAGTCCGAAAATCGCGGCCGAAACAGGCGCGGAACCTAGCGGATGGCGCGCCGTTCCACAACTGGCGGAGGCCCGTTCCGCTCATCCGAGCGGCCACACCATCCTCACTCGTTACCGGAGCTTCGCCGCGAAAAACGCTCCCGCAGCTTTTTCATGAGCTGCTCACGCACCGCGCGATAGGCGTCGAGCCGCTGCTCGCGGCTGCCCTCGACGTCGGTCGGATCGACCGTGGGCCAATATTCCACATCGACCGCGCTGGTGCGGTTGATTTCGAGCGCGCGATGGTGAGCCTCCGGCGAAAGGGTAACGATCAGGTCGAAGTTCAGCCCCTCCAGGTCGTCAAGCTCCTCAAACGTGATCGGCTTGTGGCGGGAGATGTCGACGCCGATCTCCGCCATGACCGCGACTGCGAAGGGATCGAGCTCGCCTTTGCGCACGCCGGCCGAGCCGACGTAGATCGAGCGGCCGAACATCTGCGCAAACAGCCCGGCGGCGATCGGCGAGCGCACGGAATTGAGCCCGCAGGCAAACAGCACGGCCAACGGCTGGGTCGCGGATCGCGTCGGGGTCGCCGGCATTGCGGCCTTCACCCCTTCCAGTGCAGCACCGTGACCAGCGTGAACAGCCGTCGCGCGGTGTCGAAATCGAGTTCCACTTTGCGCTTGAGCCGCTCCATCAGGATGCGTGAGCCGTCGTCGTGCAACGAGCGGCGCGCCATATCGAGCGCTTCGATACGATCCGGCGTCGCACCGCGGATCGCGGCATAATAGCTGTCGCACACCGTGAAATAGTCCTTCACGATGCGGCGAAACGGCGCCAGCGAGAGAAGATGCGCAATGACCGGCTTGCCGTTCTCGAGGCGAATGTCGAAAACCAGCCGATTACCGTCGACAGCGAGGTTAAGCGCGTAAGGGCCGGCGTCGTGGCCCGTCGGCCGGAACGAATTGTCTTCGATCAGATCGTAGATGGCGACCGCGCGTTCGTGCTCGACGTCACGGTTCGACCGCCCGATCGAGGATTCGTCGAGCGTCACCGCCACAAGACGGCCGGTTTTGCTGTTGTCCCGATCGTCGCGCGCCATCGGCGGCCATCAGCGGTTGAGCCGAATGGCAACCGAGCGGGCGTGCGCCTCAAGCCCCTCGGCGTTGCCGAGCGTGATCGCGGCGTCGGCCAGCGCGCGCAATTGCTCCGGCCCGCATTTGAGTATCGATGTGCGCTTCATGAAATCGAGCACGCCGAGCCCTGAGGAGAAGCGCGCCGAGCCCGCCGTCGGCAGCACGTGATTGCTTCCGGCCACATAGTCGCCGATCGCCTCCGGCGTATGCGCGCCGATGAAGATCGCGCCGGCATTACGGACGCGGCGCGCCAGCGCCTCACCGTCGGCGGCGGCGATTTCCAGATGCTCGGGCGCGATCGCATCAACGAGCGGCAGCGCGTCGTCGAGGCTTTTCACCAGGATCACGGCGCCAAAGTCGCGCCACGATGCGCCGGCAGTTTGGCCGCGCGCAAGCTGCTTCAGCGCGCTTTCGACCGCCCGCTCGACCGCACCGGCCAGCATCTCGTCGTCGGTGATGAGGATAGCCTGCGCGCTTTCGTCGTGCTCAGCCTGCGCCAACAGATCGGCGGCGATCCAGTCGGCATTGCCGGTTCGATCGGCGAGGATCAGCACCTCAGACGGCCCGGCGATCATATCGATGCCCACCTTACCAAAGACGATGCGCTTGGCGGCGGCGACATAAGCGTTGCCGGGACCGATGATCTTGGCGACCGGAGCGATGGTGGCGGTGCCATAAGCGAGCGCGGCGATCGCCTGCGCGCCGCCGACGCGATAAATCTCGTCAACGCCGGCGATCTTCGCCGCCGCCAGCACCGATGGCGACAGCACGCCGTCCGGCGCCGGTACGGTCATGACCAGGCGCGGCACGCCGGCGACTTTTGCCGGCACCGCATTCATCAGCACCGAGGACGGATAGGCGGCGGTCCCGCCAGGGACATACACGCCGACGGCTTCGATCGCGCTCCAGCGGGCGCCGAACTCGACGCCAAGCCCGTCAACGAAGCGGTCGTCCTGCGGCAACTGGCGGCGGTGAAACACCTCGATGCGATCGCGGGCGAAATGCAGCGCGTCGAGTGCGCTCGGTGCGCAGGCAGTAAGCGCGGCCGCGAGTTCGGACGTCTTGACTCGAAACCCGGCACCATCCGGATCGAAGCGGTCGAATTTTTGCGTGTAGTCGCGCAGCGCTACATCGCCGCGCGCGGCGACGTCGGCGACAATGGCGCGCACTGCGGTTTCTACGTCGGCGGACGTTTCGCGCTTGGTTGTCAGAAAACCGCGAAATTTTTCCGCAAAATCGGCGGCGCGGATGTCGAGACGGATTGCCATATTCGCCTTGAAGGTGATGCCTGTGCGCGCTGCGGCGACGCCTATCAGGTCTGTTTTATTATAACAATTCTAATCTTCCGCCGGTTCAGGCTTTCTGATTGACAAAGGGTCTGCCGTTCACCAATTCCTCGTATATTCCACGTTACCAAGACGGCTGCGATTAGCCTTGCGACGTTCATGACACGAAGCGCGTCTGTGTTGTTGAGTTCGATGCTGTTTGCGTCCGTCATGGTCTTGGATGCAAGCGCGGCGCGGGCCGAGGAGCAAGTGACGCTCACGCTCACCATCAAGGATCATCTGTTCGAGCCTGCCGAACTGCACGCTCCGGCGGGTAGGCCGATTACCTTCGTGGTCAAGAACCTCAACATGATCGCCTCCGAGTTCGAGAGCGACGCGCTGCATTTCGAGAAGATTATTCCACCGGGCGGCGAGGGAACCGTGCATGTGCGGCCACTCTCACCCGGCCGCTACAATTTCTTCGACGACTTTCACCACGCGACGCAGGGTCACTTGGTCGTGCCATGATCGTATGAGGTGTCCGTGCTTCCTTCGCTGGTGATCGTGTTTCGTGAAGTGTTCGAGGCCGGCTTGATCGTCGGCATCGTCATGGCGGTGACGTCCGGCGTCGCCGGGCGCGGACGCTGGATCGCCGGCGGCGTTGCCGCCGGCGTGCTGGGCGCTTGCGTGGTGGCTCTGTTCACCGGCGCACTGTCGCAATTATTCGGCGGCAGCGGTCAGGAATTATTCAACGCCTGCATCCTCGGCTTCGCGGTGCTGATGCTCGGGTGGCACAATGTGTGGATGTCGCGGCACGGCCGCGAGCTAGCCGCGGAGATGCGTGCCGCCGGCGAGGCGGTCGTCGCCGGCTCCAAGTCGCTGTTCGCACTTGCGGTGGTGGTCACGATCGCGGTGCTGCGCGAAGGCTCCGAGGTTGTCCTGTTTCTCTATGGCGTGGCGGCGGCCGAAGGCGGCGCCAGCATCGGCATGCTGATTGGCGGCGTTATCGGCCTCGTGCTGGGTTCCGGCGTTTGCCTCCTCACCTATCTCGGCCTCATCACCATCCCGACGCGCTATCTGTTCGGCGTTACCTCGACGCTGATTGCACTGTTGGCCGCCGGCATGGCGGCGCAAGCGATCGCTTTCCTGCAACAGGCCGGCATCCTCACCACCTTCGACCAGACGGTGTGGGATACGTCCTGGCTGTTGCGTGACGAAAGCTGGCCCGGCCGGGCGCTGCATACGCTCATCGGCTATGTCGATCAGCCGACCGGCATGCAGCTCATCGTCTATGCGGCGACGCTCGTCGCCATCACAGTGCTGATGAAGTTGTTTGCCGCACCGTCGCCGCAGCGGACGCAGCAGGCCCGGGCCGCGTAGGCAGCCAGTCCGCCGTCACGCGATCTTCGTCTCGCCGGCGAAGTGATCGGGGCAGGCGACCGCCGCATAGACTTCACCGAGATCGACAAGCTCGGCCTCCAGGCACTCGACCTCCAGCCGGATGGCTGCACCGCCGGAGAATGTCAAAACCACCGTGCCGGCCGGCGCGTCGCGCTCGGCGAATTCAACCGCGAGCAGATTGAGCGTCGCGTCCTTGTTGGTCTGGTCGAGGGCGCGGCACTTGCAGGCATTGACGCGCTCGAACCGGAGCGCAGTACGGCAGCGGCGGTAATCGGGCGCCGCGGCGGATTTGTCGACGATCTTTGCACCATCGGCGTCGACCGCATTGATCCAGTCG
>CAYVPC010000044.1:0-19825 GCA_964453555.1 uncultured Hyphomicrobiales bacterium | reverse complement strand
CGGTGCAACTGCATTTCGGCGAGAAGGACGCCTCGATCCCGATGAGCGACGTCGAGATCATCAAGCAGAAACGCGGCGGCGATTGTGAGATCTACGTCTATCCCGACGCGCAGCACGGCTTCAATTGCGAGGAGCGCGGCAGTTACAACGAGGCCGCCGCCAAACTCGCCCGCGAGCGGGCGCGCGCATTTTGCGAAAAGCACATGAAGAAATAAATCGCACTCGAAGATTGTGGCTAGGACCCCGGCAATTTGGCACGGTTCTTGAGTCAAATAGCCGGGGTCACGTGTTTTTTTGGGGGCTGACACATGCCAAGCGACGTTCATCCGGTCGACCAGTTCCTGCCGGTGCCAAAGCTACTGACACTCGGGCTTCAGCACGTCCTGGTGATGTATGCAGGCGCGGTCGCGGTGCCGCTTATCCTCGGCCGCGCGCTTAAATTGCCGCCGCAGGACGTGGCGTTTTTGATCAGCGCCGATCTGTTCGCCTGCGGTCTCGCAACCCTCGTGCAAAGCGTTGGATTTCCGGGGGTGGGCATCCGCTTGCCGGTGATGATGGGGGTGACCTTCGCCTCGGTCGGACCGATGCTGTCGATGGCCAACGCGCCTGATATCGGCATTCTTGGCATCTACGGCTCGGTGATCTCGGCGGGTGTGTTTGCGCTGATCGTCGCTCCTTTCATGGGCAGGCTTTTGCCGCTGTTTCCCCCTGTGGTGACCGGCACGATCATTTTGGTCATCGGGATTACGCTGATGCGGGTAGGCATCAATTGGGCCGGCGGCGGACTGCCGACGCTGACCAAGGTCGTCGATGGTGCGCGCGGGGCGTTTCCCAATCCGGGCTACGGTCAGCTCGAAGGATTGGGCATCGCGCTGTTCGTGCTTCTTGTCATTCTTGGCCTGATCCGCTGGTTCACCGGCTTCGTTGCCAATGTGGCGGTGTTGATCGGTATCATCGCCGGAGCGGTGCTGGCGACGCTCCTCGGCGTCATGAACTTCGACCACGTGGTATCCGCATCCTGGTTCGACGTCGTCGTCCCGTTCCGGTTCGGCCTCCCAACATTTCATATCGTTCCGATCATCACCATGTGCATCGTGATGATCGTCGTGATGATCGAGTCGACCGGAATGTTTCTCGCGCTCGGCGAAATGACCGGCCGCAAGATCGATCGCGCGGCGATTGCGCGCGGCCTGCGCGCCGACGGCGTCGGCACGATCCTGGGCGGCATCTTCAACACCTTTCCCTACACGTCATTTTCGCAGAATGTCGGCCTCGTCGGCGTCACCGGCGTGCGCTCGCGCTGGGTCACCGCCACCGGCGGTCTGATCATGCTCGCGCTCGGCTTGCTGCCTAAGATGTCGGCGCTGGTCGAATCGGTCCCGGTTGTGGTGCTGGGCGGTGCCGGCGTCGTGATGTTCGGCATGGTCGCCGCCACCGGCGCACGCATCCTGACCGGCGTCGATTTCAAGACCAATCGCTACAACTTGTTTGTCGTGGCGATTTCGGTCGGCTTCGGCATGATCCCGCTGGTCGCGCCCAACTTCTTCAACTACACGCCGGATGTGCTGCATCCGCTGTTGGAGTCGGGCATCCTGCTGGCGGCGATCGTCTCGGTCCTGCTCAACGTCTTCTTCAACGGCTTGGGCAGCGTGGAAGCGGCGCAGGCGGACGCATCCGCTGCCGCGGCAGCTGCTGAGCACGCCTGAGGATCAGAACCAGCGCTCCTGCACGCTGATCGTGTCGCCGGGACGCAGCGGGAAGGTCAGCGGGACCGCTATCCGCATCTGCTGGCCGTAATAGTTGCGGGTAAGCACCACGCTCTTGCGAGAGGCGCGCGCTGTGAAGCCGCCGGCAATCGCCACCCCCGTCTCGACGGTCATGTTGGCGACGTAGGGATATTGGCCCGGCTGCGTGACCTCGCCGAGGATGAAGAACGGTCGGTAGGCTTCGACTTCGACCGCAACATGCGGCTCGCGGATGTAGCCGTCGCGCAACCGGTCCGCGATGCGGCCGGCCAGTTGGTCGGTGGTAACGCCGCGCGCCGGCACCGCGCCGATCAGCGGCATGTCGATGTTGCCGGCGGCGTCGACCGCGTAGGAGTTGGTCAATCCGTCCTGACCGAACACCACGACGCGCAATCGGTCGCCGGAATCGAGCGCGTAGCCGCCCTGCTGCCCGGGCGTGGCGGCATAGCCGTAGAGACCGCCACCATAGGGGGACGGCGCGTAGGGAGAGGGCGCGTAGGGAGAGGGCGCGTAGGGAGAGGGCGCATAGGCTCCGGCCATCGCCGGCGCGTAGGGGCTGCCCATGCCATAGACCACGTTGTCTATGCCGCCACCCGGATAGGCGAAATACGCGGTGGGTTGCTGCGTACATCCCGCCGCCGCGATCGCCACACCCAGCAACAGGATAAGAGAGCGGAGGATCCGCATACGCGCAATCCGGCCCCGTTTGAGCAAACGTTGAGGGCCGATTAACGCCGGTTATGGTTAACAATCCCTCACCGGCGGCGCCCGGCGGCGCGGATTTTACCGCCCTAACATCCCGCGCCAGACGCGAGTTTGGTGCGTTCAGACCGCTGAAATCCGCAATGAATCAAGGCTTGCGAGTTCAGACAGCGACCGGTCGCTGCCGCCTAGCTCAGCCGGGCTTGCCGTTGTGGCGGCTCAGCCGGTCGGCAATAGCGAGCATCAGCAGCGCCGCCACGAACATGAGCGGAAACGCGATCGCCCAGCCGAGCTTCGCGGTATCGGTCGTCTTTTCGAGGTCGAGATACCAGGCCAGCGCGTCAACCGCCGCGATCACGGCAATCGAGCCCAGGAGCTTTTGCTTGAGCGCGCTGAAATCGACCTCGGTAAGCCCCTGCGGCCAGGCCGAATGTTCGTCTCGGCGGATTTTGTGAATGAAGTTCTCGTATCCGGAGAAGATGACGATGAGAACGAGATTCGCCGTCAGCGAGACATCGACGAGGTTGAGCACGTCGACGACGAGATCGTGCCAGCTCAGTGACGGAAGCGTTCTGGCGATTTCGTAGAAATCCGCAAAAAAACGATAAATCAGCAGCAACAGCGCACAGAAAAGTCCGAACAGAAACGGCGCGATTAGCCAGCGGGAAAGGAACAGCGCCGTTTGAAAGCCGTGTTCGACCTGCCGCATAGAGCCTCCATCAAGGCGCGTGCCGCCCTGACTGTGCCGTCAACCGGCGCGCATGGTCAATGCGCCGCAGCCGTCACTCCGGTGCCGATCTGGCAGCTCACCCCGGTGCCGCCCAGGCCGCAATAGCCGTGCGGATTCTTGGCGAGATATTGCTGGTGATAATCTTCGGCGAAATAGAACGGCGGCGCTTCGCGGATCTCGGTCGTGATCGCTCCCATGCCTTCGGCGGCAAGTGCCTTGGCGTAGCTTTCCCGCGAGGCCTCGGCGGCGGCGCGTTGCGCCGGCGAGAATGTGTAGATGCCGGAGCGGTATTGCGTGCCGACGTCGTTGCCCTGGCGCATGCCCTGCGTCGGGTCGTGGCTTTCCCAAAAAACCTTGAGCAAGCGCTCGTAGGAGATTTTCTTCGGGTCGTAGACGACGAGCACGACTTCGTTGTGCCCGGTGCGGCCGCTGCACACCTCTTCGTAGGTGGGATTGGGCGTGAAGCCGCCGGCATAGCCGGCCGCGGTCACATAAACGCCGTCGCCGAGCTCCCAGAATTTTCGCTCGGCGCCCCAGAAGCAGCCGAACCCGAACATCGCCATGGCCGAACCTTCCGGATAAGGGCCCCTGAGCGGATGGCCGTTGACGAAATGCTGCCGGGCGGTCGGGATCGGCGTCGGACGCCCCGGCAGAGCGTTTTCGGCGGCCGGCATTTGGAGCTTCTTCGAGAAGTTGAACATGGCGGCGTCTCCGGTATGGCAAGGTCAATGTAATCGCGGCGCCGGCGCGGCACAGCGGGTCCGGCGATCACGTTTGCGCGGAGGCGGGGCTTTCGTCGCAAACCGGTCCCCGCGGACGAGGCGCGCGGGCGCCATTCCGGCGGCTTCCACCGGCCGCCTTTGGCGCTTATTGTGCGGCCCGCGCGCCGCGCCAAAGCGGCCTTTCCAAGGAGAGGTATGAGAGATGTCCCGGATGCTCGCGGTTGCCTGCGCGTTGATCGTGGTTGCGATGACGGCCGGATTGGCTTCGGCCCAGCAGCCCGCGGCCACGACGCCGCCCTACGGACCGCCCATCACGCTCGATGACGCCAAACGCGCCATGGCGGCGGCCGAGCTCGAAGCGGCCAAGAATTCCTGGCAAGTCGCGATCACCATTCTAGACAGCGGCGGCAATCTGGTGATGTTCCACAAATTCGACAACACGCAACTCGCCTCTATCGGCGCGTCCGAAGGCAAGGCGCGGACCGCGCTGTTCTTCAAGCGCCCGAGCAAAGCGCTCGACGACGCCATCGCCGCCGGCGGCGCCGGCCTGCGCCTGCTGGCGGTCAAGGACATCACGCCGCTCGAGGGCGGGCTGCCGATCCTGGTGGACGGCAAGATCGTCGGGGCCATCGGCGTTTCCGGCGCGCTGTCGTCGCAGGACGTGCAAGTCTCCAAAGCCGGGGCTGATGCGCTGGCGAAATAGCCCGTCAACAACCATCCGGGCCAGGATTGCCACGCAGTCTCGATAAAACCGTCGCGGGAACGGGTCGGCCCTTGACGAGCAGATCCACTTGCCCCGGTCGATAGGCCTGATTGAAAATCTTCCGCGGCCGACCGTCGAGCCCGAAACCGACAGCATAATCCGGCGAATAGTTCACGATGAATCCGGTTGGTCGCCCGAAGGCCGGCAAGGCGCCGTTGCCTTGGCCGATGACGCTGCGCTGTGGGCACACCGCTCGCTCGGTCAGAAGAACAGATTGACCGAACCCGACGCCCAACGCGTGGAAGAGGCGTTTCAGGGACGGCTTTCGGCGTTTGCGCTCAATGCCGCCGAAGTCCCACCAAAGACAAAAGCAGCCTGAGGCGACTCACCACGGGCTCGGACCAGGAGATCCAAGAAGCAGCCAACGTCCGAGCCCATCGATAAGAGCGTACTGAGACTGCCGGAGCCTCGCCGAATTCGCGATCGCGACCACGTCAAATTCGTTGCCACCCATCCATGTTTGATCTGCGGCCGCCGTCCGGCGGACGCCTACCATCTTCGGTTCGCCCAGCCGAAGGCGCTTGGGCGCAAAGTAAGCGATGAGTTCACCGTCCCGTTATGTCGCGGGCATCACCGCGAAGTGCACCGCGCCAGTGATGAAGCGCTTTGGTGGAGGAAGGCTGGCATCGATGCGACCGCCATGGCGCGAACACTATGGCTCGAAACGCATCCGCTCGCTGGCGCAGGTCATGTCAAGAATCGTGGCCAGGCGCAGGCTGGCGGACCAAGCCCGCGCATCAGAACAAAACCGATTGAACGCGTTGTCGCCAATGACATCCCTTAGACAGATCGAGGCCAACCGTCGTAATGCGCTCAAAAGTAGGGGGCCGCGGACCGAAAAAGGCAAAAAGCGCTCGCGATGTAATGCCGTTCGCCATGACCTCACCGCGGAAACTGTCCTGGAGGTCCTGGAAGATCCTGAGGATTACAAAGCGTTCGAGCTTTCGGTCACCTCCGACTTTGACGCGCAAACGGCGGTCGAACGCGAACTTGTCCTGCGGCTTGCAAGTCTGCTGTGGCGGTTGCGCCGCGCTCTTGCGTAGAGACTGGTCTTCTCCAACTGCACAACGAGGTCAGGCGCACGGTTGGACGCGCCATGGACATCCAACCGCCAGAGACCGCCCGCCACGGACCGGACCTATCGCTAAACGGACATGAGGCGGCGAACGTCGGATCTGGCTACGAACAGCAAAGACAAAAGCGCACTATAGCGCGGTCACCCAATGAGTTGGATCGCCAGGAATGTTCTAGTCAATCTAACGGGTCGATCGCGCGCTGCTTTCTAGGTCTCGCCAACGCCGACGGTGCCGCATTTGACCGCCTCGGCCGTTACGAGACAACCCTTTGGCGTCAGGTCGGCCAGATTATGTTTGTGCTTGGCGCGTTGCAAGGAAGAGATGCTTGGCGAATGCATTCGTTATCATGATCGATGCATAGATTCGGAAGCAGCCGCATGTTCATCACGAGATGCACAGGCCGATAGCAGTTAGTTTGCGGCCTTTTCTCCTGCTCGCCATGGTCCCATTTCATTATGGATTCATGGCGTTTGTCGCGATTGCTGGCGTCGCTCGGCCGTACGGCCGCAGCGCTAGATTTTATTGTTTAAGTTCTGAAAGCAGCAGCGTTTCGTCATACGGGTCAATCACCCCAGCAAGTGAGGCCGCGCAAGCAGGGCAGCTGAGGCGGTAGGATTCGAAACCGGAGCCGTCTATTTGGGCGAGCTCTGCTCTGCTAAAGGGCATGCGCGCGCTGCACTTCGGACATTCAATGATTGCGGCCGAGGTAGGGTCGCTCGCCCGTGCTAATTTGCTTTCCATGATTTTGGCCCAGGCCGCAATCGCAGCCCCCATCGTAATCTCGCCCGGGGCTTATTCAAGCGCCTTCGTATAGAACCATGAACGGCCCGGGGTCGAACAAAGCTGCTAATGGGAGATGCGATAGGTATTTTCCTTTGCAAAGGCTGGCGGCGCGGCAGATTTGTGGACCCTATGCCGCCATTTCGCGCGCGACCGCCGATGCCAAGCGATCGTCCTTTAGCTTTCCCCACACCCTACGCACGATCGTTTCCGAAATGTGGTGCAGTCCAAGATAAACGGGGCTGCCGTATCTCGACGTCGAGCCGAGAATCTCAACCTCGCATCCGATGCGCCGGTAAAGCCGAAGCTTTGACGCATCAAAATTGCCAATGATCGTTTCAATCCCTGCGCCCATCGCGACGTCGCCCAGCGCTGCTATCAAAACTCTGGAGGCGAAAATTATTCCCTCGATTCCATTAGCCAGGATACTCTCATCGAGACAAAACCGGCTGCACTCCCAGATGGTCGGAGCGCTGAGATGCACAGCATCGGGGAGCGTATCCGAAAACACATCGGCAGCAAGAGTGGGACCGGTGGTGGGCAGAAGACGCAGGCTGCCCTTCACTTCACCGCGGAGATCGTCGGTATAGATGATATAGACGGGTCCTTCATCGTCGTACCGATCGCGCTCTTTGCCATCGGTAACCCGCACATCCCATTTAAGCCGATCGTGAAAGAACCGGGCCCGCAGCCGAAACATTTTCTCGAGCAAACTCGCATACCGATGCGCGTTTGATTTTTCAACAACCAGAACCACCTCGCCAACTCCCTTAATTTACCCGTGATACGGCCGGCTAGCGGTCGCACCGACGCTGATCGACAAGACCGGCTGTAAGTCTATGGATTACTGGAGTTACGGACAGATTGAAAAAACAGATTGCAATTTATTTGCTCATCACACGATTATGCTCATCACACGATTAAAAGTCCAAGCTTAACCGCCTTGGTGACTGCCTGTGCCGAGGTGACACAATCCAGTTTGTAATGAACTGATTTCAAATAATCCCGAATGGTGTGCGGAGAAATATGCAAGATTGCGGCAATTTCCGTCGTGTCTTTGCCAAGCGCGATCCAGCGCAAACACTCAAGCTCCCTGGGCGTTAGGTGTGGCCGATCCTCGCCAAAAAGGTCCCCAACAACTCGGCGGTGCAGCCGGTTTGCAATTTGGATTAAGCCCGGCTGCGTAACCGCTAAAAACTTGGTCCATTCTCCTTCGGAGCCTGAAAAGGATACTGCTAACAGTCCCCGATGCCCATGCTTGGTCGAGACTGGGATACAGTAGCCATGGGGCCCAACGCCGTGCGCGGCCGAATCCGCCAGAAACGCCGCCTCGGCGCCGCCGCTGATATCAAGTTCACGCCATTCGAATGAGAGGGTGCGTCGAAAGCCCTCGCGGAGGATCGGATCAACGTCGACGTACCCCATTCCCAGGTAGCGGGCGAGCCAAGAAGGGGGATAAGTCAAGCGAATATATGGGTCAGCGGACGGACTAACTCCATGCTTGGAGGTAACGTAGACGAGATGATCGATGTTGAGGAAATCACGCAGCTCGGTCACGACCGTTTGTATTTCGGCCTTTTTTTCGATGATTGAGTACGCTTCGGTGAGCCATTTTTCGTCGCGAAGTTCGGTCGCCATCACCCCACCGATGTGAACGGCTTCTGCAGAACTGTTTTTCGGGCTTTTGTCCCCCTTGTTCATCCGACGGACCCTAGCCTGTATGTCGTCAACACCAGCTCAACCGAATGGCGGATTTTGCCGTCCGTCCCGGCGCTGGGCAGCAGCGATACTCAATAATACAGTCAATTCTGCCTATTGCGTTGAGCGCGCAACTTTCCGCGTTTGGGCATTTGAAGTCAAACCCCAGACTGGGGTCAAACGCGGTCAAAACCCACGATCCCCAAAAGCAACTTTCGCCTGTGACTGGTAAATCCCAAACAAGCCCGGGACGAGGCCCGAGCCGCGCGTGAGATCAACTAAGGGTTCGAAAACCAGCCTATTTCGGAAAATTAGCGAAAAAGCGGTACGCCGCTTTACGAGCCCGCTAACGCGCTTGAGCCCAATAAATCCGTTGTCGGATCCTTGCGCGCCTCTTGGTCGCGCGCAACCGGCGCTTGTTGTCCGGTAGTCGTTGGAACACGTTGACGCTCGAACAACTTTTGCCGCTCAGACGGGCTTGAACAAAAAAACGGATATCGCTGATACAGGCGAGCTGCGGCGCTCGGAAAATGCACAGTCATCAAGCTCATCAGCTTTGGTGTTTGCGGATAAGGCCGCGGCTCGCAAACCATTTCATAGCCGAACGCGCGCCGATAAAAGGCTTGGTGCTCCGCACTTACCGCTGCGAGAAGTTGGTCGGCCTCAAAGTACTCAGCTGCCAATATGCAAAGACGCAGCGTGACATAGGGCAAATCACGATGGCACCTAGAGAGCCGTTCGTCGGCTACGAAACAAGTTGTGTCGACGAGCACTTTGCCGACGTCGAGTTCGGGTTGCAGATATTCCGGAAAGGCTTCAAGCGAGGGAAAAGCCAACTGCGCCTTTGAGCCGACATGAAGACGAAGTGAACTCGCTAACTCGCCGACAACATACAACCCGAAGACATATCCGTTGTCGGCTTCGTCATAACCGTCGATGAGCATCCTCGGGGAGTCCACCGAAATTGCGCTTTCACGTCGATAGGCTTGATCGCGAAGACGCCCTATCGCTTCGCGCTGTGCACGGCTATCGGCGCGTCGATAATCCACGCTGGCCAGGAGCCGGGAAACGCGACTGGGAAAATCGCTTTCGAAATCCCCGCGATCAAGAGACCGCCGCCGGTCTGCCGCGCGATTCGATGTTTGCTTTTCGAGCATGGCTTTCCGCCGTCTACTCATTCTAAAGATCACAGCTAAATGGTTAGAAACAGCATCGTCACCCCCCTATCTAGGGGGGTATGCGAACCCTGCGTTTTCCTCAAAGCGTTCCTGCCAAGTTAGACAATCTCGATCAAACTTCTGCAATCCGACGTCCGGCGCGCATCCGTTTCGAAAACGGCGGCCAGCCCAAAGTCAGGGCGTTCTGGTCGGTGATCGTGTCACTTGGAGCTTCGACCCGATTAAGCATGTCGCAGGAATCAGAATCGCTATTCAAGCATGTGCGCAAAAAGAATTATAATTTACGCGGCTGATTGCAGATTTATGTCCGCATACGCCTGCGCAACGGCAGGCCATCAAAAATCGCGCCAACAATTATTGCACTAGCCCCCCAAGTGGGGGGTGACGATATCATTGCCGACCATATAAAAATTTATCTGGATAGAGATCCATCATGAAGCTCGGCAAATGGTAGTACAGCACGTGCTCGCAGGAACCGATGTCCTGTGGTTTGCCGGAGGCATCTTTTTTGGCGCCAACCTTGGCTTCCTATTCGCCGCAATCGCCCGCATGGGCAACGATTGGGAGTGAGCACGCATCTCAGCGGCATTGATGGCGCAAAGTGCCGCAAGCGTTCTAACGGACATCGCATACGCTACAGAAAAAAACCCCGGTCGCGGGGCTATTGGAACTGCGACCGGGTCCTGTAACCGCCTCCCAATGGGGAGAACCCTATTAGGAAGCCCGGTTAGTGTAGCCCGATGGCATAAACAAACAACACCCGCTGTGACGTGTGCCAGGTTCTGCCGGGCTTGGGCGGCGGCGCGCCCTTTCAGCGTCGTCTTGGGCGATCTGCCCGGCTGCGCTCGCCAAGAGACCGCTCGATGTGCGCCGAGCTTGCCCTGTACCTCACGCGCGAGCCAAGGTCATGGACACCGACGACAAGGCGGCGGGCGAAGGGCCTGACCAACCCGCTCATTTATTCCCTATGCAAGAGCAGCGGGGCCCGAGTGAAGCGGGATGGCCGGCCCAAGGGATTAACCGGCTGGTGATTGCCCGCCGAGCCAAAATAGCTAGACAGTTTCGACCGCCCAAACGCACCATTTGTGCCGCCTCAAGCGGCGGCGCGGCTATTTCCGGGTCTTTCGCTAACTGTCGCCGAGCCGCGCAGCCCGAGTGCGCCAAGCAGATTTTCTATCTCTAGGCGAGCCGTAACGTGTGACATGGTTGGGCGTGTACCGAGCGTGCTTTCGTCGAGAGCATCGAGCGCGGTCAATCCTCGCGGGTAAAACTCTCGGAAGATCACCCGCTCCGCTAGTCCTTCAACGCAGCGAAAATTGAGCATTTGTGAAAGCTTCTCTAAGCCCTCGCCCACGCAACGCGTGTTGCGCGAATTTAGCATTGAAAGACGATTTCTCAGTACAATCCAATCGATGACGACGTTATCGCGAAGTTGGCGCTGCCGACGCGCCTCGCCGACCATCTGAGAATAGTGGCTCGCGCCGGTAATACCCAAGGTCTCACGGTCAACAGTACCAAGAACATCCAAGTCAACAAAACTGTCATTGAGTGGCGTAATCAACACATCAGCTATCGAATGAGCCAGCCGCCCCACGTAACTATTGTGACCAGGTGTATCGATCACAATAAAGTCGTTGCTGCGAGCTCGCTCATTAACGATATCGAGAAAGGCCTTGCCGTCTGCGGCCTCATCTTCGGCTGTCGGATAATTTGTGTTCTCAGTGAAATAAAGATGATTGGGAATCTCGAGGTCACGTGAGAGGTGCTGAGCCCAAGCAAATCTGTTCTCAATATAATGGGTAAATGTACTTTGCCTTGAATCGAGATCGATGGTGGCAATGCGTTGGCCTGTTTTAATCAGTGCGATCGCAAGATTCATCGCAACGGTAGATTTACCTGATCCACCTTTTTCGTTCCCCACAACAATCACACGGGCGGACAGCTTGGAAGTTGAACTTTCAGCTGGCATCACTGCCCCTCTCGGATTTTGCGTTGTGGGTTACAGGACTATGTGATTCTCCGATATCTAGCAAGTTAACTCTGTGCCAGGTAAGGCAGAAGTTCCGAAATCAAATCATCTTTCTCTATCGCTTACGGATTTCAGCCTGTGCGGCGGCGCCGCAGTTTTGCAAAGAAATGGCGCCAACGGCCTTGAAGTCCCATCCCGCTGCTTTGTCACTGGCGGCGACGCATTTGTGTCACAGTTTGTAAGTTGTCATGACTCGGCGCTGGAAAAAACAACAACGAACTAATACACACTGACTGACGGCACTAACTGACGCCCCGCAGGTGCCGGTTCGCGAGCCGCCGAGAAGACGGACTTATTTGGTTGGCGACGAGGGCAAAGCGGCACGTCGGTCCTTCTGCACGCAGGCGATAAGCGCTGTTCATCTCGTCAACTCTGCCCTCTGATTGTCGTCAACAACGAGCCAACGACCCTTCTCGCCTCGGGCGGCATCGAGGCGACAAACGATCTTCTTTTCACGCTCCGACATTGGAATGATAGCGCGGCGGTTCAGTTTTAGTTGTGGCTGCTTGGAGACGGCGCGTCGTAACCATAATGTGCAAGCTTGACGCGCAATATTGGGACGCCTTCTAGGCTCCGTGGATCGATACCTCCTCAGTCTTGAATACTTTTCACGATCACAACGCAACCGCCGTTAGCCAGGGTGCTGTGATAATGCAAAGAGCGTTTCCGAAAGCAACCGCGACGACACTAAGGAATCCAGCTACGAAGCGCTGTTACGCTTGTAATGGCCGCTTCGGGCTTGTCCGGTACCGATTTGCACTCAAGCAATTTTGTTCAAAACTGTGCCTGGAAAAATTCAAGGCCGATACGGAGCGCCGAGCATCGCGCTCAAAACAGTGGACCAATTTTTTGACCGGAAACCGATGAAGAACAATTGCCGGCGTAAAACGTATCTCCGGGTCGGTTGATGTTTCGACGGCATCTGCGCCGATGATGGCGCTGGCGAAGGGCAAACGGCGGCTAAGCCGCTCGGCCTTCCCAAACAGGAATTTGATGATTTTCAGGCGCGGCTCGCGGGCGATCGCTCGCAATTCTATCGCTACGTCGCTGCCGGTTCCTTCTACGACTACAACTGGCCGGGTGCGAAACCCCCGTCGAGGCCATCATCGCGAACTGGTGGCGCCAAGGCATGACGGTTGAGCCATGCGCGCATGGTGGCCAGGGGATGTAAGCACTTGAACGGAAGGCGGAATTAGGCCCCCGGGTCGGGCCGAATTGCAACACGCTCTGAAAAAGCAAACGTAGGGGTTGACCGCGACTCCTTGGCAGCGGCTGCAATGCGCGCCTACGTATTCTCGTCCGGGTCAGTGCAGACGGCGTTGCTTATGGGGTCGCCATGCAAGTTGTCTGGCGTTGTTGGCGTTTCAAGTCTGTTGATCGTTGCGCCTTTGCGTGCCGCCGGTGCGGCTGACATCCCGGTCAATGCGTCACCACCGCCGCCGGCGTTTAGTTGAACCGGCTTCTACATTGGTGGCCAAGGCGGCTACCGGCTGTGGCAACTCGGTGGCACTCGCACCTCGACGCAATTCTGCCCGTGCCGCGCCGGTTCCAATTGCTTCTGCGCTCGGGTTTGACAATATCAACGCAAAATCAACGCAAACGACCCGCTCGGCGGGTGACCGCCGGCCTCAAATGGAGCGATGAGCGAGAGGGCAACGAGATCTTTGACGACGCGTGCTTCATCGTGGGTGACGAGAACAGACAAGCGCTCGGTATTTTTTTATTACGAAGACTAACGGTAGCGCCCCTGAGTTAATCGGCTTTCGCCTTGCGGGATTGCCACCACCACATGGCAGCGTAGATGAGCATGATCGTTCCGAGCGGCTCCGGTGCCGCGAGCGCACCGAATAGGGCGAGCGTCGTCGGCGTCCCGAACCGCTTTTTGAATGAGATCCGCTGTATCAAAGTCATGGCCGAGCGCCCGACGGAAATCGGAGCGATTAAATTAACAGTTTCTTAACCCTGCTAGCGCGAGTCCCTTTGGCATGGTTAATGCGATTATGGCCTGCCTCAATCAAAGTGCGAAGCACGACGCATGGTGGCGAATTCGCTGCAAGCCCTGGCGGACCCCGGGAACCTTTTTATTTCGGAACAAATCGTCGGTTCCTTCCCTTAATCACCATGAGGGGCGTAAGTGGAGATTGCGCCCGTGACGGATCACCGTCAGCTGCGAAGAGAGCACCATGCGCTCAGTAATCACCACCGCAATATCGGCTTTTGTCACTCTTGCAATCGTCTCAATAGGATACGCCCAAAGCGATCAGCGCGCCCCAGAGAAATCCTCTGACCAATCAGCAGATCGCGTCCTTGCGCAAAACACTAAGAAGCCGACTGCGGGAAAAGACGTGTCAGTTCCGGGAATAACTGCAGACCAAGAGAAGAAGATCCCCTACCGGCCTTGCAATGTAAATGTCGCTCTTGCAGACGGGCGTACCGCCTGTCTCAACGATAAATAGTAATTCTGCGCCGGCTGCCTCGGTTGACGGCTTGCTACCTTACAGGAGTTATATTCTCGCCGATGCACGCTCGCCGCGCGGCCGTGGGCCGCCGAGGAAATGGAAGCCTGTTTCATCGCGCGCGGTCGCAACGGCTAGGCCTTTACGTATATCTATTTCGACGATGAGCCAGACCGGCGCGCGGCGGCATGATATGAGGCTCGAAAGTCGCGTGCGTCGCACAAGCGGCGAAGACATAGACCGACGGCGACGAAGCAAGGAACGCAGGCGGCAGCCGGGTAAGCAATCATCCCCAATCGGTCAGTTTTGCATGCCAACTTGTTTTCGTCTTACCCCTTACGAACGGTCATTTGTTCTGGCCCAAATGGCGGTTCCGCGTTTTCTTTACGAGCGGCCTGTGGATTACTGTGGATAGCGCGCAAGGCCCTGTTGGCCTTGAAAACGGTTCCAACGGTGAGCCCGCGACACTCCCCGAGACGCGATTTCTCTACGAATTGCTGGTAAGCCCGCCTGAGACAGGTCCCGTGTTGAGGCGTGTGCTCGCTTTCTGCGTCACCCTTTGCCGTGGCCGCTCGTTACGGGTCCCGGTCCATCTGTGGACACATTCTTGAATTTTGATTTGCAAAGTCAGTGGGGGATGACTCATGCAAAATCGATTACTGAAGCTGCGAAGCATTGGCGCAGACGATAGATTATCCTGCTCAAACTGCAGCGAGCTCGCGCCCCTAACGAGACGCTCAGACCCCGATTACAATCTGCGGTACCTCAGGTACGAGCGACAAATATTCACTTGCTCGGCCTGCGGCCACCAGATTGAGCGCATCGTGGACGTCGACGGGTATCCTGCGGGCTTAACACCCCCGTGAGCCGCCAATGATCGAAGGCGTGGTGTTTGCCGGCCAAATAGTGCGGTACCGCTTCCCGTCGCAATTCGAAGGACAGTTCCGTTCGTGAAGAATCGGCCGGTAAACCGCCAGTTAAGTCTACCGCGGTAAAAGCGGGCCTTGGGGACCGTCAGGTTGGTTGATTTTAACTCTGGCCTTATCGAAGGACAGTTATGGCTTTCCAAGGGTTGGGGGACCGATGATCAGTTCAGAAAACAATTCAAGCCTTGGTGCGTTTCGGCGGCTGATCCAACGAAGTTCGATGAACATATTGTTTGTACGAAGGGCCTACCTTGTTCTGCCCACCTTGCTGTTGTTGTCCGGAAGTCATGTGGCACACGCCAATCAGTGCTTCACTAACGGTCCACGTTATCTGCTGGAATCGGATGCCGTTGAATGGCGAATGAAAATTCGCAGTAGCGAGAATTGTGTGCGGGGTGTTCGCTTTAGCTACGTATGGAACGCCAAAGTTAGCCTGGTATCTCCGCCGCAATCTGGTCAAGTTACCCTTGTCGGGCTTGGTTTCTTATACACCGCCAAATCCGACTTTCACGGCGAAGATTCATTTGTCGTCGGCATATCTGGTTTCAAGAACAAAACCACCGGGTTTTCGACTATTCGCGTAGTTGTCTCCGTTGTCGGCGCTCAGGAGGCCATCCTACCCGCTACGCACAATTTGCCCGCTACGCACCATGTTGAGCTAACTGACCCGGCGATGTGATGCCGGGTGACGTTCTCGACCAATGGCCGCCCACCGAGTTCCGCGCCGTGGTTTGTCGAGGAAACGGACGCCTGTTTCGCGGTGCGCGATCGCGCTGGACAGCCGCTCGCGTATGTTTATTTCGAGGACGGATCCGGCCGCCGTTCGGCAACGCACCCGTTCATGCTACGAGGCACGGCGCATCGCAGCCAACATAGCCAAGCTGCCGGATTTATTGCTTAAGGCCTTGTAGGGCTCTTCGGCCAGGGCCAGCGGCCACACCGACCGCATCAACAGGCCGGACACTTGACCGCAGCCAACCAATGCTAGGGCGCCGTCCCCACGTACCTATAGTGGCCTCTCCACCCTACAGTTTTAGTTGTGTAGAGTTGATGATACGGTGGTCTATTTTTCGTTGATGCCGAATGCGAGGAGGCAGAATGCCGCCGCTGCAACCCCAGAAAAGCCGGCTATCTTAATGTGTGCCACTCGACGGCCCATTTCCACTCGCTTCCTCAATCGCTTTCGCTTCTTCCTGACGTGCCTGATGACTCTGAATATACATCAACATCTTGCTGAGAGCGTTGAGATCAATTGGCTTCGGTATAGATGCGTAAACATTTAAATCAAGCGCTCTTCCCAGCTCAAGTACGTCGTCGCGGGTTTCCTTGTTTGCTTCGCTGATCACGATAATCTGTGATCGAGAGTGGATACCAGCTAGATAGCGAAGTACGTCGAAACCCACGTGATCGCCGAGTCCAAGATCAAGCGTGACGCAATCAAACTCCTGCGTACTCAATAAGTCGCAGGCCTTTTCATAGCTGTGGGCATTGGTTACGGCGAAGCCTAGTTTGGCGGCGTTGCGCCCTATGACGGCGCTGTGGACGTGCCTATCTTCAATTATCAGCAAACGGGTTATTTGCTTAAAGGACTGCCGCGATCCTACGTCAACCAGTGGCATGGAAGGATGGCCTGGCTCTGCCGGTAGGGAAAAATACTTCTTGCCTTCAGCATCACGCACTTCGACGGAGTAATTGATCCAGTCGCCGTTCAAGCTCGTCTTCAATAGTTGCGCTGTCGCTTCTGCAAAGTCGAATGCGTCCTGGGCGCTCCTAAAATCGTCCCCATTATAGTCATAGATCGAATGATGCCTCGCTTTGTAGTCGAAGAAAAAACGCATTGTACCCCACACGTTGAGCCGCGACGAGCGCGATCTTACAAACGATTTCCTATGGGCGGCTTATTTCAATCGATAAAATCGTGAAACAAACAACAAAACTTGCGTCGTCGTAACGGCGAAATGAGACTCACTAATAGGCGTTTCTACTTACCCACTTAATGTTTCTACCTAATTCGTTTTTCTTACTCATGGCAAAATCGCTGTGCTGAGCCCAGTCGTGCGACATTGATCTGGTTTTCCCCTTCGTGCCCGGTCGGGAGCGGATGATACTTGTAGGGATCATTCGTAAAAAAGGGCCACCCCCAGGTCGCCGATAAATATGCCGATTTTGACCTACAACGGAAGTCAAGCTTGAGGCCGGTCACGCGCCAGGTCCAGCGAATCGTGTTCATTGGCAGCGTCGCAACCGTAGGCTTATCTTGCGTAGCTTAGCCGCGGGCGAGCGAGTACTTTGCTATCTCAAACATTCGAGCAGAAATGAAGACCGAGACGGCCGACCGCGAAGCGAAGCAAGCGGCACTTGCATACGAGCAGGCGCACGTCGAGAAAGCGAAAAGATTCCTTAAGAGAATGAGCTGGGCGCTGGCGGCCAGTTTCGTCGCTGCAATTGTGACTCTTGGAGGGGCAGTATGGGAGTCATACCGAACCTCGCAGAACGAATCTCGAGTATTCGCCAGCGCCAGCGCGACTGCTTTCGCCCTAGGCTTTTGCGATCGCGCATTGCGCCTGGCTGTCGCCGGACTGCCGCCTGACGAAGGTGCTTCTCCAGTGGCGTTTCGTTCGCAACAGTTGCAGGGCGAGCTGTCGCTGTTTGCGTCCGCGCATGATTGTTATTTTAGATCGGCTTTAGTTGGGCACATAGGCTTGGTTAGCAGCGTGGCATTCAGTCCGGACGGATCTCGTATCGTCACTGCATCGTGGGACGGGACCGCGCGGGTGTGGGGGGCCGAGACAGGCGCCGCGCTGGCCATACTCTCGGGGCACAAGGTTTGGCTGAACAGCGCAGCGTTCAGTGCCGACGGCAGCCGCATCGTCACCACTTCCTGGGATAAGACAGCGCGCGTGTGGGATGCCAAGACGGGCGCTATGCTTACCACGTTCTTGGGGCATACAGGTCCGGTGAACACCGCGGTGTTCAGCCGGGATGGTTCTCTCGTGGTCACCGCATCCAACGACAACACCGCGCGAGTGTGGGACGCGCGGACGGGCACCGCGATTGCCACGTTTTCGGGGCATTTGGATGCAGTAAACAGCGCGGTGTTCAGCCCAGACGACGCGCGCGTGGTCACATCGTCGGTCGATTATACGGCTATAGTGTGGGACACCGCTACAGGCACCGAGCTGACCGTACTCTCAGGCCATACCGGTTGGGTGTGGGGCGCGGCGTTCAGCCCGGACGGATCCCGCGTCGTCACCGCATCCGAGGACAGGACGGCGCGGGTGTGGAACGCCAACACCGGCGCTGAGTTGGCCACGCTCTCGGGACACACGGGACCAGTAATCAGCGCAGCGTTCAGCGCGGACGGCTCTCGGGTCGTCACCGCATCCCTGGACGGCAATGCGCGCGTGTGGGACGCGGCGACCGGCGCTGAGTTGGCCACACTTTCAGGGCATACGAGTTGGGTTTGGACAGCGGCGTTCGATCCGGAGGGCTCTCGCGTCGTCACCGCGTCCGAGGACAGGACGGCACGCGTCTGGAACGCCAACACGGGCGCCTTGCTCGCCACGCTCTGGGGTCATAACGGCGCAGTATTTAGGGCGGCGTTCAGCCCGGACGGTTCACGCGTCATCACTGCATCCGAGGACAAGAGCGCGCGCGTCTGGGACGTCAAGAAGGGTGCCGCGTACGCTACACTCGCACGACATGGGGACGCGGTGAACGGCGCGGCGTTTAGCCCGGATGGTACTCGCGTTGTCACTGTATCGGAAGATAAGACCGCGCGGTTGTGGGACTTGATGACGAATACCGTTGTAGCGACCCTCACCAAGCATACGGCCGCGGTGAACAGCGCGACGTTCAGTGCGGACGGTTTGCGCCTGGTCACCACCTCCGACGATAACACTGCGCGAGTGTGGGATGCCAAGACGGGCGCGGCTCTCGCCGCGCTCCTAGGTCACACGGATCGGGTAGTTAGTGCGGCGTTCAGTGCAGATGGTTCGCGCGTCGTCACCGCAGCTTTCGACCATACCGCGCGATTGTGGAACACCAAGACAGGTTCACTTATCGCCACACTTTCGGGGCATACGAGTTGGGTGAGTAGTGCGGTGTTTAGCCCAGACGGTTCTCGCATCGTCACCGCATCGTTTGATAACACCGTACGATTGTGGGACGGTAACACAGGCGCTGCGTTGACCACGCTTTCGGGGCACACGGATCGAGCGATCAGTGCGGCGTTTAGCCCAGACGGTTCACGGATCGTCACCGCGTCGGCGGATAAGACGGCGCGCTTGTGGGACGCGAAGACGGGCGCGGCCTTGGCCGCGCTGTTGGGACATACAGAATGGGTGAACGTTGCGGCGTTCAGCCCAGACGGTTCTCGCGTCGTCACCGCATCGTTTGATAACACGGCGCGACTGTGGGACGGTAACACAGGCGCTGCGCTGACCACGCTTTCAGGGCACACGGATCGAGTGATCAGTGCAACGTTCAGCCCAGACGGTTCGCGGATCGTCACCGCATCCGCGGACAATACCGCGCGAGTATGGGACACCGTGACGGGCGTCGCGCTGACCACACTCTGGGGTCACACAAACCAGGTGGTCAGTGCGGCATTCAGCCCGGATGGGTCTGACGTCGTGACTGCATCCGTGGACCGAACAGCGCGCATTTGGCAACTCGATCCGATCGTGTTGATACCAGCGTATCAGCGTAAGAGGTATGTCTGCCAAGAGCTGCTAATCGGTGCTCGATCGTTCACTGACCAGGAGATGCAGGAGCCGATCCTGCGCGGTCGCGAAGATGATATGCGTGATCCCTGCGACCGGGTCGGGCCACTCAGCCTCAACTATTACCGGCGGGGACTCACTGATCTTATGGCAACGATCCGAAGTGCGTTCGCGCATTAACTGAGTGCTCACGCCAAGGATGGTCCCTCTCCCGATGTCATCGCTTTTGCGGCGATGTCTCGGACGACGTGCCGGCGCGGCCCCTGATTGCCAGCCGGAGAAACCCCGGGGTGGGC
>CAYVPC010000043.1:0-19949 GCA_964453555.1 uncultured Hyphomicrobiales bacterium | reverse complement strand
GTGTTGTAGGCGCGGCCGAGGCGGGTGATCGAGTCCAGCAAAATCACCACGTCGCGGCCGTGCTCGACCAGCCGTTTGGCCTTCTCGATCACCATCTCGGCGACCTGGACGTGGCGCACAGCCGGCTCATCGAAGGTCGAGGAGATCACCTCGCCTTTCACCGAACGCTGCATGTCGGTGACTTCTTCCGGCCGCTCGTCGATCAACAGCACGATCAGGTAGCATTCCGGGTGATTGTGGGTGATCGAGTGGGCGATGTTTTGCAGCAGCACCGTTTTGCCGGTGCGTGGCGGCGACACGATCAGCGCGCGCTGGCCCTTGCCGACCGGTGCGACAATGTCGATGACGCGCGCCGAGAGGTCCTTCTTGGTCGGATCCTCGTATTCCATTTTTAGCCACTCGTCCGGATAGAGCGGCGTCAGGTTGTCGAAATTGACCTTGTGGCGTGCCTTCTCGGGGTCTTCGAAGTTGAGCGAGTTTACCTTGAGCAGGGCGAAATAACGCTCGCCCTCTTTCGGGCTGCGGATGTGCCCGTCGATGGTGTCGCCGGTGCGCAATCCGAAACGGCGGATTTGCGAAGGCGAGACGTAGATGTCGTCGGGGCCAGGCAGATAATTCGCTTCCGGCGAGCGCAAAAAACCGAAGCCGTCCGGGAGCACCTCGACCACGCCTTCACCGACAATATCGGTTTCGCGCGCGGAGAGTTGCTTGAGGATGCCGAACATCAGCTCCTGCTTGCGCATGGTCGAAGCGTTTTCGACCTGAAGCTCTTCGGCAAAGGAGACAAGTTCCGCCGGAGTCTTGGTCTTAAGTTCTTGGAGTTTCATTTCCTGCATACGGAATGTCCTATGAAAATCGGGCCAGCGGCGGGGTTGGGACGCGGCGTCGCTAGCGGGAGAAAGAAGAGAAAGTCGTAGGTCTTGGGTCGCAAGGGGCTTGGGGCCCCGGTCCCGATGCACCAGCGGGCTCCAATCCATTGGAGCCAGAACTCAATTGCATCCGCCTACGTTCGGTGGGATGTCACAAAGATAAGAAAAGACCGCACTTTACGCAAGTGCCGAGCGGCGCTGTGCACCGGCAATGCGGGCCGATCAAAACGGTTTCCGCACCACTAAAAGCACGATTCCGATCATGAGGATCGTCGGTACCTCATTGATTATCCTAAAGAACCTCGCTGAATGCCGATTTTGATCGCGGCCGAAGGCTCTCGTCCAGCGAGCCAACAAACCATGCATTCCGGTCATGGCCAGGACGAGGACAATCTTGGCTTGCAGCCAGCCCTCGGCGAACCATCCGTAGTGAGAATCAGGGCCGAGCCAGCCGAGCCAGAGCCCGAGCAGCCAAGTCGCGATCATCGCCGGGTTAATGATGCCACGTAGTAGCCGGCGCTCCATCAGCTTGAAGGTTTCCGATTGCACGGAACCCGGCTCAGCCGCGCAATGGTAGACGAACAGCCGCGGCAGATAGAGCATTCCCGCCATCCAGGCGATCACCGCGACGATGTGGAATGCGAGAATCCATTGATACATGGCCGGCTCGCATCAGCTGTTGGCGCCGCGCACGCGCGCGACTAGGCGCTCGACGTGTGCAATCGGCGTGTCCGGCAGAACGCCATGGCCGAGATTGAAGATAAACGGTCCGCCCGAAAACGCCTCAAGGATCGCATCAACCGATCGGTCGAGGGCGGCGCCGCCGCTCAACAGCACAAGCGGATCAAGATTGCCCTGAATCGGCCGCCGCGTCTGGATTTGCTCGCGAGCAAAATTCAGCTCCACGGTCCAGTCGATGCCGACCGCGTTAACGGCAACCGCATCGAGATAGCGTGTAAGTCCGGTCGCGGCGCCGCGCGGAAAGCCGATGATCTTCGCTTGCGGCACTTGCTCGCGAACGGCAGTGACGATGCGCGCGCAGGGCTCGATGCACCAACGATGAAATTCACCGGCCGGCAAGATGCCGGCCCAAGTGTCGAAAATCTGCACCGCATCGACGCCGGCAGCAAACTGCCGGATCAGGTGACTGGCGGAAGCCTCAACCAGAATGTCGATCAGCTTTGCAAACGCCTCGGGGAAACGATAGGCAAATAGCCGGGCTGGAAATTGGTCGCCGGTACCTTCGCCGGCGACCATGTAGGTAGCCACCGTCCAAGGCGCTCCGCAGAATCCAAGCAGCGTCACTGCCGGGCGGAGTTCGCGCTTCACCCGCCCGATCGCTTCATATACTGGCTGCAGCCGCGCCTGATCGATTTCGCGGCGGAGATTTTTGAGCGCCGACGGATCTTGCAGCGCATCGAGCTTTGGCCCTTCGCCGTCCTCGAAACTCACGCGCTGACCGAGTGCGTGCGGAACGACCAGAATATCGGAAAAAAGGATCGCCGCATCGAGGCCAAAGCGCCGGATTGGCTGCAATGTCACTTCCGCCGCATTTTTTGCATCAAAGCAAAGGTCGAGGAAACTTCCGGCCTTGGCGCGGATTGCACGGTATTCCGGGAGGTATCGCCCCGCCTGCCGCATCAGCCAGATTGGCGGTACAGTTGCACGCGTGCCCACAAGAACATCCAGAAGAGGTTTGATCGCGGGCTTACCGGTCACGCTGTCTATCCTACCTCAATCAATCTAAGAGAATCTGTTGTAGTGTTTGGACCGTTGATTGGACTCATACCTTTGTATGCATACGTGATCCACGGTTCATGCACATATTCCCGCTCACGGTAGAGGAATGTGTGTTGGAGGAATTATCCATATATATCGCGCTTTTTTGCGCCGTTTCCGCTGCGTTGTCTGGCTGGTATCCACATTTCACCGCTGCCCGGCGCGAGCAGTTGTTCTCATAAGCTAAAGCGTACGGATGTGGACGGATTCTCGGTCATGTCGCCTATTGTTCTTGCGCAGACCCGATACCCGTGGCCTTCTCTCCGATGATCGACAGGTTGTTCAATCGAACCATGACGCCCGCGGCCGGCTTTTTCCATCTGCATCTGATCTCCGATTCAACTGGGGAGACCCTGATCACGGTGTCCCGCGCCGCTGCAGCGCAATATACGAAAGTCAGTCCGGTCGAGCATGTCCATCCGCTTGTGCGAAGCGTTAAACAGCTTGAGCGGGTGCTGGACGAGATAGAGCAATCGCCGGGCATCGTGCTCTTCACGCTGCTCCAGAATAATCTCGTCGAGAAACTCGAAGAAAAATGCCGGGCGCTCGGGGTGCCCTGCTTGTCGGTTCTCGGACCTGTGCTGCATCTCTTCCAGGCCTATCTAGGCGCTGAATCGACCCACAAGGTTGGCGCCCAGCATACGCTGAATGCCGATTATTTCCGGCGCATTGATGCGCTCAATTATACGATGATGCATGATGACGGCCAGCAGGCCGACGACCTGGAGGAGGCTGACGTCCTTCTGATCGGCGTGTCGCGCACCTCGAAGACGCCGACGTCGATTTATCTCGCCAACCGCGGCGTCAAGACGGCGAACATTCCGCTGGTGCCGGGCGTGGCGCTCCCGCCCGGAATCGAACGACTCAAGCATCCGCTGGTCGTCGGTCTCTACGCCACCGCCGAGCGCATCGTACAAATCCGGCAGAACCGGTTGCTCGGGCTAAAGGCGCACCGTGACGACGATAAATATATCGACCAGCAGGCGGTGGCCGAGGAGGTTGCCGCTTCGCGGCGGCTCTGCAGCAAGCATAACTGGCCGTCGATCGACGTCACGCGGCGTTCCATCGAGGAAACCGCGGCGGCGGTGTTGACGCTCCTTGGTGAACGCCGCCGCCACATGGCCTCGTGAGCTATGGCGTTCTGGCTGGCCCCGCATCCGCTCGTGCTCGCGTCGCGAAGCGCGGCGCGCCGCGCGCTGCTCGAAGCCGCCGGTATTCCGGTCGAGCTGCATCCGGCGGATCTCGACGAGCGCGGGCTGGAGGCCGGCGCCGCAGCGCAGACGCCGGGGGCCATCGCGGCGCTGCTCGCCCGGACAAAGGCGTTGTTCGTCGCGCGATCATATCCCGGCCGGCTCGTTCTCGGCGCCGACCAGACGCTCGCGCTCGGCGTCAAAAGGTTTGCGAAGCCGGCCGATCGCACGGCCGCCCGTGCGCAGCTCCAGGCGCTTTCCGGCCAGACCCACGAGCTCCACGCTGCGATCGCTTTTGCGCAGGACGCGACGGTACAATTCGAGCATGCAGGCGTTGCACGGCTGGGCATGCGCGTGCTGTCCGACCAGTTCATTAGCCTTTATCTCGATGCCGTCGGCGACGCCGCGACCGCGAGCGTCGGCGCTTATCAGATCGAAGGCTTGGGCCTTCAGTTGTTCGAGCGGGTGGAGGGCGACTATTTCACCATCCTCGGATTGCCGCTGATACCGGCGCTCGAATTTCTGCGCCAGCGCGGATGTCTTGCGTCATGAGCGGCGAACGTCCCTTCGTCCTTTGCCTGACCGGCTCGCTCGGCATGGGCAAGTCGCGCACGGCGCAGTTTTTCGCCGAGGAGGGCGTACCGGTCCACGATTCCGATGCCACCGTGCACACGCTCTATGAAGGTGAAGCCGTACCGCTCATCGAGCGGGCGTTTCCCGGCGTAACTGTCGGCGGCAAGGTGGATCGTGCGAGGCTCGCCGCGATGGTACTCGGCGACGCCGCGGCGCTTGCCCGCCTTGAGGCGATCGTGCATCCGCTGGTCGGCGCCGTGCGCGACAAGTTCCTGGCCGAGGCGCAAGCCCGCGGTGCGCCTATGGTCGTGATCGACGTTCCGCTCCTCTTCGAAACCGGCGGACAGCGCGGCTGCGACGCCGTCGTCGTCGTTTCGGCGCCGGCGGAGGTGCAAAAGCGCCGGGCGCTCGAACGGCCTGGCATGACCGAGGAAAAATTCGCTGCACTTATCGCGAAGCAAATGCCGGATGGGGAAAAGCGCCGACGCGCCGACTTTATCGTGGACAGTTCCCAATCCTTCGACCACGCCCGCGCCCAGGTGCGCGACATCCTGCGCGCAGTCGCTAAGATGCGCACCGGTGCCGCTGATTCGTGAACCGGCCGCCAGGGAACTTTGATGCGCGAGATCGTGCTCGATACCGAGACGACGGGTCTCGACCCGTACCGGGGCCATCGTCTGGTCGAGATCGGCTGTGTGGAGCTCGTCAACCGCATTCCATCCGGCCAGACCTTCCACCGCTACTTCAATCCCGAGCGCAGCATGCCGGCGGAAGCATTCGCGATCCACGGCCTCGGCGACGATTTCCTCAAGGACAAGATGTTCTTTGCGGAGGTGGCGGACGAACTGACCGCCTTCCTCGGCGATGCGCCGCTCGTCGCCCACAATGCCAGCTTCGATCTCGGCTTCCTCAATGCTGAGTTCGAGCGGGCCGGCCGGCCGCCGATCGCGCGCGAGCGGCTGGTTGACACGCTCCTGATCGCGCGCCGCAAGCATCCCGGCGGCTCGAACCGGCTTGACGATCTTTGCGCGCGATACGCGATCGACAATTCACATCGCACCAAACACGGTGCGTTGCTCGACGCCGAGCTCTTGGCCGAGGTCTATGTCGAACTGATCGGCGCGCGCCAGGCGCAACTGGTGCTGGCGCAGGCCGCGGCGCCGGGCCGGACGGTGGGCGAACCGATCATCGTGCGGGAGCGTGTGGTGCCACTCATCCCCGCGATTACGGCTGAGGAGCGCGCCGCGCATCGGGCGTTCGTCGCCACGCTTGGCGACAGTCCGATCTGGGGCGATTACCTTAGTTCGGATTAAGCGGCTGTGACGGCGGCGACGGCTGTGCGCCGGCAAGACGCTGGCGGTAGAGGCTGACAAAATCGATCGGATCGAGCAGCAGCGGCGCAAACCCGCCGTTGCGCACGGCGGTGGCGATGATCTCGCGCGCAAACGGAAACAATAGCCGCGGGCATTCGATCA
Organism: uncultured Hyphomicrobiales bacterium; assembly: GCA_964453555.1. Classification (GTDB taxonomy): domain Bacteria; phylum Pseudomonadota; class Alphaproteobacteria; order Rhizobiales; family Xanthobacteraceae; genus BOG-931. Next base: position 14,063 of record CAYVPC010000043.1, on the reverse strand, counting down.
GCACGATCGGCTGCAGGCTTTCGGGCGGCACGTTCTGGATGCGGAAAGCGCCGGCAAAAACCAGCTCGAAACTGAACAGCAGCATGTTTTGGGCTTCCGCCTTCCCCTCGAGACGCAGCGTCACTTCGAAATCGGTTGTGCTGACCGGGGCGGCATCGACATGAACCTGGATGGCGATGCTCGGCTGCTGCCCGGTGGGCGTCATCGAACGCGGCGCGTTCGGGTTCTCGAACGAGAAATCCTTCACATACTGCCCGAGCACGCCGATTTGCGGCATCGCGGCCTGGGGAGAAGGGTCCTGAGGACCGCCGTTGGTCGCCGACATAAACGCATCTCCGGACCGCCGCAGGCGGATAAGGGTTGGCTAACACAGGCAAAGCGGGTGAACAACGGCGCCAGTCTCGGCAATCGGCGGCCTTTTCACGCGGATTCGACATAAACGGGAACAGTTTCGCCCTTACAATGTTGGCGCGGCGGCGGTGATCGTCTAAACTTGGTGTCGGCACGCTTACCGGATAGCGGCCACTGGTTGGCTCCCCGTGCGTGACTACATAGAGCGGGGACCCGGGCGCCACCGCGGTGTGTTACTTGCACCGCCATCGGGATGTGCCGTCCCGTCGTTGCGACGCCGAGAGAAACGAGACTTGTTCGACATTTACACCATCATCTTCCTGGCGCTGGCCGTTTTCATTTTCCTGCGGCTGCGCAGCGTGTTGGGGCAACGGACCGGCCGTGAGCGGCCGCCTTACGACCCTTATTCGGCGCGCGAGGCGCGCAGCCCGGTCGCCGACAAGGTCGTCACCTTGCCGCCGCGGCCGGCGAGCCCGGCCGAGCCGGCGCCGACACGCCCGGTCGAGGTCACGCCGCCGCCGGCGGACCGCTGGAAGGACGTCGCCGAGAGCGGCTCGAATGTCGCCGCCGGCCTCGACGCTATTATCGCCACGGATCCGGCTTTCGACGCCAAGCACTTCATCACCGGAGCGCGCGCGGCCTACGAGATGATCGTCACCGCTTTTGCCGAGGGTGACCGCCGGCAATTGCGCAGCCTCCTGTCCCGCGAGGTGTTCGACGGCTTCGATGCCGCGATCAGCGAACGCGAGGGCCGCGGCGAGACCGCTGAGACGCGTTTTGTTTCGATCGACGGGTCCACCATCACCGGGGCCGAATTGCGCGCCCGCACGGCGCAGCTCACCATTCGCTTCGTCTCCAAGCTCATTTCCGCCACCAGCGATCGATCCGGAAACGTCATCGAAGGCAACGCCGAAAAGGTCACCGACGTCACCGATGTCTGGACGTTCGCGCGCGATGTCTCATCCCGCGATCCGAACTGGAAGGTTGTAGCAACCGAAGCCGGACAGTGAGGCGATGGCGGCAGGTTGTCGGGTATTTCTTTTGGTCGCTGCGTTGCTCGGTCTCGCCGCTTCGCCAGCCGCGTCGCAGGGCGCCGAACCGGAGCCGATCAAGTTTCCCGACACGCAATACGAGCCGGTCGATTGGACGGATATCGACGGCTGGGCGAATGACGACCATGCCACCGCGTTTGCCGCCTTTCTCGAAAGCTGCCGCGCGCTCAATGCCAGCCGGCCGCCGGTGCCGGATACCGCGACGATCACCGACGCGCTAAAGGCGGTCTGCGCGCGCGGATTCGCCGCCGTTCCGCTTGAGGAGGACGGCGCCCGCAAGTTTTTCGAGGACAATTTCCGGCCGCTTCGCATCAGCCGGCTGGGCGACAGCGACGGCTTTCTCACCGGCTATTACGAGCCGATCGTCCAGGGTTCGCGCGTGCCGACCGGCGAGTTCACCGCGCCGCTATATCGCCGGCCGCCGAATCTGGTCGCCTCCGGCAGGCGTAAACTCGGCGATTTCTTTCCCAGCAAGGGCGTCAAAGTTGGCCGCCGGGTCGGCCGCCGCAAAATCGTGCCGTATTACGACCGCGGCCAGATCGAAGATGGCGCGCTCGACGGCTGGCATCTGGAAATATGTTATTTGCGCAGCGAGATCGACGTTTTGTTCGCCCAGATTCAAGGCTCTGCCCGCATCCGGCTGGAAGACGGATCGGTCTTACGGGTCAATTACGATTCGCATAACGGCTGGCCTTACACGCCGGTCGGCCGCGTGCTCGCCGAACGCAAGCTTGTTCCGAGGGACGAAATATCCATGCAGCGCATCCGCGACTGGATGCAAGCTCGTCCCGACGAAGCGAAGGACATCCGGCGGCAGAACAAGTCCTATGTCTTCTTCCGCATTACCGATCTCGCCGCCGCCGACGAGGCGGTGGGCGGCGAGGGTGTGCCGCTGGTGCCGGGCCGGTCGATCGCGGTTGATCGCTCGCTGCATGCCTACGGCACGCCGTTCTTCATCAGCGCCGATCTGCCGATCGCCAACGACAAGGCGGGGACGCAATTCCGCCGGCTGGTCTTCGCGCAGGATACCGGCTCGGCCATCGTCGGGCCGGCGCGCGCCGATATCTTCTTCGGCGCCGGCGCTGAAGCCGCGCGCATCGCCGGCCGCATCCGCCATCCCGGCCAATTCGTCATGCTGATGCCGCGCGAACTCGATCCGGTCGAGGCGGCGCGCGGTATTCCGCTGCCGCCTGAACGCCCGGGCTTTTTCGCGCAGTTCACCCCCGGCACGATGGTCGACCCGACTGCGGAAGAGGCGCCGCCGGAAGAAAAGCCCGCCGCGGTGCCGGAGCCGGCTCCGCAGCCGAAAACGAAACCGCGGCGACGGCCATGAGCCGGGGGCGTTCCCTGAGCGAAGAGGAGCGCGCGCTCTGGACTGGCGTCGCCCGCTCGATCATGCCTCTGCAACGGGCGCGGCCGGCCGCCGAAGCATCGGACGAGTGCGATCCCGGCGCTGCGAGCCCCAAAGAGGCGCCCGCGGTTGCGCGCCCCCCGGTTCGTCCGAATGTCCCGCCGGCAAAACAAGCGCCTCCGCTTGCTCCGCTCGGACGAAAGCTCAAGCAGCGCGTGGCGCGCGGGCGCGATCCGATCGAGGCGCGGCTCGATTTGCACGGTTACACCCAGAAGCAGGCGCATGCGGAATTGTTGCGCTTCTTGCGCCGCGCGCAGGAGAACGGCGTCAGAGTCGCGCTTGTCGTCACCGGCAAGGGCACGCGCGGCGAGGGCGGTCCCGGTGAACGCGGCGTCCTCAAGCGATCCGTGCCGCTATGGCTGGCGACGCCCGAATTTCGCGCCTTGGTCGTCGGCTTTGACGATGCGCATGTCGGGCATGGCGGGCAGGGCGCGCTCTATGTGCGGCTCCGCCGCGCGCGATAAACCGGTGTTAACCTTAACGGTTGGAAGACCGGCCGGTTGCTCGAAACGGCCGATTTCCTCTGCGACAAAGGCTTCGTCGACCAGGAGCCGCGCGCCATGTCCGAATCCGCCGCTATGCAGTCCAAACCGAAAGCCGATACCGCCGACCGGCAGACGCTTGCGCATGTCGAGAAGTGGCTGGCGGTGATCCGCGAAATGAGCGGCGCGCGGCAGAAGTGATTTTGGATTGCGCGTGCGGCTTTTGCGATTCGCGCGTGCTATAAAATAAACCGGCTCAGATCGGCATTCTTGGCGAGATCGCCGACGTGTTGCTCCACGTAGGCGGCGTCGATCTTGACGGTGTCGCCTGCCCGGTCGGGCGCTGCGAAGGAAACCTCGTCGAGCACGCGCTCCATCACCGTTTGCAGGCGCCGCGCGCCGATATTCTCCACGCTTGAATTTACCGCCACTGCCATGTCGGCGACGGCATCGATGGCGTCCTGGGAGAATTCCAGCGTCACACCCTCGGTCTGCATCAGCGCAACATATTGCTTGATCAGCGAGGCTTCGGGCTCGGTGAGGATGCGCCGCATGTCGTCGCGCGTGAGCGGCTTTAATTCGACCCGAATCGGCAGCCGGCCTTGCAGTTCCGGCAAGAGGTCGGACGGCTTCGAAATGTGAAACGCGCCCGAGGCAATGAACAGGATGTGGTCGGTCTTCACCGACCCGTGCTTGGTCGCAACCGTCGTGCCCTCGATCAGCGGCAACAGATCGCGCTGCACGCCCTCGCGTGATACGTCGGCGCCGATACGCCCGTCGCGCGCGCAAATCTTGTCGATTTCGTCGAGGAAGACGATGCCGTTATTCTCCACCGCCTTGATCGCTTCCTGCGTGAGCTGCTCGGTGTCGAGCAACTTGTCGGATTCCTCGTTGATCAGGATGTCGTAGGATTCGTGCACGGTGACGCGCCGCGTCTTGGTGCGCCCGCCGCCGAGCTTGCCGAAGATGTCGCCGATCGAGATGGCGCCCATCTGCGCGCCGGGCATGCCCGGAATTTCGAACAGCGGCATGCCGCCCGACGCCTGCACCTCGATCTCGATTTCCTTGTCGTTGAGCTCGCCGCCGCGCAATTTGCGGCGGAACGCTTCCTTGGTCGCCGCGCTGGCATTGGCGCCGACGAGCGCGTCGAGCACGCGGCTCTCGGCCGCCTGCTGGGCTCTCGCCGCCACGTCCTTGCGCTTGCGGTCCCGCGTCAGCGTGATCGCGATCTCGACCAGGTCGCGCACGATCTGCTCGACGTCGCGGCCGACATATCCGACTTCGGTGAACTTGGTCGCCTCGACTTTGAGGAACGGCGCGCCGGCAAGCTTGGCGAGGCGGCGTGCAATTTCGGTCTTGCCGACGCCAGTCGGTCCGATCATCAGGATATTCTTCGGCAGCACTTCTTCGCGCAGCCGCTCTTCGAGTTGCAGCCGTCGCCAGCGGTTACGCAGCGCGATGGCGACCGCACGCTTGGCGTCGGCCTGGCCGACGATGAAGCGGTCAAGCTCGGAAACGATTTCGCGCGGGGAGAAATCACTCATGCAATGACGTTGGTTATGCCTTCAATGTCTCGACGGTGACGTTGCGGTTGGTGTAGACGCAAATGTCGGCGGCGATATCGAGCGAACGCCGTACGATCGCCTCGGCGTCGAGCGGGCCGTCGGCCAGCGCGCGGGCGGCGGCCAGCGCGTAATTGCCGCCCGAGCCGATGCCGGCGATGCCGGCCTCCGGTTCAAGCACGTCGCCGGTGCCGGTAAGCACGAGCGATACTTCCTTGTCGGCGACGACCATCATTGCCTCGAGCCGGCGTAGGTAGCGGTCGGTGCGCCAATCCTTCGCCAATTCAACTGCCGCCCGCATCAGCTGACCGCGATATTGCTCGAGTTTTCCTTCCAACCGCTCGAACAGCGTAAAGGCGTCGGCGGTGGCGCCGGCAAAGCCGCCGATCACGTCGCCGCCGCCCAGACGGCGGACCTTGCGCGCATTGGCCTTGACGATGGTCTGGCCAATCGACACTTGCCCGTCGCCGCCGATGGCGACCAGATCGCCCTTGCGAACGGTCAGGATGGTAGTGCCGTGCCAAGGGCCGGAGGAGCCGGATTCGGGGGCTGACATGCGGCGGAAAGCCTTCGTTTAGGCCATGATTTAGGAGTTGGCCGCCGGCAATGCAAATGCGCGGTCCGGCCGATTGGCGGAGTTGATAAAGCCCTGATAAAAGGCGCCTCGCGTCGCGGAGAACTTTATGCGCAAAGCGTCCGTGAAACGGACCACCAAGGAGACCGCCGTCGAGGTTGCGATCAACCTTGACGGCGAAGGCCGCCCCATGATCGCAACCGGTATCGGCTTTCTCGATCACATGCTCGAGCTGCTGGCGCGGCACTCGCGCATCGACATCGAGGTCAAGGCCAAGGGCGACCTGCATATCGACAATCACCACACCACCGAGGACGTCGGCATCGCGCTCGGGCAGGCAGTGAAGCAGGCGCTCGGCGACATGAAAGGCATCACGCGCTACGCCGACGTGCACATACCGATGGACGAGGCGCTCACGCGCGTCGCGATCGACATTTCCGGCCGGCCGTTCCTTGTCTTCAAATCGGAGTTCGTGCGCGACAAAGTCGGGCCGTTCGACACCGAACTGGTGCAGGAATGGTTCCAGGCCTTCGCCATCAATGCGGCGGTGACGCTGCACGTTGCGACGCTTTACGGCACCAACGATCACCACATCGCCGAATCCTGCTTCAAGGGCTTGGCGCGGGCGTTGCGGATGGCGGTTGCGATCGATCCGCGCGCCGCGCAAGAAGTGCCCTCGACCAAGGGCACGCTCGGCGGGTGAGTTTAAGCCGCTCCCCGCGGGAATTAATGACAGCGCTGGAATTACGTCATGTCCGTTTTCACCGTCCACGAACCGCCGCTGCGCGCCGCGGGTGCCGTTCCCGAGCCGGAACGCTTCGTCTTTGTGCGCGACGGATTCTATTTCTGGGCCTTCATAGCCGCGTGGCTTTGGATGATATGGCACCGGATGTGGCTGGTGCTGCTGATCTATATTGTGGTTTCCGGGGCGGTCGAGAGCGCGGTCTATTACGCGGGGGCGCGTAGCGGCGGCGTCCTGCTCGCTGGGCTGTTGATCGCGCTTTTGGTCGGCGTCGAGGCAAGCACGCTGCGCCGCTTCACGCTGGCGCGCCGCGGCTGGAAGAACGTTGGAATCGTCAACGGCGAGGATCTCGAAGACGCCGAGCGGCGCTTCTTCGACGCCTGGCTTCGGGCACCCGGCAAGCAAGCCGAGCCACCCGCTGTTTCATTTACGCCGTCGCCGTCCACCCCGCATCCGCCCGACATCGTTGGTCTGTTTCCCGATCCGGGAGCAAGCCGGTGAGCGTGGCCATCGTCGATTACGGTTCCGGCAATTTGCACTCGGCGGCGAAGGCCTTCGAGCGCGCCGCGCATGACGCCGGCCTCAATCAGCCGATCCTGGTGACCAACGATCCGCGCGCGGTTGCGTCGGCCGATCGCGTGGTGCTGCCCGGGGTCGGCGCATTCGCCGACTGCAAGAGGGGATTGATGGCCGTCGATGGGATGGCGGCGGCGCTTGAGGAGGCGGTGCGGCGCAAGGCCCGTCCGTTCTTCGGCATATGCGTCGGCATGCAGCTCCTGGCCGAACGGGGACGCGAATACGAGATCACGAGCGGGCTGGGCTGGATCGCCGGTGAGGTCGACCGCATCGTACCCAAGGATCCAAGCCTGAAAATTCCCCACATGGGCTGGAATACACTCAACATCGCGCGGCCGCACAAGTTGGTCGAGGGTTTGCCGCTCGGACCGGAGGGCCTGCACGCTTATTTCGTGCACTCCTACGCTTTCAGGGTGGCGCAACGCGGCGATCTGCTGGCGGAGACTGATTACGGCGGTCCGGTCACCGCCATCGTGGCGCGCGACAACATTGTCGGCACGCAATTCCACCCGGAGAAGAGCCAAAAGCTCGGGCTGGCACTGATTGCAAATTTCCTCAAGTGGAAGCCGTGATCCTTTTTCCGGCGATCGACCTGAAAGACGGCGAAGCCGTGCGCCTGCAGCAGGGCGACATGGCGCGCGCGACCGTGTTCAATCGCGATCCGGCCGAGCAGGCGCGTATTTTCGCGGCGCAGGGTTTTGAATATCTGCACGTGGTCGATCTCGACGGCGCTTTCGCCGGCAGACCGATGAACGCCGCCGCGGTCGAGCGCATCCTGGGCGTGGTCAAGATTCCGCTCCAGCTCGGCGGCGGCATCCGCGACCTCGCCACGATCGGAACGTGGCTCGATAAGGGCGTGGCACGCGCCGTCATCGGCACTGCCGCCGTGCGCGAGCCGGCCCTGGTCAAGGACGCCGCGAGAAAATTTCCCGGCCGCATCGCGGTCGGGTTGGATGCCCGCGACGGCAAGGTGGCGGTGGAAGGCTGGGCCGCCACATCCGAATTGTCCGCGCTCGATATCGCCAAACGATTCGAAGACGCCGGTGTCGCCGCCATCATCTATACCGACATCGCGCGCGACGGCATGTTAGAGGGGCTCAACCTCGACGCCGCCGTCGCGCTCGCCGCCGCCGTGAGGATTCCGGTGATCGCCTCGGGCGGCCTTGCCTCGCTCGACGACGTGCGCGCGCTTCTTGCGCCGCGCGCGAAGAAACTCGCCGGCGCCATCGCCGGCCGTGCGCTCTATGACGGTCGGCTCGATGCGGCGGCGGCGCTCAAGCTCATTCGCGCGGTGCGGGCGGCGTAAATGTTCGAGGTCCGCATCATTCCCTGCCTCGACGTGAAGGATGGCCGCGTCGTCAAGGGCGTCAATTTCGTCAATCTGCGCGACGCCGGCGACCCGGTCGAAGCCGCCATTGCCTACGACGCCGCCGGCGCCGACGAACTGACCTTCCTCGACATCACCGCCAGCCACGAAGACCGCGGCATCATGCTCGACGTGGTGCGCCGCACCGCGGGAGCCTGCTTCATGCCGCTGACGGTCGGCGGCGGCGTGCGCACCATCGACGACATCCGCACGCTGCTCGCTTCCGGCGCCGATAAAGTGTCAATCAACACCGCTGCGGTCGCGCGCCGCGCTTTCGTCAAGGCAGCGGCGGAGAAGTTCGGCGACCAGTGCATCGTGGTGGCGATCGATGCAAAGAAGGTATCAAAGCCGCCGGAAACGGACCGCTGGGAAATCTTCACCCATGGCGGGCGCAACCCGACCGGGCTCGACGCCGTCGCCTACGCGCGCGAGGTGGTCGCGCTCGGCGCCGGTGAAATCCTGCTGACCTCGATGGATCGCGACGGCACGCGGCAGGGCTTCGACATCGCGCTCACGCGCACCGTCGCCGACGCGGTTTCGGTGCCGGTGATTGCCTCGGGCGGCGTCGGCACGCTCGAACATTTTGTCGAAGGTATTCGCGACGGACACGCGAGCGCGGTGCTGGCCGCCTCGATCTTCCATTTCGGCGAGCATTCCGTGCGCGAGGCGAAGGAACATATGGCGCGCGCGGGTCTGCCGGTGCGGCTCGACCCCTGATTTTTGCCGGGCTCACCGCCCGCGCTTCGCCCAGGCGAGTGCCTGTTCGAGCCGGTCATTGCCCCAGAACATTTCGCCGTCCGCCGTGACAAAGCTCGGCGCGCCGAAAATGCCGATACGCTGCGCTTCCGCCGTCTCCGAGCGCAACCTTTCCTTGACGCCGTTCGATTGCGCGGCGGCGAGGATGGTGGCGGAGTCGGATTTGAGGTCAGCAAGGATAGCGCCAAGGGCTTGGGGATCGTCGATGCGCCGTCCTTCCGCGAATTCCGCCGAAAAGACGGCGCGGCAGAACGCATCCGTCCACGCCGCATCGCCGCCGGTCAGTGCGACGCGCGCCGCCAGCAGGCTGTTTTGCGGAAACGGCTCGGGGCGGCGGAACGGCAAAGACAGCTCCGCGCACAGCCGTTCAAGATCGCGCCACATATGGCGGCCTTTGGCGGGATAGAGATTGAACGGCGACGTGTCCCAGCCCTGCGCCTTGAAAATCGCGCCGAGCAGGAACGGCCGATATCTCACATCCACGCCGGCTGCGCGCGCCAGCGGTTCCAGGCGCATCACTGTCGGGTACGAATAGGTCGACGCGAAATCGAACCAGAAATCGAGGACCGGCGCACGCATGCCGTCATCCTAAAGCCTGCGATAGTCCGGTGAAACGCCGTTCCGACAGGGCTTATATGCTTGCCGGCTCTCCCCGCGCCGCCGTGGAGATGCTAAGGAACGGCGATGGCCGCGTTCACCCTCCAGGACCTTGAAAAGCGGGTACAGGCGCGCGCGCAGGCGAGCGCCGAAAGCTCCTATACGCGCGCGCTGATCGACAGGGGCGTGACCTACTGCGCCAAGAAAGTCGGCGAGGAAGCGGTCGAAGTGGCGATCGCCGCCATCGCCGAAGATCGCGGCCGTGTCATCGCGGAAGCGGCCGATCTTCTCTACCATTTGCTCGTGGTGCTGCATGCCCGCGGCATCGCGCTGGCCGAAGTCGAAGCCGCGCTGGCGGAGCGCACGCGCCAATCCGGCCTTGACGAAAAAGCCGCGCGCAAGGGCGGGGACTAAAAGGCGTCGCATGGAGCAGCGTAACGAGCCCGACGTCTCGCCGTATCGCGTGTTCCCGCGGGCGGAATGGGCGGGTTTGCGCCAAGACACGCCGATGACGCTCGAGCCGGAAGAGGTCACGCGGCTGCGCTCATTGCACGACCGGCTCGACATGTCGGAGGTGGAGGAGATCTATCTGCCGCTGTCGCGGCTCCTGTCGCTCTACGTCGCCGCGACGCAGCGGCTGTTTCGCGCGCAGCAAGGCTTCCTCGGCACCGAGGACGCGAAAATGCCCTACATCATCGGCGTCGGCGGTTCGGTCGCCGCCGGCAAATCGACTACGGCGCGCGTGCTGCAGGCGCTGCTGGCGCGCTGGCCGAACGTGCCGAAGGTCGATCTGATCACCACCGACGGTTTCCTCTACCCGAACGCGGTGCTCGAACGCGAAAACCTGATGGAGAAAAAAGGTTTTCCCGAAAGCTATGACCTGCCGGCGCTGTTGCGCTTCCTCTCCGACATCAAGGCCGGCCGCCGACCGGTGCGCGCGCCGGTCTATTCGCATCTGATCTACGACGTCATCCCGAACCGGTGGATCGAAATCGACCGGCCGGACATCCTCATCGTCGAGGGCCTCAACGTGCTGCAGGCCGGGCGGCTACCCAAAGACGGCAAGGCCGTGCCGTTTGTTTCCGACTTCTTCGATTTCTCGGTCTATCTCGATGCCGACGAGGGCGTGCTGCTGTCGTGGTACGTCGCCCGCTTTTTGGCTTTGCGCGGCACCGCCTTTGCCGACCGGAAATCGTATTTTCACCGCTACGCGAAACTATCCGACGAGGAAGCGATCAAAACCGCGACTTCGATCTGGAACCGGATCAACCTCGTCAATCTGCACGAGAATATCCTGCCGACGCGGCCGCGCGCCGATCTGATCCTGAAAAAAGGCGAAGATCACGAAGTCGACGAGGTGGCGCTGCGCCGGCTGTAAAGTTAGGCGGCGAGCGCGGCGTTGGCCGAGGCCGCGAGCGCGGCGGCAAGTCGTTCGCGGTCGAGCGGCTTCACCAGGAAGCCGTCCATGCCGGCGGCGAGGCAGGCCTCGCGATCCTCCGCGGAAGCGTTCGCGGTCAGCGCCAGAATCGGCGTGCGCGGCGCATCGGTTTCCGCTTCGATAGCGCGAATCCGGCGTGTGGCTTCCAGGCCGTCCATGCCCGGCATGTGCAAATCCATGATGACGCGGTCATAGGGCGTTCCGGCCGAACGCGCGGCAAGCCACGATTCGACCGCGGCAGCGCCAGTTGCGACCATGGTGGGCTGATAGCCGAGCTTGACCAAGAGCGCGCGCGCCAACAGCGCGTTGATCTCGTTGTCCTCGGTGACCAGGATCGAAAGGCCGGTATTGGGGCGCGCCGCTGTCGGCATGTCCGACGGTTCCATCGCCGCGCCGGGATCGAATGCGTCGTCGGCCGAAAAGCGCGCGGCGAGGGAAGCTGCGCGCACCGGCTTGATGAGATAACCGGTAAAGCCGGCTTCCTTGAGCGCGGCGAGTTCGTTGCGCATCGCCGGCGTGACCAGCACGATCCGCCGCTGCAAGCTCCCCGCCGCCTGCGCAAGCTTCTCGCTCGCGCGCGTGCCGATCGCGTGATCGACCAGGACGGCGCTCCACATCTGCTCGGGCAGGAGCACCGCTGCCACGTCGCCGTCGGGGACGATCTTGGTCCGCGCACCCCAGCGTTGCAGCCGCCGCGCCAGCAGGGACGCTTCAATCGCGGCCGATGCGACAATCAGAATGTCCTCGCCCGCGAGATCGGGCACCGCAAGCGCCGGCTCGTCGCCGTCGCCGGCGTGCGCCAGCGGCACGGTCACGCGGAAGGTCGAGCCTTGCTGGGGTAGGCTTTCAACCGCGATCGCGCCGCCCATGCTCTCGACGACCTTGTTGGAGATGGTAAGGCCAAGGCCGGTGCCGCCGAATTTTCGCGTCGAGCCTGAGTCAGCTTGCTCGAATTCGAGAAAGATGCGCGCCTGGTCTTCCGTGGAGATGCCAATACCGGTGTCGTGCACCGTGATCGCGACCGTGTCGGCGCGCTCGCCCGGCTCGACGACGATCGATACGCCGCCCTGTTCGGTGAATTTGATGGCATTGCCGGCGAGGTTGAACAGCACCTGGCGTAGACGCGCGGCATCGCCGATGACCCGCGCGGGCAGGCGCTCGTCGACATAGCAGCAAATCTCCAGCCCCTTGGCTTGGGCGCGCGGGCCAAGGAGCTCGACCGCCTCCTCAACGAAGGCGGCAAGCGGAAACGGCCGCGCCGCGAGGTCGAGTCGTCCGGCCTCGATTTTGGAGAAATCGAGCACCTCTTCGATCAGCGAGAGCAAAGTTTCGCCCGAGGTCTTCACCGCGTTGAGGTAGGTCGCCTGCTCCGGCGTCAGCGGCGTGTCACCGAGGAGATCGGCCATGCCGAGAATGCCGTTCAGCGGCGTGCGGATTTCATGCGACACCATGGTGAGAAAGCGCGACTTGGCGCGGTTCGCTGCCTCGGCCTGGTCGCGCGCTTCGGCGAGCGCCTCTTCGCCGAGCACGCGCTCGGTCACATCGCGGCCGACGCTCTGCATCTCGCTGTCGTTGTCGGCGCGCACGGTGACTTCGCGCCAGGCGATCCAGCGCGCGCCGGCGGCGGTGCCGATCTTCTGATCATAGGCGCGCGCGCCGTCGGCGAGGATAACGGTTTCGCCCTGTTCCGCCACCGGCAGCACGAAGCTCGTTCCGAGGAGCTCCGGCCGCGCGCGGCCGGCCAGCGCGCAGAAGGCGTCGTTGGCGTAGGTAATGGCGCCGGCGCCGTCGCGGCGCACGATGACGTCGTCCTGCGCCTCGAAGAAGCTTTTGGTGCGCTCCTGCGCTTCCCGGATTTCCCAGTTGCGGTCGGCCGCCTCGTCCAGCCGCGTCTCGAAATCGCGCAGCTCGTGCTTCATCTGGCGGATGCGGGCCATCAGGATTCCCAGCGCCCCGCAGGAAGCGCCGAACAGCGAAGCGACGCCGATCGCGAACATATATGGATCGTAATGGGCCATCGGCGACGTCGCCCCGGCGAGGAAACCGAACGCGACCGCAAACGACATCGAGATGATGACGGCCGAGCGGACGACGAACGAGAACAGCCGGCGGCCGATGATCGCGGGCTTTCCGAGGGTGGCGCGAGGGCGCATGGTCCCGTTCCCGCTTGGCACGCCGCGGCAGCCGATGCGCCGCGCCGGGTGCGCTTGTTGTCGATGCAGTTAAGCGGATTTTGGCCTATGAACCTTGCGCATCCCTTGCTTTAAGCAAGAACGATGGAGCAACGGTTGATGCTTTGTTAACATCGGCCCGGCGTTTCGATTGGTGACCACGCCGCGGGCCGAAGCGGCCGGAGAATGCAGAATGGACAAGATGGTGAGTTCGAAGCGCGCGCGGGGCAAGGCGGCCGGGCCGGCCGAGTTGGCGCGGCCGGCTCGCGAAGAGGCCGAGGCTGCCGTGCGCACGCTCATCCGCTGGGCGGGCGACGATCCGGACCGTGAAGGTCTGCTGGCGACGCCGGGCCGCGTCGTACGCGCTTATGAGGAATGGTTCGCCGGCTACAAGGACCATCCGCGCGACTATCTCAAGCGCACGTTCGAGGAGACCGGCGGCTATGACGAGGTCGTCGTGCTGCGCGATATCCGCTTCGAGTCGCATTGCGAGCACCACATGGCGCCGATCATCGGCCGCGTGCATATCGGCTATCTGCCGGCGAACCGCGTCGTCGGTATTTCCAAATTGGCGCGGCTGGTCGAGGTCTATGCGCGGCGGCTGCAGATCCAGGAGAAGATGACCGCCGAGATCGCCACCTGCGTCGACGAAGTACTCAAGCCGCACGGCGTTGCGGTGGTCGCCGAGGCGACGCATCAATGCATGACCACCCGCGGCGTGCACAAGTCCGGCGTCACCATGGTGACGAGCCGCATGCTCGGCGTGTTCCGCGACCATGCCGAGACGCGGCACGAATTCCTTTCCGCCATCGGCATGCGCGGGGTGATCAATGTCAGCAACGGCGGATAGAACTTTCAGCGGCGCTAAGCCGCCCTTCTGATTTCGTCGGCCGGCGCCCGGTAGGACAACGCCTCGGCGAGATGCGCGCGGGCAACCTTGTCGGCGCCGTCGAGGTCGGCGAGCGTGCGGGCGACGCGCAGCACG